>SCQX01000043.1 GCA_004298545.1 Candidimonas sp. | reverse complement strand
CAAGCGGTGGCGGGCGAGCGTCAGCGTGGGTTCCATGCCCACGACGGCCGTTTCGGGGTCGACGTTGGGAATCTGGCAGCGCGCGCAGGCCTTGGTGAACGCAAAGGTGAGGGGGCCGACCCGCATGCCGATCAGGTGGTCCTCGTCGTAGGCCTCGAGACCGTCGACGACGATGCTGGGGCGGAATCGCTTCATGACCACGGGCCGTTCCGCATTTCTCTCCTGGATTTGCCGATTCAGTTCGTCCAGGGACGACAGGCTCGTCACGAGGAACGGGAAACTGTCGGCGAAACCAAAGCGGTGCGCGTGTGGAAACGCCCCCGCCCAGTCGGCATGTTTGTCTATCCAGGCGTCCACGTGCTCGGGGCTGGCGATGCGGCGGGCCTTGGGGTGTTCGCGCAGCAGCCGGCAAGGCATTTCCAGAAAGTCACTGAGCCATTGCGCGACGTCGTCGCCCTCGTCGGCGCCCAGCGTGTCGGCGGCGAAAATGCGCACGCGCACCGGCGGCGCTTCGACCGGCGCGGGGCGCGACACGGTAATGTCGGGCATGCCAGGCGCGCCGAGGAAGAGCGTGTGGTTCTCGACGCGCGGACGTATCAATGCCATGCGCGGCACGGTGCGCTGTGTCATGAAAATACCGTAGCGGTCGACGAGAACCCAATGGCGATCGTCGTCCAGGCCGCCGGGTGAAATGTTCGCCTGGCGGTGCGTGAGTCCTGCGCACGATTTGACGGGATAACTATGCAGGCTGGCGATGGTCGCTGACACGAGTGCTCCGCATGGATGGTTCTCGGGGCATCATACCGCGCGCGGCATGGCGATCGGACCCACGCGCTCGGGGCTCATGCTTGCCGCGACTATTCACGGCGTGTGCGATCGAGCGGGCGCGCTGCGTTAAAATTCGCAGGCGAGACCCCCAGGGGGCTTTTTCTATTTCCAGGTTTCTATTTCTAGGTGGGAAGGCGATATGGACTTTGATCGGTCGGGTGTGAACGCGTTGATGGAAATCACCAACCGGCCCGAACTCGTCTTCGCGCGCGGGTGGGGGTCCTGGCTCGAAGACAGCGCCGGCAAGCGTTATCTGGACTTCGTTCAGGGCTGGGCGGTGAATTGCCTGGGCCATTGTCCGGCGCCGGTGGTGGCCGCCCTGTCGGCGCAGGCCGGTCGGCTCATCAACCCGTCTCCGGCCTTCTACAATCAGCCCGCCATCGACCTGGCCAAGCGGCTGGTGTCCGTATCCTGCTTCGACCGGATTTTTTTCGCCAACAGCGGCGCCGAAGCCAACGAGGGGGCGATCAAGCTGGCGCGCAAGTGGGGGCGTCTGCATCGCAAAGGCGCTTACAAGATCATCACCTTCGATCACAGCTTTCACGGCCGTACCCTGGCCACGATGTCGGCGTCGGGCAAGCCGGGCTGGGACACCCTCTTCGCGCCCCAGGTCGATGGGTTCCCCAAGGCGGTCCTCAACGACCTGGAGTCGGTTCGCGTGCTGATCGATGACCGCACCGTGGCGGTCATGCTGGAACCCGTGCAGGGCGAGGCGGGCGTGATTCCGGCCACGGTCGAGTTCCTGCGCCAGTTGCGTCAGCTGACCGAGGCCGCGGGGCTGCTGCTGATTCTGGACGAAGTGCAGACCGGCATGGGACGCACGGGAACGCTCTTCGCCTACGAACATGCCGACATCACGCCCGACATCATCACGCTGGGCAAAGGAATAGGGGGCGGCGTGCCGCTGTCGGCGCTATGCGCGCGCGAAGCGGTGTCGTGTTTCCAGCCGGGCGACCAGGGCGGCACCTACAACGGCAACCCGCTGATGGCGGCGGCCGGGGTGGCCATCTTCGACATCCTGACGGCGCCCGGGTTTCTGGCGTCGGTCAATGAGCGCGCGGCGCAGCTGTCGGAAGGCTTGCTGGCGCTGTCGTCGAAATGGGGCATGCGCGGCGAGCGCGGCGCCGGGTTGCTGCGGGCGCTCGTGCTCGATCGCGGCGATGCGGTGGCTATCGTCGAGGCCGCCCGCGCCTTGACGCCGGACGGGCTGCTTCTGAATTCTCCGCGGCCCGAACTGCTGCGCTTCATGCCGGCGCTCAATGTCAGCGCCGATGAGGTTGCGCGTATGCTGGCGTACCTCGATGAGGCGGTGCGCAAAGTGCGCGGCCCGCGTTAGCTAGCCGCGATTATCGACGCCGCGCATCCTTGTCGTTCACGATTGCGCTTTCACGGCCTGACGCGCCCGGTGCAGCAGCGGTTCGGTATAGCCGCTGGGTTGCGTCAAGCCCTTGAATACGAGGTCGCGGGCCGCCTTGAAGGCGATGGAATTGTCGAAGTTCGGCGCCATCGGGCGGTAGTTCGGGTCTGCCGCGTTCTGGCGGTCGACGACCGCCGCCATGCGCTCGAGCGTTTCCGTCACCTGTGCCTGGCTGGTGATGCCGTGCAGCAGCCAGTTGGCGATGTGCTGGCTTGAGATGCGCAAGGTGGCGCGGTCTTCCATGAGCCCTATGTTATGGATGTTGGGCACCTTCGAGCAGCCGATGCCCTGGTCGACCCAGCGCACCACATAGCCCAGGATTCCCTGGGCGTTGTTGTCCAGTTCTTCCTGGATCTCTTTGGCCGACCAGTTGGGGCGGGCCGCCACGGGAACCTCGAGCAGGCGGTCGAGCAGGGGTTCGGATCGCCCTTTCATGCCATGCTGCACCCGCTGGACGTTGACGCGATGATAATGCAGCGCGTGCAGCGTGGCGGCCGTGGGCGACGGCACCCACGCCGTATTGCCGCCCGCCTCGAGCTGCGCGACTTTCTCGTCGAGCATCGCCGCCATGAGGTCGGGCATGGCCCACATGCCCTTGCCGATCTGCGCCTGGCCGCACAGCCCGCATTCCAGCCCGACCTGAACGTTGTTGCGCTCGTAGGCGTCGATCCACGGGCTGTGCTTCATTTCGCCCTTGCGTATCATGGCGCCCGCCCGGGTCGAGGTGTGGATTTCGTCGCCGGTCCGGTCGAGAAAACCGGTGTTGATGAAGGCCACGCGTGAGGCGGTGCGGCCGATGCAGGCCTTCAGGTTGACACTGGTGCGCCGCTCCTCGTCCATGATGCCCAGCTTGATGGTGTCGGCGGGCAGATTGAGCAGCGCTTCGACGCGCGCGCAGAGTTCGTCGGCGAATGCGACTTCGTCGGGCCCCTGCAGCTTCGGCTTGACGATGTAGATGGAACCCGTGCGCGAATTGCCGCGTCGCTTGAAGTCGTGCAGGGCAATGAGGCTGGTGACCACTGCGTCGAGAATCCCTTCGAATATCTCGTTGCCGCTTTCGTCGAGAATGGCCGGGTTGGTCATCAGGTGCCCCACGTTGCGCACGAAAAGCAGTGCGCGGCCGGGCAGCGTCTGGTGCTCGCCCCGCAGGTCGGTATAGACGCGGTCGGGGTTGAGCGCGCGGGTGAAGGTCTTGCCGCCCTTCGACACCACTGCCGTCAGGTCGCCCCGCATCAGGCCGAGCCAATTGCGGTAGGCGTGGACTTTGTCGGCGGCGTCCACGGCCGCGATGGAATCTTCGAAGTCGACGATCGTGGTGACGGCGGCTTCCAGCAGGATGTCTTTGACGCCGGCCGGATCCCGTTGCCCGATCGGGTGGCGCGTGTCGATCTGAATTTCGAAATGCAGGCCGTTGTGTTGGAACACGAGGGCTTCGGGCGCCTCGGCGCGCCCGCGATAGCCGATGCACAGCGCTGAATCGACCAGCCCAGTCACCGCGCCGTCGCGCAACGTCACCCGCAACGCCCCCTCTTTTACGGTGTAGGCGGTGGCCTGCGTGTGCGACCCGTGCGCCAGGGGCACGTTCTCGTCGAGGAAGCGGCGCGCGTAGGCGACGACTTTCGCGCCGCGCACCGGGTTGTACGCTGCGGTGCGCGGCGCACCATCGTTTTCGGGCAGGGCGTCGGTGCCGTACAGGGCGTCGTAGAGGCTGCCCCAGCGCGCGTTGGCCGCGTTCAGCGCGTAACGTGCGTTGGTGACCGGCACCACCAGTTGAGGCCCCGCCTGCTGGGTGATTTCCGTGTCGACCCGGCTTGTCTTGATGGTGACGTGATCGGGCACCGGGGTCAGGTAGCCAATCTTCTTGAGGAAGGCGCGGTACGCTTCCCCGTCGGCGATCGGGCCGGGATGCCGCCGGTGCCAGTCGTCGAGTTCAGCCTGGAGGCGGTCGCGTTCGGCCAGCAGGGCGCGGTTGCGCGGGCTCAGGTCGTGGACAAGCGCGTCCAGCCCGGACCAGAACGCGCTGGCGTCGATTCCCGTGCCCGGCAGGGCTTCGTGCTCGATGAATTGAGACAGCACATCGGCCACTTGGAGCCGATTGCGCGTGGTTCGCTTGTCCATGGTGATCCTATCCGCAATGGTAATGGTAAAAAATTCCTCGGAGTGCCCCGCCGCGAGCCAAAGGCTCTCGCCCGGCTCCGGTTGCCTGGATGGTGGATGTGCGTTCCCGCTTTTTGAATGGGTGAAGGTCGCGGCCTTGTGGTGCCGCGCCGGCTGACACGGGCGCTGCGTTGCGATAGCAAGCTGCCGGAAGAATCCGTGAATGCGCCCGGTGAAAATTCCCGGTACGAGATTGCAGGATTATATAGCTCTTATATATGACCGCGTGGCGAGCCGCGGTTGCCCGGTGATCATCGGGTCGGGCGGGGCATTCCGGTCAGGATGAGCCCCG
>SCQX01000042.1 GCA_004298545.1 Candidimonas sp. | reverse complement strand
GACGTTTCGCCCGCCGTTTTGCTCCCGTCGAGCACGATCGGTGTCTGGGCGGCATGGCCGCGCCGTTCGAGTGCCTGAACGAGCTGCGTTTCCCGCAACATCAACAGGCGCAATACGGCGTCGTCGACACTGAGTTCCCGATATCCCCGCAGGCGGCCGGCAATCCGTTTGCCCATGCGGTCGGCCCCTTGCCACAGGCCGCCCAGCGCGGCGCCGGCCAGGGCTGCGCCGCCCATGCTCAGGCCGCCGGTGAAAATATCCACCGTGACGCCGGCCATGGCGCCGGTTGCGATGCCCTTGCCGACGCGCAGGCCCGCATCCTTCAGCGCCTGGGGATGAAACAGATCCATGCCCCAGCGTTCGCCGCCCAGCGGCAGGTCGTGGTAGGGGAAGTCGACGGCGCGAAAGTTGTACCGCTTCAGCAAGTCTTTGACGCAGCGTGCCTCCCGCTGGCGAATGCGCTTGCGCAACGACTGGGTTGCCGCCCGCACCGCATCGTCGCCGGGCGCGCTGCTCAGGTGCCAGGCGGCGGCGTCGATCAGCAGCTCGGCAATGGCGTGCGCGGCGTCCGTGCGCCGTCGCTCGCGCTGTTGCGCGATGTCGCGCCGCAATGCCGCCAGCAGGTGCGCATGGGTGTCCGTGAGCAACGCCAATTTGCCGTACAGCTGCTCTTCACCATCCAGGGCGGGCGCTACGGTGTCGAACGCCACGCTGGCGTGCAAGCCGGCCCGCGCGAGGGCGTCGCGCCAAGCCTCGCCGCCCCCTTGAGGGCTGTGTATGAAGTTCAGCACGGGCAGCAGCGGACGGCCACAACTGCCCAGCAGGGCGAGTTCATCCTTGTGCTTGCCGAGCACGGGGTCGCGCACGTCGATCACATACAGACCCGCGTCGCAGGCCAGCAACTGCTTCAGGACGCGTGCTTCCTGCTCGAAGCGCCCGCGGCTTCCCGGTGAGTCGAGAAAGCGCCGGATGCGATCGGGGCCGTCCAGCCGTTCGCCGCGTTGGGCGATCTGGTCCAGGTAGTCCAGCAGCGCCATGCTGTCCTCCAGTCCCGGCGTATCGAAAAGCTCGACGACGGGCCGCCCGTCGACCAGGAGCCGCGCCCCTTCCACGCGGCGGGTCGTGCCCGGGCTGTCGTCCACCCGGCCGAAGTCCGGATTGCGAGTCAGCGTGCGCAGTAAAGACGTTTTGCCGGTGTTGGTGTGCCCGACGACGGCCAGGGTCAGCAGGGTTGCGTCAGACACGATTCGCCTCACAGGCGCCGGGCGGGGCCAGCCAGCCCATGGCCTCGTTCAAGTCCGTCATGATGGCGGCGGACGGCAAGCCCGCGGCAACGAGGCGTTCGCGCCACTGGTCCGCGCGGAGGTTCCGGTCCGACGCGTCCGGCGTCGCGTGAGAACGTGCCGTCAGCGGAATGACTCTGATTGCTCCCGCACTGGCGGCTAGGTCCATGATCAGCGCGACGGCGCCCCGGTCGGGTGTCTGGTCGGCGTCGCAGACCACCAGGAGGCGGGATGGCGGCGTTTGCGCCAGGCGGTCGAGCGTGGCCACGCGCTGCGCGCGTGTATCGATGATGCCGAGGTCGATGATGCGGTCGTCGAGACCGCCGGGAGGCCACGGCGGGTCGGGTGGAAGCTCGATACCCGCAATGGCGGGTTCGCCGGCGGAAGACGCCGCCCGCCTCGGAAGGCCGGGGGTGTCGGCCGCCGCCGGCTCGGGTTCGCCGCCATCCACTGTTTCGCTGGGCGGTGACAGGCGCTGGCGCAAATCGGCGTAGCCCGGCAGGGTGGTATCGAGACTCAGGCGCCGAATGCGGTGCCGCGCCATGGCCAGGCAGAGGCCGAGGCCGGCCAGGCGCGGCAGCAGGCCGTACACCACCACGCAGCCGATGAGCCAGCTCGACCAGAGTGCGCGGGCGCTGTCGGGTAGAACATGCAGGCCGTTGCTGATCCGCACCACCGCGTCGGGTGGCGTGGCGAAACCCAAATGGGCCGGCGCCCAGCCCAGGATTGCGGCAAAGCGTACGAACGTGTCGGGAGTGAGCAGCGTCGTCTGCCAGCTGAAGTCGTAGCGCCGCGCCGCGAGCACCGCCAGAAGTGTCAGCAGCAGGCTGATGAACGCCACGGTCCACAGGCCATGGCTGACCGCACCGAGCAGCCAGCGCAGCGAACCGTTGCGGCTGAGCAGCCCCGTCAGCGCGCGCGGAGCCAGCGCGGTATCGGGGCCGCGCGCCAGCCTGCGGGTCAGCCATAGCCATGCACGCCCCAGCCGGGCGCCACCCTCGCCGTCGTCGTGCAGGCCGAAGCTGGCGAGCCACAAGACGTAAGTCAGGCAGTGCAGCCCCAGCATGGCCGTCAGGGCAAGCGCAATATTCACCGGCGCGGTGCCATTGCCCAGGGCGCCGAGCGCGGCGCCCGAGCCGACCAGCAGGGCCAGCAGCGCCAGGCCCGGAAGCGCCACCCGTGCGGCGCGCCGCCAGTGTGCCAGTGCGGTGTCGAGTTTTTCGCGCCGGCACAGCAGGCGCGCGCGCAGTACGATGCGTTCGGCGAAGTTGCCCCCCTGGGCGCGCGCGGCGCGGACTTCGCCCGCGTCTTCCAGCGGGCCCCAATGTGCCTCGCGCACGCGCAGCAATTCGGCCAGCCAGTAGTCGGAGAAGCGCGTGTTGTCGGGTTTCACGTATGGGTGGACTCGGCGCCGTGCCGGCGGTTGTGAAGGCGCGAACGAGCCTCGGCCGGCCCGCCGCGAGCGCCGCTCAAGCCGCTTGCCGGCTCACGGCGGCGAAATCTTCGTCGGAGAGGGCAACCGTGGCGGCCGCCGCGTTCTGCTCCAGGTGCGCCACCTGGCTCGTGCCGGGTATGGGCAGTATGACGGGCGAACGCTTCAGCAGCCAGGCCAGCGCGAGTTGCGCGTGGGTGATGCGCAGCCGCGCGGCGACTCGGGATGCTGCGGAATCGGGATGCGTGAGTTCGCCCGCGGCCAGTGGGTACCAGGGAATGAAGCCAATGCGGTGCTGTTCGCAATATTGCAGTACCGCGTCGCTTTTGCGGTCGGTCAGGTTGTAGCGATTCTGCACCGTGGCGACGGGAAAGTATTTTTGCGCGGCTTCGATTTGCGCCACGCGTACCTCGCTGAGGCCCACATGGCGGATCAGGCCTTCGCGACGCATTTCCGCGATGACATCGAATTGCTCGTTCGCCGGAACTGCGGGGTCGATGCGGTGCAATTGCCATAGATCGATGCGGTCCACATGCAGCCGCCGCAGGCTCATGAGGACGCATTGGCGCAGGTACTCGGGGCGGCCCAGCGGTTTCCAGAGGTCGGGGCCGTGGCGCGTCAGCCCACCCTTGGTGGCGATGACCATGCCGTGATAAGGATGCAGCACTTCGCGAATCAGGTCTTCACTGACGAACGGGCCGTAGCTGTCGGCCGTGTCGATGAAGGTGATGCCCAGTTCCGGCGCGCGCGCCAGCGTTGCCCGGGCTTGCGCCGGGTTGGCGGGATCGCCCCAGATGCCCGGCCCGGTGACACGCATGGCGCCAAAGCCCATGCGATTGACGGGCAGGTCGCCGCCAATGCGGAATTGTCCGGCCGCGGCGGCCGGTTGCTGTGTTGTCATACTGTAGAACTCCTGAAGCTATACATGCCGATTTCCGCCCATCTGGCGGCGTTCATTCTCGTGTTTCTGTTTCTC
The DNA here is from genome assembly GCA_004298545.1 of Candidimonas sp. Lineage (GTDB taxonomy): Bacteria > Pseudomonadota > Gammaproteobacteria > Burkholderiales > Burkholderiaceae_B > SCQX01. The sequence continues at coordinate 19,106 of SCQX01000042.1, read as the reverse complement.
CGCGCTCTTTTCTGCCAGCGACGTAACGAACGAGATCAGCGCGAACCACACCGCGCAGCAGGCCATGAGAAAGAGGATGGGTCGCGGGTCCGCACCTTCGACCATGAGCCATATCAGCCGGCCGAACGTGAGCCCGTAGATGACCAGGAACAAATAGTTCTGAAGCTTGCGGTAGGTCGAGTTGGTCTTCATGGCGTTGCCTGGCGTTTGCCACTGGCCGCGCGGTCAGCCGGCGTTCGGGTACAGGTTGGTGCGCGTGTCCACCAGCCGGGAATCCGCCGCCTGGGAGGTGAGGTTCAGTCGGTAGGCGGGGATGTAATCCAGCACGATATGCAGCGTATCTCCCGCCTTCAGCGTGTGGGCGCCCCCCAGCCGCGGCGGCAACTGTGCTTCAAACTGCCCCTGAATGCAATGTAGCACCGTATGGCCGGGGCGTAGCGGAAGTTGCTGCGAACCGCGGCGCATGTCCACGCAGCCGTGCGCCTGCTTCTGGCGCAGCAGCAGTGTGAAAAGCGTTGCGGAGTGGCCGTGGAGTTCCGCGCGGTACACGGTTTCGGCCGACCAATAGAGTCGCGCGCCTGGTTCGTAGGTGGTTTGCGCAGCGGTATCCTCGCGAATCAGCGTCAGCGGGCCGCCCCCGATGAGCATGAGAATGCGGTCCATGCCGTCCCAGGTGGGCAATGTGCCGTCGGCCGTGAGTTCCAGAATGCCCGCCCGCCAGAGGACGGCGTCGCGCTCGGCGTCATCGGGGTAAGTGACAACGTCGCGTGTCGAACCCGCGCCGTTCTTCCATGGCTGCTCGCGCAGCTTGGAGGCGGGGGTGAATTGCGTCGTGTTTGGCATGGGGAATCGATCGAGGGGGTTGTTGCGAGGCGCGCGTGCGCGTTATTGGCCGAGTGCGCTACGCGGCGGCTTGCAGCGCCAGCCCGGCGGCTTTCTCCAGGCGTTCATGGCCGCGTTCCAGATCGTCGATGAAACGGCGGGGAACCGACTGGATGCCGCCGATGGCGCCGCTCAGTGTGCCCGTCAGCATTGCCCTTGCGCGGTTTTCACCGCCGCCATTGATGGCGTGCAGAACCGCCGACTCGAAATCCTCCTGAAACCGGCCGGCCAGATAGTAAGCGGCGGGGAATTGGTAATAGGCTGCGCAGGGCATGCCGTAGACCGTGGCGATTTTCCAGGCTGGCTCGATGCGGATGGCCGGATCGGCAAGAACGTGCAGCGCGCCCGAGGCGGCAAAGAGCGCTTCGGGCGACGCAAACGACCCCGCCGGCCGATCGGCTGCCGATGCGCCCGGTTTTGCCGTGCCGCCCGACGAGACGGCGGCATTGAAATCCAGCGTGCCGTCGCGCCCAAGGGCCGTCAGGCGGTCGGACGTTTGGGCATCGAGCGGTTCGCCGCGCAGCAGGCTGCCGAGCACGCAGCCATAGGCGACCGTCATGGCGAGTATGGTGGTGTCCCTCTGTAGCAGGGCTGTGTTCGCCGCCACGGTTTGCGCCAGTGTGCCAGGCGCACGCGCATAGCGCGCCGCCAGCGCCATGATGCGTTCGGCCGATTCGGTGGTGTCGGCGAAACCCGCGCACTGGCCCCACGGCCGCTTCCCCCGCACGCGCAGGGCCCAGGTTTCGCGTATGGACTGGTTGGTGTAGTTCCCCGGCCCCTTGCGCGCGCTGCCGTCGAGCAGTGGAAATAGCGTTTCATCGAGCCGCCTGCAGAAATCCGGCTCGTCGTAATGCCCTTGTTCGGCCAGGGAATCGACCAGCAGATCAAGAATGAACCCGGCCTGGCTCGATTGCCCCGCCTTCAGGCCCGCGTGGTAGCGGCCCGGTTTCGGTTCGGTGTAGTGGCTGATCCACGGCCCGTACGCGGCGTGCATGGCGGCAAGGTCGTAGTACCAATGCGGGCCCACCGAGAGCGCATCGCCGATGTAGGCGCCCATCAGCGCGCCTTGAACGCGCTGCTCGAAACTGATGCTGGTATTGGTCATGGCACGGGTGACTCGTACAGGTTACTTATACATCTCGGGATTCGGTGAATCGGTCGGGTGCGCGATTGCCTTCCTGAGTTCAGGGGTCATCGGCCAGTTCAGATTGACGTTCTTCGGCGCAATGGGCTGGGTGAACCAGCGGGTGTAAAGCGCCGTTACCTTGCCGTCCTTCATCATTGCCTTGACCGCGTCATCGACGGCGGTCTTGAATTGCGGATCGCCTTTGGGTTCGATGATGCCGTAGGGTTCGATGGTGTATGCCGTTTTACTGATCATCCACGCGCTGGGATCGTGCGCGTTGGCCACCAGGCCCGCCAGCAGGATGTCATCCATGAAGAATGCGGCGGCGCGCCCGCTGGCCACCGTCAGGAATGCTTCGGGATGGTCCTTCGCGGCAATGATGTGCATGCCCAGGTGATCTTTCGCGTTGGTTTCCGAGAGCCACTTGATGTTCGTGCTGCCGGCGACGGAGACGACCGTCTTGCCCTTGAAGTCCGACAACTGGCGCAAGTTCGATTTCTTGAGCGCGGTGAAGCGCGTGGCCGCCACATAGATCGTGGGGGTGAAGCTGACCAGCCTCTGGCGCTCGGCATTGTTCGTGGGCGAACCACACACCAGGTCGACGGTGCCGTTGTCGACCAGCGGTATGCGGGTGGAGCCTACCACCGGCACCAGCTTGACCTTGATCTTCGGAATTTTCAGATCGCGTTCCAGAGCCTTGACTACGCCGTGGCAGATGTCCATGGAGTAACCGATCGGACGCTGATTGTCGTCGAGATACGAAAACGGGATGGCCGCATCGCGATAGCCGATGGCGATCTCGCCTGTCGACTTGATCTTGTCCATGCGGCTGGTCGCCGCCAGCGCCGCCGGCATGCCGGCCGACACCATCGCACCGGCCAGCGCGAATGCCAGCAATCCTTTGATTTTCATCATTTCCTCGTCGATTGACTCGAATTCTCTTCCTGGTTGACTGGGATTTTCTCCCGTCTCGCCACCCGCGTCGGGGAAGCGTTGCCTTCAGCGGTCGATGCGCTTGAGCGCCGCCTCGTTGTAACGGGCGCCGGCCAGCGCGCCCACGGGGAACAGCTCGGTGAGGCGGCTAACCGTTCGCGCATCGAGCGCGAGCGACGCGGCACGCAGGTTCTCCTCGAGATGCGCGACGCCGCGGGTGCCGAAGATCGGCACGATGTCCGGCCCGCTTTGCAGCAGCCATGCCAGCGCCAGCGCCGCGGGGGTTGTGCCGGCGTCGCTCGCGATCTGGCGCATCTTCTCGACGCGCTGCACGTTCGCGCGGAAGGCGTCGTCGGCGAAGCGCGGGTACCGGGCCTTGCGCTGCTCCCAGTTCTCGACGTCTTCGATGTGCTTGAGCGCGCCCGAGAGCAGGCCGCGTCCGATGGGGGCGTACGCGACCAGGCCGATGCCCAGTTCACGCAGGGTGGGCAGCACTTCGGTTTCCGCTTCCCGCACGAACAGCGAATACTCTTGCTGAACCGCCGAGATCGGGTGCGTTGCATGCGCCCGCCGGATTGTTTTCGGGCCGACTTCCGAGATGCCGATGTAACGCACCTTCCCCGCCGTCACGAGTTCGCTCATGGCGCCGATGCTGTCCTCGATCGGGGTGGCGGGGTCCACGCGGTGCAGATAGTAAAGGTCGATATAGTCGGTCTTGAGGCGACGCAGACTTTCTTCCACCGCCTGGCGAATATAGTCGGGCCGCCCGCGGCCGCTGTCGGCACCCTCGCCGGTTTTCGTCGCGATCACGACCCGCTGGCGCATGCCTTCAAACGCTTCTCCCATCAAGGATTCGCTGTGTCCGTTGCCATAGACATCGGCCGTGTCGAACATGGTGACGCCCTTGTCCAGCGCCGTGCGCAGCAGGGCGATGGATTGGTGGTCGTCCGCCGCGCCATACACGCCCGAAAGCCCCATGGCCCCGAAGGCAAGCAGGCTTGAATGCAACCCCATCGAACCGAGGGGTCGCTGGGCAAGTGCGTGATCCATGACGAAATTTCTCCTGTGAGGGCGCGCCACGAATTCGTGGCGAAAAAGCTGGCACATCCCGCCCGCGCGCACCCGCGCCCGTGCGCAAGAATGGTCACTTGTTCTGACAAGGATTCACATTACCACATCGAACTTCCCGGGTGAACTTGATCGGGGGGTCTCTAAAAACTGCTTTTTATAAGCGCAGCCATGGCGCGCGCGGCGGCCGAGACGCTGGCGTTCTGGCGCGTGAAGAGCGACACCGTGCGCACGATGGGTGGCAGCAGCAGGACGGGGTGCAGCCCCGGCAAGGTGCGCACCAGCCGATCGGACAATAGGGTGCCCAGGCTGCTGCAGCGCACGGTTGCCAGAATGGGCTCGATCGAGTTCATTTCCATGGCGATGTGCGGCTTGCACCCGCACGCGGCGAACGCGGCCTCGACCAATCCGCGCGAGATGTATTCGCGGGTGAGCATGATGAGGCCGTACTGGCTCAATTCCTCCATCCGCACCGTTGGTTTGCCAAAGAGCGGGTGCAGCACACCAACCACCAGCGCCAGCTGCTCTTTGAACAACTCCTCCGCGATGACCTGATCGGCCGCGGGTGGGCCATAGGCAACGCCGAAATTGATTTCGCCCTCGCGCAGCCGCTTCTCCATTTCCCCGGTGGGGAGCTCCAGCACGGTGACCTTTATTCCCGGGTATGCGGCCGAGAAATGAGCCAGTATCGGTGGCAGGAGTGATGTGCTGAATGATGAAAACACGCCGATCGTCAACTTGCCATGCCGCAGATTTCCCAGATCGTGTATGGCGTCGGTGGCCGAATCCACTTCCCGCACCATGCGTTTGGCATATTCCCGGAATAGTTCGCCGGCCTGCGTCAGACGCACCGACCGTCCCACCCGGTCGAACAGGTTGCAGCCGATCTCCTCCTCGAGTTGCTTGATCTGGTGCGACAGCGTGGGTTGCGTGATGTGCAGGATATCGGCCGCGTTCGTGAAATTCTGCGAATGCGCGGCCGCCAGGAAATAGCGGATATGGCGAAGTTCCATCGCTGCCTCCCGGAAAGGAACTCAACGTCGCGACGACATTGTGTCATGACTCATTCCCCACCGCCTGACGGTCACCCTTTCCAGGTTGTTGAATACCAGCTGTTCGAAACACACGCCGATCAGCCCGATGAACAGCAGGGCGCTCAGCATGGTTGCCGTGTTGAGGAACTCGCCGGCATCGAAAATCACCGTTCCGAGGCCCCATCGCGGGCTGGACAACAATTCGCCGCCGATCACCGCGATCCAGGCGCGCCCGAACGCCAGGCGCATGCCGGTGAAAATGTGTGGCAGCGCGCCTGGCAGGATGACGCGCGCGAACACGCTGGTCCGGCCTGCCCCCATCGCGGTCGCCGCCCGTATCCATAATGGATTCACGGCCCGCACGCCGATCCAGATGTTGTAGATCAGTTGCGTGGTTGCCGCGTAGACGATGACGATGATGGTTGCCGCATTTCCGATGCCGAACCAAAGAATGAGTATCGGCACCCAGGCAAGCGACGGAATGGGCAGGAAGGCGCTTAGCGGTGGCGCCACCAGGCGTTCGCACATTCGCGACCGCCCCATGAGCAGACCGATCGGCACCGCGATGACCAGTGAAATGGCAAAGCCCGCCAGCACTCGTCCCAGGGTACTGGCCATGCTGTGCAGGATATGGCCGGCGGCGAGCAGCGTCCATGTCGTGGCGAGGATGGTTTCCAGCGGTGGCGTAAGGGCTTGCGAGAACAGGCCGCTGCGCGCAAACCCTTCCCAGACGGCGGCGAATAGCACGAAACCGAGAATCCCCCGAAGCAAGCGCGGCAGCGGAAAATGTCGTGGCGCTTTCATGGCATCAGCATTCCCCAGCGCACCAGCGTGTTGCGTTCCACGAGCTGGAAGAATGTTTTCTCGAGGGCGAAGCCTATCACGCCGATCACGATGATCGAAGAGAGCATCACGTCGGTTTCAAGGAATGCTTGCGACCCGAAGATCAGCCAGCCAAGGCCCTGTTTCACTGAAGTGAGCATCTCCACCGCCACCAGTATTCGCCATGCCGTCGCCAGGCCAAGCCGCAGACCCACCAAGACATAAGGCAGCGAGCCGGGGAAAATTATTTTGATGAACAGCCGGGTGTCGCGCGCCCCCATCACCCACGCCGATTGCAGCCAGATGGGGCGCACGGCCAGTACCCCCTTCCAGGTGTTGATGGCGATGGGAAAGGTCGAGGCCGCCGCGACCAGCAGAATGGCGGGTGTATCGCCCAGGCCGAACCACAGCACGAACAAGGGCGCGTAGGCGATGCCGGGTATGGGGTAGAAGAAACTGATGGGTGGCAAGAGGATTTCTTCCATCTTGCGGTTGCTGCCCATGACGAGGCCTAGCGCGATCCCTACGCACGCGGCAATCAGGAATCCCGCCAGTAGCCTGTATAGTGTCGCCGCCGCCGAGTCCAGCAGTATGCCGTTGCCCGCCAGGCGGATAAACGTTGCCGCAATGGTGCCGAGACGCGGAACGAGTTTGGCATTGAACCCGCCATACACGGCAATGAGCTGCCAGACCACGAGTAGGGCCACGAACGGCGCGAGGCTCGCCAGGACCGCGGTCGGCCCGTGCCCGGACGGTGTATTTGGCGGGTGGCCCGTATTTGGTCCGCGTCCGGTGGCCAGTGGGCGCATCAGCTTTTCCTGGCCAGTTCCAGGTATTTGGGCGTCACGATCTTGTCCCAGTCGGGGATTTTCTGTATCTGATTCTGGCTCACCATCACCTTGCACTGGTCGTACAGATATTTTTTCAGTCCCGGAATGTAATCCGGCTCCACGTTCAGCTTCGACAGCATCAGTTCGATGGTCGGCTTCGTGATTTTGTAGCCTTGTGCCGTGAAGTGTCTAAGGATGATGTTGGTCACTTTGGCGGGATCGGACTTGAAGAGCGCCACCGCCTTGAGCCAGCCCCGCAGGAAAGCGGTGACCTCTTGCGAATGGTCTTGCAGCACGCCGCTGTTGATCACCACCCACACCGGCAGGATATCGAACTGACTGTAATCCAGCAGAACCGTGCCGATGCCGTCGATCTGCGCCACCGACGGGTAGGGTTCGACCCCCGCGAACGCGTCGACCGACCCGCTGATGAGCGCGGCCACCTGATCGGTGAACTTCACGTTCACGATGTGGACGTCGCGGCGCGTCAAGCCATACTTGGGGAGTATCTTCGCCTCGAGCACGTGGTCGGTGGACGACCCGAGTTGCGAGGCTATTCTTTTGCCGCGCAAATCGTCCACAGTCTTGATCCCGCCGCCCTTCTTGACGACGATGGCGTCGGTCTTGCCTGCGTACATCGCCATGGCCAGCGGCCGCATGTCTCCCTTGGAGACGCCGACGATCATGGGCGTGGTTCCCAGAACGCCGATGTCTATGCGGCGCGCGATCATCGCGTCGCGCACCGCCTTGCCGGAATCGAACTGGTAAGCCTTGATATCCGCGCCCGCAGCGCGAAAAGTGTGTTCCTCCTCGGCGACCATCGCCACTGCGCCCCACGAGGTGTTCTGCGCGCCAAACGTAAGCGGCGCGTTCTTGCCCGCGGCAAATGCCCTGGTCGTCGCACCCAGGCTCAAAGCGGCCAGAGCGGATTTGACTAGAAACTCGCGCCGGTCAACTGGATGATTCCGCATGGTTTGTCTCCTTTCGGGCGGGTGTGGCGCCCAACATATCGAGGATTTTCTTCTGAATTTCGATGAAATCCGCGCTTAGCGGATCTCTGGGGCGTGCCATCGCTATGGATAGATGCGCCTTCACGGCGCCCGGGTGCGGCGCCATCACCAGAACGTCATCGGCAAGGTAGACCGCTTCCGCTACGTTGTGTGTGATGTAGACGATCGTCTTCTTCGTGTCGCGCCAGATTTCATACAGCATGCGCTGCATCTCGTCGCGGGTCATGGCGTCGAGCGCGGCGAAGGGTTCGTCCATCAGCAGTACGCTTGGGTTGTAAGCCAGCGCACGCGCGATGGCGGCGCGCTGCTGCATGCCGCCCGAAAGCTGGTGCGGATAAGCGTTGGCGAAGTTTCCCAAATGAACCATGTTCAAGTAGCGGGTTGCGGCTTGCGCGCGAGCTTTGCGATTGACCTTTCTCATTTCCAGGCCGAATTCGACGTTGCGCTGCACGGTGCGCCACGGGAATAGCTGCGCGAAGTCTTGGAAAACCACGCCCTGGTTTTCTCCGCCGCCGCCCAGCGGCGCGCCTTCAATCAACACGCTGCCCTGGGTGGGCCGCAGAAAGCCGGCAAGAATATTCAGGATGGTGGTCTTGCCGCAGCCGCTGGGGCCGACGATGCACAGAAAGCCTGATTCGGCCAGCGCGAAACTCACGTCTTTCACCGCCAGCACCCGACCCTGTTCGGTGCTGTACTCGTACGACACGTGGTCGACTTTTATATCTTTCGGCATCTGTGCCTCCAACCCCATTTGCTCGCCGGTGGCAGGGGAACCCGCGTGCGCGCGGTTCATCGCGCGGGTGTCCAGTGCCCCGCTACGCGAGCAGCGTGTCCAGGGCAACAGCCCTTCCACCGGCCTCGGTGGATTGCAGCGCCGCGCGAACCATTGCCAGCGCCACGCAGCCATTGCGCGCGGAAAGGTCTGTCGCGGCCTCACCCGCGATCGCGGCCGCGAACACTTCGAGTTCCTCGCGAAACATGTCGCCCGGCGGCACCTGCAGGCGCGTACGCTTGCCAAATCCGTCGCCGCGGCGCTGCGTGAAGAGTTCGGCCCCCTGATGCAGCTTGCTGGCCTGGCTCCACAGGGTTTGATCGATCTGGTAGCTCATCAGCGCCTCGGTGCCGGCGGCAAGTACCGAGAAGGCGCCGGGTACGGTCCACGAGCTGCCCACGTACCCCAGGTGTCCCCCGGCGAACCGCAGCAATACCAGCGATTGATCGTCGACGGCGGCACCGGTGTCGGCAAGCCTTGCGCTGATCGCGCCGACCTCCCGCACCTCGCCGCCGAGGTAATGCAGGATGTCCAGCGAATGCACCGCGATCTGGCTCAGGCAGCCGCCCGGCGCCTTCTCGGGATACCAGCGCCAGCTCTCGGGCGTGAGGCGCAGCGCGCGGTCGTTGAGGTAGCGGCACTCCAGGTAGCAGAGCTTGCCAAGCTCGCCGCGGTCCAGAGCCGCCTTGATAAGCCGCACGCCCGCCAGCAGCCGCGCGCAATGCCCCACAGTGACTACGATGCCGTGCGTTTTCTCCAGCGCCGCCAGGGCCAGGCCGTCGGCCATGGTGTTGGCGATGGGTTTTTCCACGAAAATATGCTTGCCCGCGTGCGCCGCGCGTGCGGCGATTTCCAGGTGCGCGTCATTCGGCACGGTGATCAATACGCCCGTGATGTTCTCGTTGGCAAGGATCTCGTCCAGGGTGGGTACCGTCGGAATGCCGAATTCCCGCTGATAGGCGTCGCGGCTGGCTCGCGACCGGCTGGTTGCCGCCACCACATGAAGCATGGGCGAAGCCAGCGCGGCGTGGGTCAGCACGGTTGACCACCGGCCCAAACCGACGACCGCAACCGGGACGGGGGATTTGGGCATGATGGGTCACGCGCCCCCAGAGCCGCTGATGCTCATGCCGCCGCAGACGAACAGGGTCTGCCCGGTTATGTAGCCGCTATTGCGGGACAGCAAGAACAGTGCGGCGTTGGCCACGTCGTCGGGCGTGCCCAGACGCCCCGCGGGAATGCTGTCGATGACTTTCCGCCGTTTCGCGCTGCCCGCCGGGTGTCCGTTGTCGAAGAGGTCGGTGGCAATCGCCCCTGGCGCGATGACGTTGAATGTGATGCCATCTTTGGCAAGTTCCAGGCACAAGGTACGCGCCATGCCGATGACGCCCGCCTTGGCGCTCGCGTACGCCACCCGCCCCGTCTTGCCCAGCACGGCGCGCGACGAAATGCTGAGAATGCGGCCGTAGTGCGCGGTGCGCATTGCAGGCGTGAATGCCTGCAGCAGCAGCAGGCTGGCCCTGAGGTTGATGTCGAACACGTACTGCATGTCTTCCAGGCTTGCGCCTTCGAGCAGGGCCGGGCGGTTCGCGCTGGCGTTGTTCACCAGATAGCTGACGCGGTGCTCTCTGGCGATCTGCCCGGATACGTGGCGAACCTGCGCCATGTCAGTGAGATCGACCGGGAAGAAAGACAGGCGCTCGTGGGTGATGCGCGGTGGCCGACGCTGCAGGGTGATCACCGCGCAGCCGCTATCGAGCAGCGACCGGGCAATGGCCTCGCCCAGGCCGGAACTCGCCCCCGTGACTACCGCGACTTCTGGTTCGTCTCCATTCATAGAAAGTCCACTTTCTTCCATTCGCCGGGTCTGGCGTCGATTACGTTCTTGTGATGTCCTTCGCGCCGGTCGGCGAATACCTTGCCTTCCTTCATGACCATCACGATATTGCGCTTGTCCTGCAGGCAAGCGATGTCTGCCAGCGGGTCGGCGCGTATGGCTATGATATCGGCAAACTTGCCCGCTTCCAGGCTGCCGGTGTCTTTGTCTATCTTCAGCGCTCTGGCGGAATTGATGGTCGCCACCTGCACCGCCTCCATGGGTTTCATACCCAGGTCCACATATAGCGCCAGCTCCCGCGCGTTCGAACCCATTTCGGGATCGAAACCCATATCCGTGCCCATGGCGATCTTCACGCCGGCCTTGTACATTTTTTGGAATGTCTCATAACAGTAAGGCTGAATTGCTTTCATCTTGTTGAGCACGAACTGCGCGGTGCCCTGCGCCCGGCGCGTCTCGATGGCGTGGTCGGTGCGGTGCAGCAATGTGGTGGTCACGGGCACTCCGGCGGCCACGATGGCGTCGGTTGCCTCGTCGTCATTGAATACCATGTGTTCAATGGTGTCCGCGCCTGCCTGTAGCGCCATGCGCTGGCCTGCCGGGGTGAAGCAGTGCACCGCCGCCGCCTTCTTGAACGCGTGCGCTTCGTCGACCACCGCGTCGAGTTCTTCCTGGGTCATGTTGCGCACGTCGGGTTCTTCCTTGTCGGTGCCGCCGCCGCCGGTCACACAGGTTTTGACGATGTCGCAGCCCGCCAGAAGATTCTGGCGGGCCAGCTTGCGCAGCTCCCACGGGCCGTCGGCCGTTTGAAACCCGAAGCGTTGCATTGCCCGCGGCTGAATCAGATCCAGGTGCGAGCCAGTGATGGTGGTGAAACCCCCGATCAGCATGCGCGGCCCTTCGAAAATGCCGGCGTTGATGGAATCTCTGATCCCGCACAAATGCGCCGTGAGCAGGCCCCGGCTGGAATTCAGGCCCAGGTCGCGCAGGGTGGTGAACCCCATGTCGAAGCACAACTGGGCGTGAAAGAGCCCATACATCTGCTGCAGCTCGGGGGTGATCTCCCATTGCGCCACGCGGTAGTTGTGGAACGTGAGACAGTTGAACATCATGGTGTGAATGTGGCAGTCCATCATCCCGGGCATCAGGGTGGCCGCCCCGCAATCCACCACGTTCACGCCGGGCTGCGCGTTGATGCTGGATGCTGTGCCTATTTTTGCAATACGCGTCCCCTCAATGACGATCACCGGTTTTTGCAGCACCGTGCCCGCCACGACATCGATCAGGCGGTCCGCCTTGAGAACCTTCACCGCCGGGTCGGCGGTCACGTGAAAAATTTCAGGCATGTCGCTCCCCCTTGAGTATGCGCATCAGCCAAACGGCGTGTGCCGGTCATCATCCGTCCGTCATCGTGTGTCGATCATCCGTCTCGTCCGCCGCCGGCTGCGCGGACGAGCAGGTTGGACGCTTTCAGGAACCGCTGGTAACTCGCGGGGTCTATCGTACCTGCCGTCATGCCCGCCGCACCGGTGGGCGAGTCGTCGCCGAACCGCAGCAGGCTGAATGTGCCTTCGATGTCGGCGCGCACCAGCCCTTTCCCGATCACGACGATTCGGGAACGGCGCTCCGCATCCGGCCAGTGCTCCAGGGTGAATGGTTCGTACACCACCGCCTGAACCATCTGGATGACCACCGGCCTGCCCTCGACGTTCAGCAGGGCCTTGAGGCGCAGAATGTTGCGGCTCTTCAGGGCGGTAAGCATTCCTATCCAGAGGCGCAGGCCATCGGCCCGCACCTCGCCGTCTACCAGGAACGAGAAGGAGTCGATGGTGCGCGGGCGCGGATAGGCATCGGCGTGCGGGTGTTCGCGTTCGTGGACGTGGGCGGAATTGCGCCCGTCGGGCACGGCGTGGTCGCGCTCACCGTCGGCTGGTGTGGAATGGCCGTTGGCGTAGGCGGCGGAATTCAGCCATTGCAATGCGGCGTCGAGTTGTTCGCGTCTGTCCAGTGGCCGTGCAGCGAAAACGCGCCCCACATCGGTCGCGCCATTCGATGAGGTGAACACCACCGCGTCAGGGTTGATTTCGCGCAGTTGCGCAATCAATCGCCGCTTCCGGCCGACAGTGATCAGGTCCACTTTGCTCACCACCAGGCAATCGGAAATTGCGACCTGCTTGGCGGATTCCGGGTGGGCGAGCAGATGCGCGCCGCCCTGCTGGCCGTCGATGAGCGTAACGATTCGGTCCAGCCCGTAGACGCGTGACAGCCTGGGGTCGCTGACGATCGTCTGCAGAATGGGTACCGGATCGGCAAGACCCGTCGTTTCCACGACGACGCGGTCGAATGGTTTTATCTTTCCCGCCTGCGCGTCGGCGTGAAGATCGGCGAGCGTGTCGACGAGCTCGCCGCGCAGCTTGCAACACATGCAGCCGCCTTCGAGTACCACGGTGTTTTCCGTGGGGGTGGCGATCAGAAGATGGTCGAGGCCTATTTCGCCGAATTCATTGACGACCACCACGCTGTGCGCGAACAGATCGTCTTGCAGCAGGCGATTCAGCAGCGTCGTCTTGCCGGTGCCCAGATAGCCGGTGATGATGGTGACCGGAACTCGCTCCGCGGGTTCAGCTGTCATGGTGGTCGTGGTCCAAAGTGGTGATCGGACAGCGTTCACGTCGCACTCAGACGGTGATCGCGTCTTGCTGGGACGATGATCACGCCTCGTCCGTCAGCTTAACGCGTACATTCATATAGAAAAAATGCTTTATTTTTATGTTTTTGATCGATACCATCGATTAATGGGGGTGCCGCGGGTCTTCCGAGCCGTCGTTGCCACGCTCCCGCGTCCCACCCTCTTCTCGCGGCGGGCGGGCGACGCGCGGGCTGAGCGCGCGGTCCCAAAGGACATCTGCGTGGTTCGCGCGGTGGTTCAGAACGCGCGCGAGAACGAAGCAAAGGTCGGAGAGCCGGTTGAGGTACTGGCGGGCCGCGGCGGTTACGGTTGCCTGCGCGCCGAGCGCAACCAGCGCGCGTTCGGCGCGGCGGCAAACCGTGCGTGCAAGATGCGCGAGCGCGGCGCCGCGCGAGCCGCCCGGAAGAATGAACTCGCGCAGGGGGGCGAGGCCCGCCTTGTATTGCTCGAGGTTCTCGTCGAGCGACCGGACGTGCGCCGCGGCGAACGCCGGGTGTTCCGGAATCGACAGTTCGGCGCCCAGATCGAACAGATCGTTCTGGATGCGCGCGAGCAGCGTGTCGAGCCCGGGGTCCATGGGCTCGGTGCGCAGCAGGCCGATGACGCTGTTCAGTTCGTCGATCTGGCCGAGTGCCTCGATGCGCGGCGCGTCTTTCGCAAGACGTGTGCCGTCGGCAAGTGTGGTCGTGCCGCCGTCGCCCATGCGGGTCGTGACGATGGAGATGCGCATGGTTTTCTCAAACGCACCACACCATCCACGGCAGGTAGTAGCAGAGGTGTTGCGCGGCGAAGAACATTGCCGTGACGCTCACGGCGGTGGCCAGCAGGCCGCCTGAAAGGAGTCGCTTCATTCTCGTGACACCCCTAGAAAACGATTTCGCAAGAGCCGCCCGCGCACGCCTCGCTGGCCAGCGTGTCGACCGTGACGTAGCGGGGTTGTGACAGCACGCGGGTGAATTCGACGGGCTTCATCGCGGTCTGTATGCTTTCCCATTTGTGCAGGTTGTGGCAGTCTTTCAGGCAGTGCGACGTGCGCAACGGGTCGTCGCGGAAATAGTTGCCTGCGAACTTGTGGAAACGCCGTACCCAGTCGCGTTTGAGCAGGTCTTCCGCCTGTTCGGTCAGGGTCAGGCCGCGCCCCAGCGCCGTATCGCATGCGAGCCACAGGTTGTTCTCGAACGCGTGCAGGCCGTCCACGATGAGACCCGAGGCGAACATTGCCGCCTGCCCGTATTCGGCCACGATTTCCTCGGCCGTGTGGACTTCCGTGAACGGCGCTTGCGCATAGGCGCGGTCGCCCTGCGCGGCCAGCAGCGAAATGCCGGCGAACCAGTTGCGGTTCTCGAAGATGTACTGCTCGAGCGCGTCCCAGTCGTCCACGGTGATGGTGTTCGACACGTTGTGGCGCAGCCTGGGGTCGCGGCAGCGTTCGATGTTCGTGCCGTGTTCGATCCACGATTCCCGCGCGCGCTTGACGTATTCCAGTTGCTTCGCCCCCAGCAGATCGCGCTTGTAGAGGGAGCCCGGTTTCGAGATGACGGGAAACGACACGACCATGTCGGTCTCGCTCCACACCGAGCGGCCGCACATCTTGGGATTTTCAGCCAGGAGAAGGCGGGCGACTTCGTCGCTGTCGTTCATCTGTACATTGCGGAAATAGCGTGGCGCGTGCTCGCCATGGATGCCCGACGCCGTGCCGAGCAGCACCGATGCGTTGCCGCTGGGCTTCACGCAGGTGGTGCGCGCCGCCGGCTTGATGCCGATGAGCGCCGCCACGCGCGCGTTGACTTCCCGCACGCGGCGCGCGCCCGCTTCAAGCAGCGCGGTGTCGAACAGCACGTCGGGGTTGTTCATCCATCCCGTGATGGATACGCCGATCAGCGCTTCCCGTTCGGTGATCTCGCGCGAGGCGCCGTCCAGATAGTTGAAATGGGTATAGCCCGCCTGCAGCGTGCCGAGCGTGGCCGCCGCCTCGCAGGCGCGCAGGAATTGCTCGCGACTGGTACACCGTGCGCCGTTGATTTCGGTGAGGTTGCAGAACTGGAAACCGCTGCGCCCGTCTTCGGTCACGGGCAGCATGCCGATCTCCACGCAGGGGTTGAAGCCGAATGCGAGGTCGTCGGTGAAGATGAAGCCCGGTTCGCCGAAGTCGCGAACCGACTTCATGATGTCATGCCACTCGGCGCGCGTGAGCTGATTGCGCTCGATGAGCACCGAGTTGTTGCTGCGGGCGCGCTGTGGATTTTCCAGATACCAGTTGCCGGTTTTCGCCGTCAGCATTTCCTGATCGGTCTTGTCGAACAGGCAGATGGTGGCCGAGCGGCGCACGCCGCCCGAAAGCACCGCGTCGGCCATGTGCATCACGAAGTCGTACACCACGATGGGGCGAAGGCGTGTCCCGCCCATGGCGAGTTCCCGCTCGAGCACGGCTTCGCAGCGGGTAAGCGAACGGCGCAGCCCTTCCGGTCCTGGCGCCTTGAAGCCGCCGCTGATGAGCGCGCCCGCTGGCCGTATCAGGCTGTAGTCGAAATGCACGTGGCCGCCCGCGTATTGGGGGAATGTGCCGCCCGATTCGAAGAACGACGACAGCAGCACGCCGAAGGCATCGGCCCACCCCTCGATCGAATCGGGAATCTGGAAGATGCGGACGTTGTCGCGGGCGCGCGCCCGAATGCGCGGAAGCTGGTCGACGTGGCGGTGTTGCGCCGAGAAGCCCACACCGCATCCGCACAGGAGCAGGTACATGGCCTCTTGGAAGAACCGCGGCCGGTCGGCGTAGGAAAAGGAACAGTTGTAGATTTTCGCTTCATGCTTGAGCAGTTGCGCGCCGCCGAACTGCAGCGCCCGCTGCGCGCCCAGCACGAGTTTTTCTTCGTAGGCGCGTTGCGCCGCATCCATCAGCGCGAGAAGTTCGGCGCCGAGTTTGCCCGCATATTTCACGCGATGCAGTCGCATGACGCGTTCGACGGCTTCGTTCCACGTCTCGTAGGCGCCGCGTGTATCGTGCCAGCGGGAGTAGCCCGAGAAGAATTTGCTCTCGGCGAGCATTTGCTTGCCAAGGTCTGGTACGTACTTGAGCGGAATCATCGGCGGCTTCCTTCAGGGGCGGACGGCACGGTTTCGAATGGTGCGGAGGATGTTTCGTCCGGGCGATTTCGCGGACGGGATGCGCGATTCGCGAGCGCATCGCTTATCTATATATTGTGTTGTTAATTAATGATAACCACTATATATAGTGATTCCATCAAGAGACTCACTGGAAAGTCGTGCGATTCTTGACGTGGAGCAACTACGCCGCGAATCGTGGTGCGCGCCTGCGGCCCAACGTACGTGGTGACCGCCTGGCGCGCTGGACTCCGCTTGCGGCCCATGTGGCGCGTACCTCAGTCGCGCCAGCGCAAGGTGACGAACACATTCGAGCCCGGTGTGTTGTAGCCATACGCCGTCATGTAGTTTCTGTTCAGGACGTTGTCCCAGCGGACGTCGACGCTCAGCTGGCGGTCGATCTGGTAGCCCGCGGTCAGGTTGAGCAGGCCGTAGCCGCCCAGCGGCACCCGATTGGCGATGTCGTCGTAGCGCGCGCCGACGAACACGTACTCGCCCCCGAACTTCCACGCGCCGTCGTGGTGCTCGATGCTGCCACGATAAATCCGCCGCGCCCGGCGGTTGAGCAGCTTGTCGCTTGAGTCGTTGCGTGGATCTTGAAGGTCGATGCTTGCGTGCAGCGTGGTGGCGTGGAAGTTTTTCTCGGCCGTGAGCGTCATACCCCGCAGCGTCGCCTGATCCAGGTTCTCGGGCTTCATCTGATTCGGGTCGTAGGTGATCAGATCGTGGATCGTATTGCGGTAGGCGACCACGTCCAGCGCGTAGGTGTCGGCGGTGAATTTCAGCCCCGCTTCCAGGTTGCGGGACCGCTCGGGCCTGAGCCGCGGGTTGGCGTAGCCGGGGTAGTAGAGGTCATTGAATGTCGGTGCCTTGTATCCGGTGCTTGCCGCCACGTAGCCATACAGTTCGCGGCCGAGATCGCGGCCGTAACTCAGGCCCCAGGTGGTGGCGGGCCCGAATTGGGAATCGCGATCGCCGTGCAGGCTTGCGCGAAAGTGATTCGCTCCGACAGTCGCCGAGTAGGTGCCGGTGGCAGATTTGTCGTTTCGGCGCGTGCGTGTGAAATCGAGCATCGGGCCGGGGGCCCCGTCCGGTCCGAATGATGGAATGTCGCCGGATACGTTTTGCGTGAGATATTCGAAATCGATCGCCAGCTTCTGCGTTGCCGCCAGCGTCAGATCGTTGCGCCACGCGTAGAGGCTCTGCCGGGTGGCGAAGGTCGTATCGTTTGCCGCCGTGCGCGTAAGATCTTTGTCCAGTGTGACCGCGACGCTCAGCGCGCTATGCCAGAAATCGGTGATCCGGTTGTTGCTGCGCAGGTTGGTGACTCTCAGTGTCTGGATGCTGCGCTCGTCGAACGGTCGGGTGGCATCAATGTCCACCCCGCCATTGATGCGCGTGGTGTACACCTGGGCGGTCAGTTTCTGGCCCTCGCGCCAGGCGTATGACACGCTGCCATTCACGTTGTGCGAGTAATAGCCGTCGCGGTCCGGGTTGTAGGAATACGCGTTGGCGCGGTTCGTCGCGTTGTAGCCCGCGCTCTGCCCGTAGGACGCGCCGAAGCGGTACGACCAGCCGTGGCCGCCGCCATCGAATCCGGCCGCGTACCGGCTCGTTCCGTACGTTCCCAGGCCCAGCGATGCATGACCGGCGAAGGGCTGGTTGCGGGGTTCGCGTGTGATGATGTCGATGACGCCGCCGATGGCGCTGGCGCCGGTCAGGCTGGCCGCCGCGCCGCGCAGTATCTCGACGTGGTCCACCGACTCGACGGGCAGCGCGTTCAGGGCCGCCAGGCCGCTCGTTGCGCCGTTGATCGGCACGCCATCGACGAGCACGAGCGTCTGGTCCGTGTTCGCGCCGCGTATCGAAATACCAGCCGCCGTCTGCGGCCCACCGCTGTTGTGAAACTCGATGCCGTGCTGCCCCGAGAGCACTTGTGCGAGGCTTTCGTTGCCGGCGTTTCGCAGCGCCCGGGCGTCGACGGTCGAAACATCGCCCGGCGTGTCGGATTCGCTTTCGGGTGGAAGCTTGCCCTTGACGGTGATTTCGGTGAACCGGGCGACGTCGTCGGGCGTGGACGCCGAATTTGCGGGCGCCGGCGCTGCCGGTGGGGTGTTCGGCCCGGGCACGGTCCGGGCGGCTGCGAGCAGCGGGATCTGAAGTGCCGCGAGCAGTGGAATCTGAAGCCCCGCGAGGCGTGAAAAAAACCGGGCGATCAGTCGGTGTGGCGCGACGCCCGCGCGGCATACGGTGACGTCGCGCACTAAGTCGGTGGAATGCGCAAGCGCACGATGCGCCGGCCCGCGCGCGGGCCGGCAGTAGCGGTGTTTGTCAATGGACACTATATATTGTGCGATAAATCATAGAACACACAATATATAGTGTTGAACGCGGCCTGTACGGTTACTCTTCAGGCCGTTTGATCAGGCGCAACAAATTCTCTTGTTCACCAGTCGCCGTGCGCTTTCCCAACCGCTGATCCTTGCTTGCGACCGTTCGGGCACGCGCCCCGCGCTCCCAGGCGACCGGTCACGCGCGCTCTGAACGGGGTACGCGTGCCGCCATGGTCGGAACTTCCATTCCAGCGTGATCAAAGTACGCGTTTCGCGAGCGTCTTCTTGATCTCGGCGATTGCCTTGGCGGGGTTCAGCCCCTTGGGGCACGCATTCGTACCGTTGGCAATGGTGTGGCAGCGGTAGAGGCGGAACTCGTCGTCCAGGTAATCCAGGCGTTCGCCCGTTGCCTCATCGCGTGAATCGGAAATCCAGCGGTAGGCCTGCAGCAGCACCGCCGGCCCCAGGAACCGATCCGAATTCCACCACCAGCTGGGGCACGAGGCCGTGCAGCAGGCGCACAGGATGCACTCGTACAGGCCATCGAGCTTCTTGCGGTCCGCCGGGGATTGCAGCCGCTCGCGCGAGCCGACCGGGCTGTCGGACTTCATCCACGGTTCGATCGAGGCGTACTGCGCGTAGAAATGCGTCATGTCCGGCACGAG
>SCQX01000041.1 GCA_004298545.1 Candidimonas sp. | reverse complement strand
GCACGATCCGTACGCCTATCTGAAGGACGTACTCACGCGCCTGCCGACGCAGAAAAACCACCGGATCGCCGAGTTGCTGCCCCATCGGTGGGCTCCCGCCGCTTGATCTTTACCGTCAAGGCGGGTTTGCCGGGTGCTTACTAAACAGCCACTCAAGCGAACCACAATAACGACGCCACCAAACGCAAAAAGGCCCAAACCGAAGTCTGGGCCTTTTTTGGAGTCTGGAGCGGGAAACGAGTCTCGAACTCGCGACCTCAACCTTGGCAAGGTTGCGCTCTACCAACTGAGCTATTCCCGCGGTGCCTCGATCAGTGCGGCGCGAACCATCCGCTGGGAGTGGCAAGTACCGGGCTGAGAAAGTCAAGCATTCTATAGTAGATTCCCTGTTTCGGCAATTCGGAATTGCCTTGAAGTACCTCACCGCCGACACGGCAAGTCGCCTTCGCCAGCCAAAAACCGAGTAACATGCGAGCCGGGAGAAAAAGCATAGCATGATGCGAACCTCAGCCGCGGAACCCGGCCCGCACGATCTGACACCGTTCAATACCTTGGGCTTGCTGTCTCATTCGTCGGCCTTGTGGCACTACACCAACCTGTCGGAGCTTCCCGATCTGTCCGCGGCGGCGGACCGCTATGCGCGCGTGTTCGTGCTCGGCGGCGGCAGCAATGTGATTTTGGCCCCCGAATTGGACTACCTGGTGGTAAAGGTGGAATCTAGGGGGGTACGCGTTCGCGAAGAATCCGCCGACGGCTGGGTGGTGGAAGCGCAGGCGGGGGAAGTGTGGCACGATTTCGTCGCAACCTGCGTGGCGCGCGGCTGGAACGGGCTGGAGAATCTGGCGCTGATCCCGGGTACCGTGGGCGCGGCACCGGTACAGAACATCGGCGCCTATGGGGTGGAGCTGAAAGACCGGTTCCACAGCCTGGTGGCGTGGGATCTGCGCGAGCGCCGTTTTCGCGAGATGAACGCGGCGGATTGCCTGTTTTCCTATCGCGATAGCTGGTTCAAACACGCGTCGCCCGGCCGCTGGCTGATCTTGTCGGTACGCTTTCGCTTGTCGAAGCACTGGCACCCCGTGCTCGATTACCCCGATCTGAAACGCCGGTTCGGCAAGCCGCATGCGCCGGTGACCGCGCGCCAGGTATTCGAGGCCATCAGCGCCATTCGGCGCGCCAAGCTGCCCGACCCCGCGTATCTTGGCAACGCGGGCAGCTTCTTCAAGAATCCAGTCGTGCCCGCCGATCGATATCGCGAATTGAAGGCGCATTGGCCTGAAATGGTCGCCTATCCGCAGGAAAATGGTGCCGTCAAGCTGGCTGCCGGGTGGCTGGTCGAACAGACGGGCTGGCGGGGCCGCCGCGACGGCATGGTAGGGGTTCACGACCGCCAGGCGCTGGTGGTGGTCAACTACGGCGGCGCCGATGCCACGACGATTGCGCGGCTGGCCGACAAGATTCGCACCGACGTTTCGGCCCGATTCGGCGTGACGCTGGAGCAGGAGCCGGTTGCTGTGAACTGAACAGCGGTCACGCCACCAGAACGTCCTGCATGTCGAACAGACCGAATTCTTTGCGCGCCAGGTAGCGCGCCGCGCGCAGGCTGCCTTGCGCATAGGTGGCACGGCTGCTGGCGTGGTGGCTGATTTCGATGCGCTCGCCGCTGCCGCAGAAGAACACGGAGTGCTCGCCCACGATATCGCCGCCGCGCAACACCGCAAAGCCGATGCGCCCGGTTTCGCGCGGGCCGATTTCGCCGTGGCGCGTCCAGTCGGCAATGTCGTCGAGCTTCTTTTCCCACGCGCGGGCGACGACCTCGCCCATGGCCAGGGCGGTGCCGGAGGGCGCGTCGACCTTATTGCGGTGATGCGCTTCGAGGATTTCCACATCGTAGCCGCTGTTGAGCAGCCGCGCCGCCATGTCCAGCAGTTTGAACGTGACGTTGACGCCCACGCTCATGTTGGGAGCAAAGACGATAGGGATTTTTTTGCTGGCCGCGTGGATGGCCTGCTTTCCCTGTTCGTCGAATCCTGTCGTTCCGATGACGCACTTGGTATGGTGCTTCAGGCACGCTTGCAGGTAATTCAGCGTACCGGCCGGGCGTGTGAAGTCGATCAGGCAATCGGCGTTGGCCAGCGCGGCGAGGTCGGATGTGATGCGTATCCCGCTGTCGCGGCCCAGAAAACCCGCCGCGTCGTTGCCGATGCAGCTGGCGCCGGCGCGCGCCAGCGCCACGGTGAGGGTGAGGTCGGCGCTCTCGAGCACGGCGTCGATGAGCATGCGGCCCATGCGGCCGTCGGCGCCAGCAATGGCAATGCGCATGAAGGCTCCCTTAACGCAGTGGTTGGATGAGCGACCCCCCCGCCGAGGGATTGGCGGCAGGATTGGGCGGCTGCAACCGCAAGTTGGACGGGTGGCTTGACGTTTCCCCCCCGTTCGCATCGTTGTCAGTCGGCAGGTTGCCGGGTTGAAGCGTAGGCTGCGGCGGGCGGTAGCTGCTTGTGTTTTGCGGGATGGCCGATGCGCCGCCGGATTCGGCCGGGGATGTGGCTGGGGACGCCGTTCCTGGCACCGGTGCCGGTGTCGCGCCCGTGCCGGATTCGGTGCTCTTGACGGCGCCGACCGCGCCTTGAGCGGGTTTCTGGATTGCCTTGGCGCCGGTGTCGGTTTTCTGGAAAGGCTGGCGATCGGGTTGCTCACTGCCGCCCCAGCGCTCGAGCAGGCCGTTCTTGAACCATACGGTGAAATTGCGGTCTTCCTTCTTGCCGTATCCCGGTTCGTTCAGGTAGGGGTAGTCCCAGCGATCGGCATGCAGCGCATCTTGCAGGGTGGGCGAGCCCAGAAGGAACCGGACCTGGTCCGGCGTCATGCCCCGGCGTAATTGCGCCACCTGTTCGGCGGTAATCCAATTGCCCTGCTGCACGTCCATTTTGTAGGGGAAGCCCCAGTTGGTCGTGCCGCACGCCGTCAGTGCCATGGCCGCGACGCTGGCGGCCAGTGCCGCGCGCCAAGTGGAACGGTGGGATTTTGCAGTCGTCAGCACACAGTGCCCCAGTGATTGGTGTCGGATAAAACCGTTATCATAAAGGTTTGCAGGGGCATCGGCATGAGGCCGCGCCGGCGCCGTCCGGCAACGCACCGTTGGTGCCACTCATTTCCAGCCAGAGACATTTTAGCCATGAACGAACAGAACGAGTTGAAAAACATGGGGCTGAAGGCAACGTTCCCGCGCCTGAAGATCCTCGATGTTTTCCGCAAGGCTGATCAGCGTCATCAAAGCGCCGAAGATGTCTACCGTGCCCTAATGAACGAAGACGTGGAGATCGGCCTGGCGACGGTTTATCGCGTGTTGACCCAGTTCGAGCAGGCGGGCATATTGGTGCGCAGCCAGTTCGATGGCGGCAAGGCCGTGTTCGAGTTGAACGATGGCGATCATCATGATCATCTCATTTGCACCAATTGCGGGAAGGTGGTGGAATTCACCGATGCCGAAATCGAGCGGCGCCAGCATAAGGTTGCCAAAGACAACGGGTTCGCGCTCGAGAGCCACACCATGATGCTCTACGGCATATGCCCCAATTGCGCCAAGCTGCCGCAACACCACGGGCGCTGATCGTATTGCGGCCGGCGGCGGGGTACTGTTCATTGCGCCAGCATTTCGCGCGCGTGGCGGCGTGTCGTGTCGGTGATGGTCAGGCCGCCCAGCATGCGCGCCAGTTCGTCAATGCGCCCTTGCTGGTCTAGCGCTCGAATCACCGAGTACGTGCTGCCATCGGTCGTGGATTTGCGAACTTCGTAATGGTGCGTGCCGCGCGCGGCCACTTGCGGCAGATGCGTGACGCAAAGCACTTGGTGGCGTGTGCCCAGCGCTTTCAGCAGGCGGCCCACGACTTCCGCCACCGCGCCGCCCACGCCCGCGTCGACTTCGTCGAAAATAAGCGTTGGTACCCGGGTGGCCTGGCTGGCCGCAACGGACAGGGCCAGGGACAGGCGCGCCAATTCGCCGCCAGAAGCAACTTTGGCGAGCGCGCGCGGCGTGACGCCTTCATGCGCCGCAACCAGGAACTCTACGGTTTCGTTGCCGTGCGCGCTGGGTTCCGCGTCGGTCAGCGACACGTCGAAGCGCCCGCCGCGCATGGCCAGCGTCTGCATGGCCTGTGTGATTCGGGCGGCCAATGCGGCGCTGGTTTTCCGGCGCGCCTCGGAAAGGCGTGCGGCAGCCGCGTCGTACAGGGCGCGGGCGGCGCTGGCCCGCCGCGCGAGCGTGGGAATGTCAGTGGCATCTTGCGTGGCCCGCAGCCGCTCGCGCAGTGACTGGTGCAACGCGGGAAGCGCCTCGGGTTCGACGTGAAATTTGCGGGCCGTATCGAAGATGGCCGATACCCGCTGCTCGACCCGGGCGAGGCTGTCCGGGTCGAGTTCGAGGCGGTCGAGGTAGCCGCTGATCTCGGAGGCGGCGTCGGTCGTGGCGATGCGCGCCGATGCGATGGCGTCGAGCATGGGCTGCAGCTGCGCGTCGTGTCGCACAAGATTTTTGAGGTGGCGCTCGGCATCGCTCAGGAATCGCTGTGCGGACGCTTCATCGTCCTCGAGCGCGGCGAGCGCCTGGCTTGCGCCTTCCTGGAGTGCCTGGGCGTGCGCCAGGCGGCTTTGATCGTTGGAGACGCGTTCCCATTCGTCGTCGCCCAGCGCGAGGCGGTCGAGCTCTTCCACCCGCCAGGTAAGCTGTTCGCGCTCCAGCCGGCTTTGCTCGGCGTTTTGGGTGGCGGCGCGCAACGCCCGCTCGGCGTGTTGCCACGCCTGCCACGCTTCGCGAACTGCCTGCGCCAGCGCCTGGTGGCCGCCCTGATCGTCGAGCAGCGCGCGTTGGTTCGCCGCTTTGAGCAGGCTGTGATGGGCGTTCTGGCCGTGAATGTCGACCAGCTGCTCGGCCAGGTCCCGCAGCTGCGTCAGCGTTACCGGCAGCCCGTTGACGAAGGCCCGGTTGCGCGCTTCGGTGTCGATGACGCGTCTCAGGATGAGTGTGCCGTCGTCCGCCTCGAGCGCGTGCTCGCGCAGCCAGGGGCGCAACGTCTCGGGCGCGTCGAAGACGGCGCTGATGTCGGCGCGCGCGCTGTTCTCGCGCACGACCGCGGGGTCGGCCCGCGCCCCCAGCGCCAGCGACAGCGCGTCGATCAGAATCGATTTGCCGGCGCCCGTTTCGCCCGAGAATACGGTGAAACCGGATTCAAAGGGAATATCCGCCCGGTCGACGATGACGAAGTCGCGGATGTGCAGGGCGCACAGCATCATTCTTCCTCATCGGAGGGCCGTGGCATGTGGTTCCAATGCAGCTTGCGGCGCAGCGTGGAAAAGAAGCTGTATCCGGTGGGGTGGATGAAGCGCACCGTGTGGGGCGCACAGCGCACGTCGATGCGGTCGCCGGGTTGGCATTCAGACCACGCTTGCATGTCGAAATGGACGCTGGCGCCCGACTCTACCCGCCCCAGCGCCGTGACGGTGATGCCGAGGGTACCGGTTTCGGGAATCACGATGGGCCGGTTCGACAAGGTTTGCGCGGCGACGGTTACCAGAATGATGGCCTTGAGGCTGGGGTAGAGGATGGGGCCGTTGGCCGACAGCGAATAAGCGGTCGAACCGGTGGGGGTGGCAACGATGAGGCCGTCGGCGCGCTGGCTGTACATGAACACGCCGTCGAGCTCGACCCTGAGTTCGATCATGCCGCCACGGCCGGCGCGGTTGATGACCACGTCGTTCATGGCCATTCCGGAAAACAGCGTATGGCCGCCGCGCACCACGCGCGCTTGCAGCATCAGGCGGTCGTCCGCCTCGAAGTTGCCGTTGATGACGCTGGTAAGCGCCTCGATTGCATTCTGTAAGGGAATGTCGGTGATGAAACCCAGACGCCCGTGGTTGATGCCGATGAGCGGAACGCGCGAGCCCGCGAGGCGGCGCCCGGCGCCCAGCATGGTGCCGTCTCCCCCCATGATGACCGCCAGGTCGGCGCGCGCGCCGATTTCGTCGTAGCCGCAAACCGAGTATTCGGTGATGCCCGTGTTGCGCGCGGTGTCGGCTTCGACCAGGACTTCGCAGCCAGCGTCGCGCAGGTGGGCGGCGAGCGCACGCAGCGGCGCGTCGAGGCCGTGATCCTCGTATCTGCCGACGAACGCCACCGTTTTGAAATGCATAAAGCGTGAGCCTCGCTGGTCGAATGACATGGAAAGCGGAAACGGCAACCCGGGCAACTCGTTCAGGCGGTCCGTGGACGAGCCGTCGATTCAATGATTATAAGTGGCTGTTCGTCGTTGCGGTGGCGCGCGGAGGGTCGCCGCGGCGTCGTTTCCGCGCCCGCTTGGACCGCGCGGGGCGGATCGCCCGGAATTGCATAAAATAGGCGCATGGACGATAGAGCCAACGCACTCCTGAAAGCACTGATCGAACGCTATATCGCCGACGGCCAGCCGGTGGGTTCGCGCACGCTGTCGAAGATGTTCGATCTGTCTTCGGCGACCATCCGCAATGTCATGGCCGATCTGGAAGAACTGGGCCTGATTCACAGCCCGCACACGTCGGCGGGGCGGGTGCCCACACCGCGCGGTTATCGCTTGTTCGTCGACCGTCTGCTGGCCGTGCGGCGGTTCGAGGCGCCGCCCGCGGGCGAAGTGCAGCAGTTGCTGCCCGCCGCGGAGCCCACCCGGGCGGTCAATGCGGCGGCGGCGCTGCTGTCGAATCTGTCGCAGTTCGCAGGGGTCGTGCTGACGCCGCGGCGCACGCAGGTATTTCGTCATATCGAATTCATCCGCCTGTCCGACAAGCGCGTCCTGTTGATCATCGTAACGCCCGATGGCGACGTGCAGAACCGCATCTTGTTCGTCCAGCGCGACTACCTCGAGCAGGAACTGCTGGAAGCCGGGAACTTCTTCAATCACCATTTTTCGGGCATGTCGTTCGAGCAAGTGCGCAGCACCATGGCCAGTGAACTGGCATCGCTGCAGCAGGACATTTCGCGCCTGATGCAAGCGGCGGTCGAGGCTGGCACGGAACCGGTCGACTCCGACGAATCGGTCGTCATCTCGGGCGAGAGCAAGCTGCTCGACATCTTCGAAATCGCCTCCGACATGGACCGGCTGCGCAGCATGTTCGCTCTGTTCGAGAAAAAAACCGAACTGTTGCAGCTTCTCGACGTATCCAGCCGTGCCCAGGGCGTGCAGATATACATCGGTGGCGATTCGCAACTGATGCCGCTGGAGGATGTTTCGGTCATTACCGCGCCGTACGGTGTGGACGGCGCGGTGGTCGGCACGCTGGGCGTGATTGGTCCTTCGCGCATGGCCTATGAGCGCGTCATTCCCATTGTCGACATCACCTCGCGGCTGCTCTCGAACGCGTTGAGCAGCAATCAGTCGTGATGTTCTTTCCTACTCGGATGTGTCTTTGATGCGCCTGCCATGTTCCCGCCGTTTCCTGTCCGGGCTGCCGGATCCGCATTGCTTCGAGATGGATCCGCCTGCGCGTCCGCCAGGGGGAATCGGCGTTCTGCTGGTCAACCTGGGCACACCCGACGAACCCACGCCGCGAGCCATTCGCCGCTACCTTGCGGAATTCCTGTCCGACCCTCGTGTCATCGAGCTGCCTCCGTGGCTCTGGCAGGTAATCTTGCGTGGCGTCGTGCTGCCGCGACGTCCGCGCCGGCTCGCCCCGCGTTACGAGGCAATCTGGCTGGAAGCCGGGTCGCCGCTGCTGGTCCACAGCCAGAAGCTGGCCGGCGCGCTGGGGCGCGCGCTCGATACCCGCGGCCTGTCGGTTCATGTTGCCCTGGGCATGCGGTACGGCCACCCCTCCGTCGAACAGGCGCTGCTTGAGTTGCGCGGGCAGGGCTGTGACCGTGTCCTGGTGGTGCCCATGTACCCGCAGTACGCCGCCAGCACTACCGCCACGGCGGTCGACGCGGTCACGGCCACGGTGGCGGGCTGGCGCGACCAGCCCGCCTTGCGGTTCATCAAACGCTATTACGATGAACCCGGCTACGCCGCAGCACTGGCGGCCAGCGCGCGGCGCGTGTGGGACGTGCACGGGAAACCCGATCGCCTGCTGCTCAGTTTCCATGGCTTGCCGCGCGCCGCGGTGCGCCAGGGTGATCCTTATTTTCGCGATTGCATGGAAACGGTCGCCCTCGTCAGACACGCGCTTGGCGAGGACGCGGGCCTGGCGCACGTGGCGTTCCAGAGTCGGTTCGGCACCCAGAAGTGGCTTGAACCTTACACCTTGCCGACACTGCGCCAATGGGCGCGTCAGGGGGTATCCCGCGTGGACGTCATGTGCCCGGGGTTCCTGGCCGATTGCCTGGAGACCCTGGAAGAGATTCAGATCCAGTGCCGCGAAGCCTTCCTGAAGGCGGGGGGCGGGGAGTTCCGCTATCTTCCGTGCCTCAACGGCGACGAGGCCTGGGCCGGCGTCCTGGCTGATCTCGTTGCGCGGCACTTGGCGGGCTGGGTCCGGGGTTGATTTTTTCGACTGGGGCTTGAAATTCGGCCGATCGCCCTTAGATTGAAGGAATTGAGCGCTTTTTGAGATTGTGGAGAACGATTTATGTCTTCCCCGAATGAACCTCTCGACCCTCGACGCGGGGGGCGGCCGGTCGATACGTCGGAAAAACTCGAAGTCAACGATGAGCATGACGATGGGGCGGGTGCTGGCTCGCAAGACGGGCCGGCCAGCCAGCCAGCGCCAGGCGGCGCATTCGCCGGCGGGGCGGCGGGCGTCCGGTCGGGCGAGCCGTCCGAGCCCGGCCAAGCGCCCGAGCCAGAAGACTTGGCCAGCCTGCTGGCCAGCGCCCAGGCGGAGGTCGCGAAGTATCGCGATCAGCTGTTGCGGGCCCAGGCCGAGGTCGAGAACACGCGCCGCCGCGGCCAGGAAGAAGCGGCCAAGGCGCGCAAGTTCGGAACCGAGGCTTTCGCGCAGGGGCTGGTGCCTGTCAAAGACAGCCTCGAGGCGGCGCTGGCGCAAACCGAACAGTCCATGCAGTCCTGGCGGGAGGGCGTGGAAACAACGCTGCGACAACTGAATGCGGCGTTCGAGCGCAATCTGCTCAAGGAAATCGCCCCGGCTTCCGGCGACAAATTCGACCCGCATTCGCATCAGGCCATCTCGTCGATCCCCTCCGACCTGCCCGAGGGCGCGGTGGTCGACATGCTGCAGAAGGGCTACACCATCGCCGACCGTGTCTTGCGGCCCGCCCTGGTCACGGTATCGTCGGGGCAAGCGGGTCAGTAGTTTGCCGGCACGCGGTCGCCTGCCCGTCATGGCGACCATTTCGGGCTTGAAATTTGCCGTTCCGGCCCCAGTTGTGGCGGTACTTGATTCGTTCTAACTAACTATTATCGGCAGTTACTTTCAGGGTTGTGGATCATGAGCAAAATTATCGGTATCGACCTTGGCACCACCAATAGTTGCGTCGCCATCCTCGAAGGAGACAACGTCAAGGTCATCGAAAACTCGGAAGGTGCGCGCACGACGCCGTCCATCGTCGCTTACATGCAGGACGGCGAGGTGTTGGTGGGCGCACCGGCCAAGCGTCAGGCGGTAACCAACCCCAAAAATACCTTGTTTGCCGTCAAGCGGCTGATTGGTCGCAAGTTCGAAGAAAAATCGGTGCAGAAAGATCTGCCGCTGATGCCGTACCATATTTTCAAGGCCGACAATGGCGATGCGTGGGTCGAGGCGCAGGGAAAGAAGCTGGCGCCGCCGCAGATTTCCGCCGAAGTTCTGCGCAAGATGAAAAAGACCGCCGAGGATTATCTGGGCGGTGAGGTCACCGAAGCGGTGATCACGGTGCCGGCCTATTTCAACGACAGCCAGCGCCAGGCCACCAAGGATGCGGGCCGCATCGCCGGGCTCGATGTCAAGCGCATCATCAATGAACCCACCGCGGCGGCCTTGGCTTTTGGCATGGACAAGGCCGAGAATCGCGACCGCCGAATCGCCGTATACGATCTGGGCGGCGGCACCTTCGATATTTCCATCATCGAAATCGCCGATGTCGACGGCGAGAAGCAGTTCGAGGTGTTGTCCACCAATGGCGATACTTTCCTGGGCGGCGAGGATTTCGACCGTCGCATCATCGACTACATCATTGCCGAATTCAAGAAGGAAAGCGGGGTCGACCTGTCGAAGGACGTTCTGGCTTTGCAGCGCCTGAAGGAATCGGCGGAAAAAGCCAAGATCGAGTTGTCTTCGACGCAGCAGACGGAAATCAATCTGCCGTACATCACGGCGGACGCGTCCGGCCCCAAGCACCTGAACCTGAAGATCACGCGCGCGAAGCTGGAAGCCCTGGTGGAAGACCTGATCGACCGCACCATCGACCCTTGCCGCACGGCCATCACCGATGCCGGCGTCAAGGTCTCCGAGATCGACGACGTCATCCTGGTCGGCGGCATGACGCGCATGCCCAAGGTGCAGGACAAGGTGAAGGAATTCTTCGGCAAGGATCCGCGCAAGGACGTGAACCCCGACGAGGCGGTTGCCGTGGGCGCCGCCATTCAGGGTTCCGTTCTGGCGGGCGACCGCAAAGACGTGCTGTTGCTCGACGTGACGCCGCTGTCGCTCGGCATCGAGACGCTGGGCGGCGTGATGACCAAGATGATCAAGAAGAACACCACGATTCCCACGCGGTTCTCGCAGGTGTTCTCCACGGCCGACGACAATCAGCCGGCGGTGACCATCAAGGTGTACCAGGGCGAGCGTGAAATCGCGGCCGGCAACAAGGCGTTGGGCGAGTTCAACCTGGAAGGCATTCCCCCGGCGGCGCGCGGTACGCCGCAGATCGAAGTCACGTTCGACATCGACGCCAACGGTATCCTGCACGTGTCCGCGAAAGACAAGGGCACGGGCAAAGAGAACAAGATCACCATCAAGGCGAATTCTGGCCTGAGCGAGGATGAAATCCAGCGCATGGTCAAGGATGCCGAGGCCAACGCGGAAGACGACCACCGGGTCGCCGAACTGGCGCAGGCGCGCAATCAGGGCGACGCGCTGGTACACTCCACGCGCAAGTCGCTCGAGGAATACGGCGCCAAGCTCGACGCGGGCGAGAAAGAGCGTATCGAGGCGGCGGTCAAAGAGCTGGAAGCGGTGCTCAAGGACGGCGACAAGGCGGCGATCGACGCCAAGGTTCAGGCGTTGTCGACCGCCTCGCAGAAACTGGGCGAGAAGATGTACGCCGACATGCAGTCGCAGGCCCAGGCCGCTTCGGCCCAGCAGGCGGGTGGAACGGAGGCGCCCGCGGGGGGCGCGGCGCCCGCCGACGAGAACGTCGTCGATGCGGATTTCAAAGAGGTCAAGCGCGACCAGTAGCGGTCGGTCCGCACGATCGGCGGGGTTGCGCGGCTTGTCGATGTTTCGATCGCGTGACTCCACCGAGCCCGGTTTTTGGCGTGTTCGCCGAAAATCGGGCGTTTTCGTTCTTATTCTGATGTGAGGAACGGGCGTTGGAAGCAACGCCGGCGACACTATGGCACAACGCGATTTGTACGAGGTTTTGGGAGTGGCGAAGAACGTCTCCCACGACGAACTGAAGAAAGCGTATCGGAAGCTGGCCATGAAGTATCACCCGGATCGCAATCCGGGCAACAAGCAGGCCGAAGAGAAATTCAAAGAGGTACAGCACGCTTACGACATTTTGTCGGATACCGAGAAGCGGGGAGCCTATGACCGGTTCGGCCATGCCGGTGTGGATCCGAACGGCGCAGGCATGGGAGGCATGGGCGGGGCGGGCTTTGCCGATGCCTTCGGCGATATTTTCGGAGAGATATTCGGTGGCGGACGGCGTGGTGGCGGGCCCCAGGTCTATCGCGGCGCCGATCTGAAATACACGCTGGACATCACCCTGGAGCAGGCCGCCGCCGGGTTCGACACCGAAATTCGTGTGCCAAGTTGGGAAACCTGCGAGGTCTGCCACGGTTCGGGGGCCAAGCCGGGCACCCAGCCGCGCACCTGTCACGTGTGTGGCGGCAGTGGCGCCGTGCGCATGCAGCAGGGCTTCTTCAGCGTTCAGCAAACTTGCCCGACTTGCCACGGGACGGGCAAAGAAATTGCCGACCCCTGCCGCGCCTGTGATGGCGTGGGGCGTACGCGCAAGAATAAGACGCTGCAAGTCAAAATTCCCGCCGGCATCGACGACGGCATGCGCATCCGGTCGTCGGGCAATGGCGAACCAGGCACCAACGGCGGCCCGCCGGGCGACCTCTACGTCGAAATCCACCTCAAGCCGCACAACATCTTCCAGCGCGACGGCGAAGATCTGCACTGCGAATTGACGATACCATTCACCCGGGCGGCGCTGGGCGGTCCGCTGGAAGTACCAACCCTGGCGGGCAAAGGGGAAATCACGATTCCCGAGGGAACGCAAACCGGCAGAACGTTCCGTCTTCGCGGCAAGGGGATACGCGGCGTACGGGCGAGTTATCCCGGCGACCTCTATTGCCATGTCATCGTAGAGACGCCGGTACGTCTCACCGACGAGCAGAAACAGTTGCTGCGCGACTTCGAGGCGTCCCTCTCGCGAGAGGGGGACCGGCATTCGCCCAAGAGCGAATCGTGGACTGACAAGGTGAAGAGCTTTTTCAGTTGACGCCGGGCTCTCCATTCAACGGCGCCGGCGTGACGTGCGCGCGTGGCCTTGTGGTTTTCGGCAGGCTGGGCCGCTTCGGTTCCGACACGTTGATTCGCGGCGCGGGCGCGGGGGGTGCGGCAGCCGGCCGCGCGCTGGCAACGGCTGTGCTGAATCGCGCCGGCTTGAGCACCGCGCGCAGCGCCGCATCCACTTGTGGCGCGGTAAGGGCCGCGAGCTTCCGGTTCATGTCCGCCCACCAGGCGTACGAGCGGCCAAGCCGCATATAGTCGATCCATGTGCCCGCAATGACGTCATCATGGGCCAGTTGCAGTTTGCGGTAGCTGAGCAGAGAAGCAATGCCCTGGCGGACCTCCTCGCGCGTAAAGCCGCTGCGCAGGGCGCGCGCCAGCTCCTCCGTCACGTCACGGCGAACGTTGTCCATGTTTCGCGGCGCCGCGATCGCGTAGATCGTCCAGTGGCCGGCCGGCTCGTGCGAAGAGACATCCAGGGTGCTGCGCACGGTGTACGACAGTCCGTCGCGCACCCGCACGCGCTGCCACAATCGCGAAGTCTGCGAGCCGCCAAGCAGGTAGTTGGCCAGGTATAGCGCGGGGTAGTCCGCGTCCGTGTCTTTGACGGCGATGGGCAGGGTGGACAAGTAGACGGCGTTGGTCTTGCCGGTTGTGTCGATGGTGAACGTTTCGGGCGGCACCGGGTTGTAGGGCATCGCGGCGCGTTGGTAGCCGGGCGCTTCCTTCCAGCCTTTCAGCCCACTTTGCAACGCTTGCTTCAACGCGCGTGGATCGAACTGGCCCACCGCTGCCACGCCCATATGGCCGGCGCCGTAGAATTTCTGGTGGAAGTTCAGCAGATCCTGGCGAGTCAGCGCCTGTACGTCATGCAGCGCTTCAGCGAAGCTGGGCGTGTACCGAATGTCGTCCGCCGGCCAGGGGTTGTCGTGGCGCGCGAGTGCCTGGGCGGCGCGCGCATCGGGCTTTGCCTCGGCGTCGTGGATGGATGCGCTGACACGGCGCTGGTAGTTGCCGAGTTCGTCCGCGGGGAAGTCCGCGTAGCGCAGAATTTTCAGGACCAGCGCCATGACCTGCGGCAGATACTCGCCTTTGCAGGAAACGGTTACGGCAACCGTGCCGCCCGATCCGCCGAAGTTGACATCCGCCTGCAACTGGTTGAACTGGTCCTCGATCTGTTGGCGGGATAGTTTGTCCGTGCCGTGATCCAAAAGGTCGGCAACGGCGTTCGACGCCTCGCGCTGGCCTCGCAGGTCGCGGGCGCTGCCGAACTGGAGCAGCAGTACCGCCTGCACCATATCGCCGCGCGTGGGTTTCGGCAACAGCGCCAGTTTCACCGTGCCGTTGGGTAGCCGCAGCGGCGTGCGCTGCGTTTTGGCATCGATATTGGCCGGGCTGGCGTCGAATGTGGCCAGTGCGCGAGGGGTTTTTTCCCCGCGGAAGTTCTTGAACGCCGCGCTGATGTCCACGGGAGGCGGCGCGGGGGCCAGAACCGGGTTGGTCGTGGGAATGTACTGGCCAGTCGTGCGGTTGGTGGATACGAGGTACGCGCGCGTGGCCGTCTGTACCTGATCGAGTGTGGCGTCCTCGACCCGCTCGCGGTCGAGGAAGAACAGGCGCCAGTCTCCGTGGGCGCTGGCGCTCGCCAGTGCGGAAGCAAGATCGGCGGAGTCGGCATCGGTTTGGTCCCAGTCAGTGAGCCATTCGCGTTTCGCCCGCTCGAGTTCGCTTGGTGTGAACGGGGTGCTTTGAACCGAATCGAGTACCTGGTCCATTAGGGTCAGGGCGTTGGCGGGGGTCGCTCCGGGCGCGACTTGCGCGCCCACGAACGCGTAACCGGGGTGGCGCATGCCCGCCGTGAAGCCATCGACCGAGGTGCAGTGTTGCTTGTCCACCAGCGCTTGGTACAAGCGGCCCGAAGGGGTGTCGGACAGAATCGCGACGCCCAGGTTCAACGGAATGTATTGGGCGCTCGCAGCCTCTGGAATGTGGAACAGCGCGGCAACGTACGGGCTGCCGCCGCGGCGGCGGAGGATGACCGTGCGTGCCCCTTTCTGCACGGGTTCCACCGTGTGCTCGGCGGGGAGTGCGCGGGATGGCCGCGGAATCCCGGCGAATGCCGCCTCGATGGCCCGCAGTGTCCGGCGTGGGTCGAATTGGCCGGTGATGATGAGCACTGCATCGTCGGGTTGGTAGTACCTGTCGTAGAAGGCGCGCAATTCACCCACGTTGATGTGCTCGACATCCGAGCGCGCGCCAAGCGCCGAGTGCCCGTAGTTGTTCCACTGGTAGGCGGCCGCACGCATGGATTGCAGCAACACTTGGACCGGGTCGTTGTCGTCGCGCTCCATTTCGTTGAGGACGACGTGTCGCTCGGTGCGCAGGTCTCGCGCGGAAAGCGAAGCGTGGGTCATTTCGTCCGCCTGCCAGTTCAGGAACCAGCGCAGCGTTTCCGCGTTGGCGGCGAACGTCGCGTAGAAACTGGTGCGGTCGTTGGTCGTCGATCCGTTGGCGTCGAGTCCGTGCCGCGAGAAGGCGGCCGACGGGTCGCGCAGCGTGGGGGTGCCGCGAAACATCATGTGCTCGAGTACGTGCGCGAGGCCGGTCTGCCCGTAGTTTTCACGGCGCGCTCCCGCGAGATAGGTCAGGTTGACGGTCGTCGTGGCTTGCGAATCATCGGGCGCCAGCAGGACGCGCAGCCCGTTCGCCAGGGTGTATTGCGTCACACCGTGTATCGACGGGCCTCGCGTCGCGCCGGATGGCGGCGCGGCCCAGGCGGGTGCCGTCACCAGCATGATGATGAGCAGCCTGCTCAGGCGGCAAAGCGAGCGACGAAGAAATGCCGGCATTGAATGTCTCAGGAAGTGTGCCCGGCCAGGGCAATGGAAAGGTTTGACGCCGATCGGGCCGATGGGTTCACCGCGGCCGTGGCGCTGCATTCCTTACAGCTGCCGCATCGCCTGCTCGATGCCGTCGACGGTAACGGGGTACATGCGGTCGCGCATCATGTTTCTGATGAGTACGATGGATTCGCGGTAGCGCCAGGCGCCGCTGGGTTCGGGGTTCAGCCATACCGCGCGCGGCCAGGCATCGAGCAGGCGTTGCAGCCACGTCGCCCCCGGCTCCTTGTCGTATTGTTCTACGCCGCCGCCCGCCTGCAGGATTTCGTAGGGGCTCATCGTGGCGTCGCCGACGATGATCAGGCGCCAGTCGTCGTTATAGGTGCGCAAAACATCCCAGGTGTCGATGCGGT
Organism: Candidimonas sp.; assembly: GCA_004298545.1. GTDB lineage: Bacteria > Pseudomonadota > Gammaproteobacteria > Burkholderiales > Burkholderiaceae_B > SCQX01. Next base: position 1,842 of record SCQX01000041.1, on the reverse strand, counting down.
CGTGATTGCGGCGGCCGTTGCTGCGCCACAACGATCCGTAGGGACAGTTATGGAAGTAGTACACCTCGAGATGGCGGAATTCGCTGCGTGCCGCCGAGAACAATGACTCCACGCGCGCGATGTGTTCGTCCATGCTGCCGCCGACGTCGAGCAGCATCAGTACCTTCACGGCGTTGCGGCGCTCGGGAATCAGTTGCAGGTCGAGCAGCCCGGCGTTGCGGGCCGTTCCGGCAATGGTGCCTTCCAGGTCGAGTTCCACGTCGACGCCTTCACGCGCGAACCGCCGCAGCCGCCGCAGCGCCATCTTGAAGTTTCGCGTGCCCAACTGCTGCTGGTCGTCGTAATCGCGGTAATCGCGCTGTTCCCACACTTTGATGGCGGTGTGATTGCCCGCGGATGGGCCACCCGCGCGTATCCCCTCCGGGTGATAGCCGCCGTGCCCGAAGGGAGAGGACCCTCCCGTTCCTATCCATTTGCTGCCGCCGGCGTGGCGACGCTTCTGTTCTTCCAGACGTTCCTTGAACAATTCCAGCAGGCGCTTCCAGCCGTATTTCTCCAGCGCCATTTTCTCCGCTGGCGTCAGCGACTTTTGCATGGTTTTCACGAGCCAGTCGGCCGGAATGGCCGGTGCGTCGGGCAACCGCGCCTGGACACGCTTGTAGAACTGCCCGAACGCCCGATCGAAACGATCGTACAGCGTTTCGTCCTTGACCAGGATCGTGCGGGACAGGTAGTAGAAGTCGTCGAGCGTGGGCGGCATGAGGCGGCAGCGCAGCGCGTCGAGCAACGTCAAGTACTCCTGAACCGAAACCGGCAGCTTGTTGGCGCGCAGGTGGTAGAAGAAGGATGTCAGCATGCGGCGATCGTGATGGTGTTGCGGGGATTCCCCGGCGGTCGAACCACGCGGGCCGACCTCGCGGCAAGTATGCGCGGCACGCGTATGTTCGTGGCGTTTGACGGATCAGCGGCCGGAATGCGCCATGGCGGCCAGCCGCCCCAGCAGCGTGAGGTCCTGTTCGTTCTTGAGCAGCGCGCCCACAAGTGGCGGCAGCCCGGCGTTCGTCGAACGGATTGCGTCGGCCGGTATCGATTCGCTCAGCAGCAGCTGCAGCCAGTCGAGGAATTCAGATGTCGAAGGTTTTTTCTTGAGGCCCGGCGCGTCGCGCAACGCGAAAAAGGTTTCCAGCGCCGCCGCGAGGATATCTTCGCGCAGGTTGGGGAAGTGCACGGCCACGATGCGCCGCATTGTTTCCGGGTCGGGGAACTGGATGTAGTGGAAGAAGCAGCGCCGCAGGAATGCATCGGGCAGGTCCTTTTCGTTGTTGGATGTGATGACGATCAGCGGGCGGTGTTTCGCCGTGATCGTCTGGCGCGTTTCGTAAACGTAGAACGTCATGCGGTCGAGCTCGCGCAACAGGTCGTTGGGAAATTCGATGTCGGCCTTGTCGATTTCGTCGATGAGCACCACCACCGGCTCGGCGGCGTCGAAAGCTTCCCACAGCACCCCCTTGACGATGTAGTTGCCGATGTTTCTTACCTTTTCCTCTCCCAGCTGCGAATCACGCAGGCGGGAAACCGCGTCGTACTCGTAGAGGCCCTGGTGCGCTTTCGTACTTGATTTGATGTGCCACTGGAGGAGTGGGCGCCGCAGCGCGCGCGCCACCTCTTCAGCCAGCATGGTCTTTCCCGTACCGGGTTCACCCTTGATGAGCAGCGGGCGCTGCAAGACCAGTGCGGCGTTGACGGCCAGCTTCAGGTCTTCGGTGGCAATGTAGGTGTCGGTCCCGTTGAAGCGCTCGGCCGGGATCGCGGAAGGGTGAAAAGTCATGGTTGAGGTCCGTT
>SCQX01000040.1 GCA_004298545.1 Candidimonas sp. | reverse complement strand
ACATCGAACCACCGTCTAACCATCTATCGGCTGCCCATGCAGGGCGGGTGTCTCCTCACCTGCATGAGTAACATTGTGCACGAACTTCACGCTGGCGACACTTAGGGAATGCACTAGTGCGCGGCCATGTTGTCGATCATGACCTGACCGAAACCCGAGCAGGACACTTGCGTCGCGCCTTCCAGCAGACGCGCGAAATCGTAGGTGACCTTCTTCGACAGAATGGATTTTTCCATGCTGACGAGAATGAGGTCGGCCGCCTCCGTCCAGCCCATATGGCGCAACATCATTTCGGCGGAAAGGATCTCGGAACCGGGATTGACGTAATCCTTGCCCGCATATTTCGGCGCCGTGCCGTGCGTCGCCTCGAACACGGCCACCGAATCGGACATATTGGCGCCGGGCGCGATGCCGATACCGCCCACCTGCGCGGCCAGGGCGTCGGACACGTAATCGCCATTCAGGTTCAAGGTGGCGATCACATCGTACTCGGCCGGACGCAACAGAATCTGCTGCAGGAACGCATCGGCAATGACATCTTTGACGGTGATGTCACGGCCGGTCTTCGAGTTCTTGAACTTGCACCACGGACCGCCATTGATGGGCTGAGCGCCGAACTCGTCGCGCGCCAATTCATAGCCCCAATTGCGAAACGCCCCTTCCGTGAACTTCATGATGTTGCCCTTGTGAACCAGCGTGACCGAAGAGCGATCATTGTCGACGGCGTACTGAATCGCCTTGCGCACGAGACGTTTCGTTCCCTCGCTCGATACCGGTTTGACGCCGATGCCCGACGTTTTCGGAAAGCGGATTTTCTTGACATTCAGTTCCTTTTCCAGGAACGCAATGAGCTTCTTCGCGGCCGCGCTTTCCGCTTCGAACTCTATGCCCGCATAGATATCTTCCGAGTTTTCACGGAAGATCACCATATTGGTCTTCTCGGGTTCGCGCACCGGCGAGGGTACCCCCTTGAAATAACGCACCGGGCGCAGGCAGACGTACAAATCGAGCCGCTGACGCAACGCAACGTTCAGTGACCGGAAGCCGCCGCTGACGGGCGTGGTCAACGGCCCCTTTATGGATACCACATAGTCCCTGACGACATCCAGCGTTTCGTCGGGCAGCCAGACATCGGCGCCATAAAGCTTGGTGGATTTCTCGCCCGCATACACTTCCATCCAGTGAATCTTCCGCTTGCCGCCATACGCCTTGGCGACAGCGGCATTGACCACCTTCAGCATGACCGGCGTGATGTCTCTTCCGGTACCGTCACCCTCGATGTACGGGATGATGGGTTCATTGGGGACACTGAGTGAAAAATCGGCGTTGACCGTAATTTTCTGGCCCGCCGAGGGGATCTTGACATGCTGGTAGGACATGGATGCTCCTGTTGCTTCGGAATCGAATGAGGGTTGCGTCGCGCTGGTGCTGGACCGGCCGCCCTGCCGCGCACGTGGCCGGAAAACTAATCAATGTGGAATGACCGAAAAGTGTTTCATCATACGGGGCGGCACCGGACGGCGCCATGACCACTAGCCTGACCCAGAGACGAAGAGGCGCCCACCCCACGGACGCCAGCTTCCCATTATGCGCACAAACCGCCGCACGGTACAGCGATTCACCATACGGCGACAAGTCTTATATAAGAGTCGCTAGTGTATCGTATTTCCCAGGCCTTGCCCAAGGAATTTGAATTTTTTATACGGGTGGGCGTCTTACAATGGAACCCTGAAGCACAGCGCTCGCGTCCCCATCATCGCCATGTTCAACCCGTCACGCGACCAGGCCCGGCAGTTTCTGATCGACGCCTGGCGCAAGCACAAGGAAACGGAAATCGTCACGCCACTCGAAGCCATGGCGGTCGAGTGGATCGCGCAGCACCCTGAATACCATGCCGACCTGGAACGACCCGACGCCCTGACCGTCGAATATACGGTGGAGCAGGGTCGAACCAATCCGTTCCTGCACCTGTCGATGCACTTGGCAATCGCGGAGCAGCTCTCCATAGACCAGCCGCCCGGCATAGTGGATGCCTACCGCCGCCTGTGCATCACGCGCGATGCCCACAGCGCCGCCCACGAAATCATGGAGTGCCTGGGTGAAGTGGTGTGGGAAGCGCAGCGGCTGGGCAAGCCGTTCAGCAACGACGCCTACCTGGAACTTCTACGGCGCCGCGCCACGCGCAGCTGAGCGTGAGCGGCCGGTGCGTTTACCTGTCGTTCGACAGCGGCGTGGGCAGGCCCGAAATCCAATCGGCAATATTGGCGATGTCGGCGTTCGACAGCGTCATGGCCATAGCGCCCATGATGGGATTCTTGCGAATGTTGGCCGATGCCGGCGCGCCGGATTGACCGCGTTGATAGGCATGCAGCGCGTGGGCGATGTAATCGGCATGCTGGCCAGCGAGGATGGGGTACGCCGGGCTGATCGGCGTCTTTGCGTCGGCGCCGTGGCACGACGCGCAGTTGTGCTGCTGGAACGCCAGCTTGCCGGCGGCGGTGTCGGCGGCCTGTGCGATGGTGCTGGCGGCAACCAGCGACGCGCCCGCCAAGGCGAGGAGAATTATTTTCATGGGGTTACCCGGATTATTTGAGGCTGGAGTAGTACGCCGCTATGTCGGCCATGTCCTGCGCGGACAGGCTCTTGGCGATGGCCTGCATGGTCGGGAACGTGCGGGCGCCACTGGCGTATTCTTTGAGAGCGTCGATGATGTACTGCGCATTCTGGCCAGAAATCTTCGGCACGTGATACACCTCGGGATAGCTGGCCCGATAGCCCTGGATGCCGTGGCAGCCGATACACATGGACGTCATGTTCGCGCCCGCTTTCGCGTTGCCGA
>SCQX01000039.1 GCA_004298545.1 Candidimonas sp. | reverse complement strand
CTCTGCACGTAATCCTCGCGGCGTACCGTCAACACTTGTCCACGAGCGAGCCGAATGAACAGGGGAGCCGCCGCGATCCCGATAGCGATCATGGCGTTCGTGAGGCTGGGGCCAAGAAACGAAGCCAGTGCGATGGCAAGGATGAGGAAGGGGATGGAGAAAAGTGCTTCGGTGACACGCGATATGCCGCCATCGATAAGGCCACCAAAATAGCCCGAGATGAGCCCCAGCGGCACGCCGATCAAAAGAGCGATCAGCACCGAGACGACGCCCGCCAGAAGCGAGGCGCGTGCGCCGTAGACGACACGGCTGAACAGGTCGCGACCCAGTTCGTCGGTGCCGAACCAATGAGCGGCCGAGGGCGCCTTGCGTATGGCAGTGAATCCTACCTGGAGCGGATCCTGGGCGGCAATCAGTGGCGCGAGAATCGCCATCAGGATGAACAGGACGATGATCCCCGCCCCCAGCATTGCGGAATGGTTGCGGCGAAATTTGTTCCAGGAACGGTTGCGGCGCCGTGGCGGAGCCGGTGCGGCGATGGGGGTTGCGGCACTCATGCGCTTCTCAGACGTGGATTGACCAGGATATAGAGCACGTCGGCGAGCAGCGTCAGGGTGATGAAACCTGCGGCAACGCACAGAACCACGCCCTGGACGACAGCGTAGTCGCGTGTGAAGACGGCGTCGACGAGCAGCTTTCCAAAACCGGGAATGCCAAAGATTTGTTCGGTAAGGACGGCGCCCGCCAGCAGTTCACCGAACAGGATGGTGGCCAGCGTGACGATGGGCATCAGCGCGTTGCGCAGGGCGTGACGCAGCACCACCCACCACTCCGGTACCCCCTTGGCCCTTGCGGTGCGTACGTAGTCGGTGCCCAGTGCTTCAAGCATGGCTGAACGTGTATGGCGCATCAGGTACGCGCTGATGACGGTGGCCAGCACGATCGCGGGGAGCAGTGAGGTCTTGAGTGATAACCAGATATCCTGCGTGGGGGGTACGAAGCCCGATGAAGGTAGGAGCCGCCATCGTACGGCGACGAGCATGATGAGCAGGATCCCGAGCCAGAAACTTGGAATGGACATGCCCGAGAGCGCAAACAGGTTGGTGCCGAATTCCACCGCAGTGCCGCGTTTGACGGCGGCCAGGATGCCCAGCGGGATTCCGGTGGCAATGGCGAAAAACATGGCCATCGCGGATAGCTGCAAAGTCACGGGCAGCTTTTGTCCGATAAGCGTGGTGACGGGGATGTCGGTGCGCAGGGAAATGCCCAAATCACCGTGGGCGACGCGCGTGACCCATGCGAAATACTGCTGCGGTAATGGATCATTGAGGTGATATTTGTCCCGCAGGTAGTTTAGAACCGCGGGGTCTCGTTCCTCGCCGGCCATGGCAAGGACGGGATCGCCCGGCAGAATTTTCTGCAGACCGAAGATCATCATAGATACCAGGATGAGCGTGGGGATGGCCACGATCATGCGGCGAACGATCAATCGGAACATTCGGAGAGCTCCAACGGTAAGGGAGTGTGGCGGTGAAGGCCGGCACCATGGTACCGGTCTTCACGCACAGGGGCGGGTCAGCTATTCGACAGCGTGACGCCTCGCAGTCGAATCATGCCGTCGGGATAGGCCTTGAATCCGTGCACCTGCTTGCGCACGACGAATGGCCAGGGCTGGTAGTACAGGTACATCACCGGCAGGTCTTTTTGCAAGATGGCCTGAGCTTCATCGTAGACCGCCTTGCGTTGTGCGGTATCCGGGATGGTGCGCGCCTTCACGAGGAGCTTCTCAACTTCTTCGTTGCAGTATTTGCCGTCGTTGAAGTAGCCCTTGCAACCCACGTAGTTGTAGATGTTGCCATCCGGATCGACCCGGCCCGACCAGACCATCATCTCGATATTGAAGTCGCCCCGTGTGCTGTCGGAGAGCATGGCGGCGAATTCGGACGGCTTCAGGCTGAGCTGAATGCCGGCCTGGGCCGCCATTGCCTGGATGATTTCGGCGATCGAAGAAGTTATCGTATCGTTGCCGAAGGTGTATTCCGCCTTGACCGTTGGCATGCCCGCCTGCTTGAGCAGTTCCTTGGCCTTTGCGATGTCGGGTTTCGTGGCCGGGAATTTGTCGCTGTAATAGGGGCTGGCCGGTGCGAAGGGCTGTTGGGCCGGCGTGAATGTGCCGAAGCCGATCACCTTGTTGATGGCGTCGCGGTCGATCGTGAGCTGCAGCGCCTGGCGTACGAGTTTGTTGGCGAAAGGATTGTTTTTGCCTTTGGCGCCGTTGTTGATGTTGAAGATGAGTTGCTGGTAGCCCAACCCCGTAACCGAAGCGAGGACCAGATTGGGGTCGCTTTTGACCTCTTTGATGTCCGACGGGCTGACGCGCTCCAGCATCTCGAGCCCGCCCGAACGCAGGTTCTGCAGGCGGACCGTCGTATCAGGGATGGGCAGGAACACGAGACGATCGATGTGGAAGTCTTTCGCGTCGTAGTATTTGTCGAATTTCTTCAGTTCGATGCGGTCGTTCTGCACCCGCTTGACGAACTGGTAGGGGCCCGTGCATACCGGGTCGCGCGCCACGGCTCCGGTGTCTTCCGCGTTGGCGAATGTCTTGGGGGAAATCATCATGCCTGCGCGGTCAGAGAGCTGGGCAAGCAAGGTGGCATCAGGCTGCTTGACCTTGATGACCAGTGTGCCAGGATCGGGGGCGTCGACTTCGTTCACGGATGCCAGTTCGTTCTTGCGCTGGCTGCCCTTGAGAGTGAGCGCCCGGTCCAGATTCGCCTTGGCCGCGGCGGCGTCGAATTTCGTGCCGTCGTGAAACAGCACGTCGTCGCGCAGCTTGAAAGTCAGTGCGAGATTGTCAGGGCTCCACGACCAGGACTTTGCCAGTTGCGGGACAAATTCCAGCTTTTCATTGATGTCCACGAGCTTGTCGCAGAGCGACGTGAAGACGATACGCGAGACGTAGGTGCGTGCACGCACGGGGTCAAGCGTGTCAGGGTCTTCCTGCAGGCCGATGCGCATCGTTTGCGCGGCGCTGCAGACCGTTGCGGCGCACAGCAGCGCGCCGCCCAGCAACAGGGTGCTTCTCCTCACGGGCTTCTCCTTGGATTTAGCGTTTTATACGGGAAATACAACGGAACGATCGTTGTTCGAAACACGCAGAACAGCGTCTGTTTTGATACCGGTCGGTCAACCGCCAACTCTGTGTATTTGTTCAAAGAATACCCATGACAGATTGTACGTGGAATAGTCGTCGAAGTACCCGCAGTTGCCGCTGGCACTGGTGAATTTCGGGGAAATCCCCCATTCTGGGGGTCGAGGATGCGCCAACGGGCGCGGCTGCCCGGCACGTTTTGTTGCGCCATCGACCCACAGCGGCTGCTGGCTTTGCCGCGCACCGCGTGATGTGACGTCATGCGATTCATTCGGGCTGATCTTCATGGATTACCTTTTCCACGCTTGCACCCACGCGCAGGATATGCGCATCCTGGAGCGCGACACCGGCCACTGTCAGCCCGACGGGCGCCTGCCCCGGTTCGTGACACGGCAGGGATAGTGCGCAGCCGTCAAGGAAATTGATGAACGTCGCGTTGCGCAAGATGAGCGCGTTGCTCTGGAAGTAACTATCGTCCGATTCGACGAGCGTCTGGATGGGCGGGGCGATAATCGGTACCGTGGGCATCAGCAGCGCGTCGAAGCCTTCCAGCCGTCGCTCCACCGCCGCGATCCACTGCTGGCGCGTTGCGAGCAATTCGATGTAATCGGCAGCCGTGAGGTCGCGTCCCCGCAATATACGCGGCGCGACCCGGGGGTCGTATTCATTGGCGCGCGTCTGGATAAGTTCCTTATGCCAGACCCAGGCCTCGGCTGCGGTAAGGCCGCCCTTCGCGTTGATGACGGCAAGCTGGCGGAATTCGGGGATTTCGATGGAATCAACGCACGCACCGGCGGCTCGCAGACGTTGCAGAGCGCGTTCGAATGTCGCTCGTACGATGTCGTCCGCGCCTTCCAGGGCGATCGTCGCGGGGACGGCGAAGCGCAGTCGGCTGGTCGCGTGGGGGTGGGGGACGTGTTGGTCGATCGTACTGGCGTCGTTCGCGGCGTATGAACGCATCGAGTCGACTTCGCGCGGGGTGGAAGCGCCTGCCAGGACGGCATCGACCGCGGCGCAACACGCGACCGATGCCGCCAGGGGGCCGATGGAATCGAGGCTGGTCGAAAGCGGCAGCGCGCCGTGCCGTGGAACGCGCCGCGCCGTCGGTTTGAATCCCGTGAGTCCGCAAAAGGCCGACGGGATGCGCACGGAGCCGCCCGTATCGGTGCCGATGGAGACTACCGACATGCCGTCGGCGACGGCGACGCCGGCCCCCGAGGACGATCCGCCTGGTATGCGCCCGTGCTCGCGGTCCCAGGGGCCGCTGGGAGTGCCTGTGTGCGGGTTGATTCCCACCCCCGAATAAGCGAATTCCGTCATGTTGGTCTTACCCGTGATGACCGCGCCAGCGTTGACGAGCCGTTGCACCACGTGAGCGGTCGTGCGGGCCGGTGGGGCACCGCGCAGCACGACGGAACCGGCCAGTGTCGTCTCGCCGGCCACGTCGAACAGGTCCTTGATGGAAATGGGAAGACCTTCGAGCGGCGATCGCACGACTCCAGCCGCGCGCATCAGGTCGGACGCGCGCGCCAAGGCAATCGCGCGTTCGGGGTACAGGCGCGTGAAGACGAATCGGCCCTGCCCCCCGGCGTCTCGCGCGCGTGCCAGCGCCTGTCGGGTTAGCTCCTCGGCGGTCGTCTCACCCGTGGACAGTGCCTGTTGAAGTGCTGAGATCGTTGGCATCATGGTGTCGTGTCCCCCTTGATTACGACTGGCCCGCAGCTATTTGCTACACGATGGTCATGCTCGGGTGCAAGTGGCGGAAATTCAATTCGTGCAGGTCGGCCGTGTTCACGCCCGGCGCTTTGACCATCAGGATTTCGTCGGCCAGAGCGGCGAAATCCGCGCGAAAATGCACAGAACTCTTCAGTACCAGTATCCGGTAGGCCAAAGGCTGCGCGCCCAGGTGACGGAACATTGCCTGATCGGCCGCCTGCTGCTTGCGGCTGGAGACAAGGATTTCGACACCATCTTTGCGCACCCGGGCCATGGGGCCGAGATCCATGCGGCAGCCCCTATAGAAGGAACCCGTTCCGGTAAACCGGCCGTCACCCAGCGCGAGAATATCGAATGGGCCATCCACCGGAGGGCCGCCCGGGTCATGATGGCCGCCGAGCGGGCGCTTGAGGCGTGCATCTCGACCGCATGCATGCGCCGCCTGCGCGAATTCCGCATCGCAGATGAGTGCCACGCACGCGTTTTCAATTCCGCGCCCGAGTAGGGCGTGCAGTAGCCCGGTGGTATCGCCTGTGCCGCCGCCGCCCGGATTGTCCTGTGTGTCGGCAAGAATCGTCCGCCCCTCGGTTCTGGCGAGTACGTGATCGAGAGCCTCGTCGGGAAGGTAGAGGCGTCCGCCGAAATTCTGTTTACTTGCCTCGATCTGATCGATAAGGATTGCCGCCGCCTCGTGCGCACGTGTCGCCGTACTGGCGTAGCAGAGCACGGCGGGGCCCGCTTCGGGTGTATCCGAGAGCGGAAACCCTGGCACGAACTGTACTTCGGGGCGGTCCCGGTCTTCCAGGCTGCGGGCCGCGCTCATCAATGCGGCGGCGGGCCCGTCGCTCAACGTGCATTGCCAGGGCATGGACACCAGGAAGTCAAGTTTGCGCCAGGCGACCGCAAGAGGCTGGCCTTGCAGCAACCTTTGCATCAGGCCAGCGGCCCGACGACCGGTATCGGCCATATCGGTGTGGGGGTAGCTGTGGTAGGCGACCATTGCCTGCGTGTGAGTCACCATGGTCTGCGTCAGGTTGGCGTGAAAGTCGAGTGCCGCCACGTAGGGACAGTCTGGCCCGGTGATGAGCCGCAGGCGCCGCAGTAGTTCACCTTCAGCATCGTCGAGACTTTCAGTGACCATGGCGCCGTGCAGGTCGAGAAACAGGCCGTCGATGGACGTATTTCGCAGCATCGCTTCGAGGCGCGCGGCGATGGTTTCGAACGCCTCATCGGCGACTCGACCCGATGGGTTGGCCGAGCACCAGAGCAGGGGGACGATCTCGTGCCCATTGGCTTGCGTGGCCTCGACGAAACCGCTGACCGCCAGGTTCATGTCGTGCGTGGCGTCGAGTAGCGCGTCGCCAGTGCTCAGCCCCGGCCAGGCATCGGCCTCGATGAAGCGCGCCAGGCTGGTCGGGCCCGTTGCGAAGGTATTGGTTTCGTGCAGGAAACCGAGGACCCCGATGCGCGCCATGACTATACGGTCCCCTCGATGGCGCACCGCAAAATAGCGTCGTATTGCGTTGCCGTGTAGGCGATGGGATTGGAGGCGGCCGAGGGGTCGTTGACCGCCATTGCGCCGATCCGGCCGACCGCGTCGGCGGGAATGCCGATTTCACGCAGTGTGTGCGGGATGCGGATGGTCTCACGCAGCGCGAGTACCCGATCGAGCATGGCGCGGAAATTTCCACCGGGCAAGTTCAGATAACGCGCCAGACGTTCCATGGTGTCGGCGATACGTGACTCATTTGCTTTCAGAACGTAGGGCATGAGGATGGCGCAGAGCGTGCCGTGGTGCGCGTCGTAGACGGCCCCAAGAGGATGAGCAAGGGCGTGGATGGCCCCAAGGCCCTTCTGGAACGCGGTGGCACCCATGCTCGATGCCACTAGCATCTGGTTGCGCGCGTCGAGGTCGTGTCCGTCGGCCACCGCGCGTTCCAGGTATTCGTGGATCAGGCGACATCCTTCCATTCCGATGCCGGTGGCCATGGGGTGGTAGAACGGCGAGGAAAGGGCCTCGATGTTGTGTGAGAGCGCATCCATGCCAGTGGCGGCGGTCAGGCGCGCCGGCAGGGCCGTGGTCAGGTTAGGGTCGAGTATGACGATGGCCGGCAGCATGCGCGGATGAAAGATGATGCGTTTGACGTGAGTCGACTCATCGACGATGACTGAGGCGCGGCCCACTTCCGAGCCGGTACCCGCGGTGGTGGGGATGGCGATGACGGGCGCCATGCCGGTGACATCCACCCGCGTGTAATTTTCATTGGCGTCTTCGAAGTCCCAGAGCGGGCGCGTTTGCCCCGTCATCAGGGCGACCGCCTTGGCCGCATCCAGGGCCGAACCGCCGCCGAGGCCGATGACACCGTCGTATCCACCGGCGCGAAACGCGGCGGTGCCGTCATTGATATTGCGGCCAGTGGGGTTGCCTTTTATTTGCGAGAACAGACCGCATGGCATATCCGCCTCGCGGCACAGGCGCAGTGTTTCCGTTACGGGCGCCAGTGCCGCCAGTCCGGGATCGGTGATCAACAGCGGCCGCCGCATACCCAGCGAGCGGCAGAGCCCCGGCAGTTCGCGGATGCGCCCCGGGCCTGCCTTGATTGTGGTTGGGTAATTCCAGTTGGCGAGTGGTAGAGGCATGGTTCGAGGTTTCCGTGCAGAACGCCCGCTAGGGCAACCGCAGGTGATAGGACTTCACCCGCGTCAACAGGTGATAGCCGAGGCTCGACAGCGAGAGGCCGTAGCCGGTCTGTTTGACGCCGGTCCAGGCGAGCGCTGGATCGAGATAGTCGCAACGGTTCATGAAGACAGTGCCGGTCTCGAGATTGCGGCCCAGGTGGCGCGCGGCGTCGACGTCGCGGGTGAATATCGCGGCGGTCAGACCGTAGCGACAATCGTTCATCAGGCCGATGGCCTCTTCGTCGCCAGTGACCGGCATGATGCCCACCACGGGCCCGAAACATTCCTCGTTCATGATTGGCATGCCGTGATCGACTTCAACGAGTATGGATGGCGCCAGGTAAGCGCCATCGGGCCGTGCCCGCGCGAAACGTTCCGGATTCACTGCGTTGCGCGCGCCCTGGCGGATCGATGTGGCGATCACCGCACGAATTTCCTCGGCCGCGTGGCGGCGAACGACGGGCCCGAGGGTGGTTTTCGGGTCGAGAGGATCCCCCAGCCGGTATTGTTCCGTGAGTGCCACGGCGCGCTCGACGAAACCGTGGTAGTGGCGCTGGTCGACGTAGATACGCTGGATGCCGCAGCAGGATTGTCCAGCATTGAAGAAGGCGCCGTCGACCAATGTGTCGGCGGCCTGATCGAGGTCGGCGTCCCCGCGGACGTAAGCAGGGTCGTTGCCGCCGAGTTCGAGGCCACGCCCGATGAAGCGGCCCGCTGCCGCCGCTTCCACCGCCGCGCCGCCGCGTACGGAGCCGGTGAAGGCAACGTAGTCGATGGCGGGGGATCGGATCAGAGTCTCGATGGTGTTGTGTGTGGCGTGGATGAACTGGAATACGCCGCCTGGCACGCCTGCGTCGGTGAAGGCGGCTACCAGATCCTCCGCGCACAATGGTGTCTGCTCGGAGTGTTTGAGGATCACGGCGTTGCCCGCCGCGAGGGCGGGGATGATACTGTTGACAGCGGTGAGCAGTGGGTAATTCCAGGGCGCGATCGTCAATACCACACCTACCGGCTCGCGCGCCATATAACGCTCGAATGAAGGTTCGGGGGCGGGAACGATGGGTGCCAGGGCCTGGGGTGCCACGGCGAGCATCGCGCGACCACGCTCGGCGAAACCCTTGATTTCTCCAGGGGTCTGGCTGATCGGACGACCCATCTGGCGGGTGATGTTCAGGCTGATTTCGTCGCCGCGGGCCAGAACCGTGTCAATGGCGGCGTCGAGAACGCGGATGCGTTCCTCCAGAGGGCGGCGCATCCACTCGCGCTGGGCTTCGTGCGCCGCATGGCCGATGTGTCGTGCATCGGTCGCTGTGGCGTGTGGTCGCCGCAACAGGATTTCCCCGTCTATCGGGCTGATGGTGGAAAATTCACTCATGGTGAGTCATCGTGGTGGGTACGTTGCCGTTGACCACGTTTGGTCGATCAGATGATTTCGAAATAACGCTGCAGTTCCCAGTCGGTCACATATTCGCGAAACTTGCGCTCCTCCCACTCTCTTGTGGCAGCCATGTGATCGACGAAGGCGCCGCCGAACAGGTTGCGGGCCGCTGTCGATTGGCGCAGGCGTTGAGCGGCGTCCCAAAGCGTATGGGGGAAATGAAGGGTTTCGGGGAATGCCTGTTCGTACGCATTGCCCAGTGTGAATTCGGGTTCCAGCTTTTCCTCGATACCGAGCAGGCCCGATCCCAGGGCTGCCGCCAACGCAATATACGGATTGGCGTCGGCCGAGCCGATGCGCAACTCCACGCGCTGCCCCTTGCTTCCCGCGGGAATGACTCGCAGCGCGGTCGTGCGGTTCTCAATCCCGAGACTTGCTTCCAGTGGCGCCCAACGCCCTGGAACCATACGCGAATAGCTGTTGATCGTTTGCGCATACATCGCCATGAATTCCGGCATGTAGCGTTGCTGCCCCGCGGCGAAGTGACGCTGCAGCGTGCTCATGCCGTGCTCGGCCTGCGCGGCAAAGAAAAGATTCTGATGGGTTTCCCGGTCATTCAGTGATAAATGAATATGTCCGCTGGAGCCTGAGTGGTCGGGCGACCATTTGGCCATGAAAGTTGCCATCAGGCCGAGCTGTTCCGCCAATGCCTTCGTGAATGTCTTGAACAGGAACGCTTTGTCGGCTGCCCGTTCGATCCGGTCAACGGCCAGGGCCGCTTCGAGAACGCCTGGGCCAGTTTCCGTGTGCAGCCCTTCGATCGGCATGTCCATCCGCTCGCACAACCCCATCAGCCTGGCATAGAAATCGGAATGCACGGTGCTGCGCAGGACGGAGTAGCCAAAGTTCCCGGGCGTCCACGTCTTGAGGTCGCGAAAATGTTTCCGCCGTACCGAGTCGGGGGTTTCCTCGAACATGAAGAATTCGTACTCGAGGGCGGCACAGGCTTCATAACCCAGATTTGCCGCCCGATCGATTACGCGGTGCAGCAGCCTGCGCGGGCAGACGGCCGCGGCCGGGCCGTCGAGGTCGGCGATAAAGAACAGCATGTCTTCGCCGCGGTCGTTTTGTTCCAGCGGAAGACGCCGGCAGGTGGAAGGATCGATTCGCACCGCGGCATCCGGATAAGCGGTATGCCAACCTGTAAAAGTGGTGTTGTCGTAGAGCTCATCGTTGGAGTCCCACCCCATCACGACGTCGCAGAAGGCAAAGCCGGCGGTGAGCGCATGCAGGAATTTGTCCTTGCGCATGTACTTTCCGCGAATGACGCCGTCAATGTCGGACAGTCCGACCTTTATATGCGTCAGGCTACTTTGCGCAATCAGCGCGGCGGCTTGATCAACGGTCTGGATGGGGGGCTCTTGCATAGTGGATTCTTCGGATGTGCCGATAGTGGAAGGGGGAATAGGTGAGAATAGTCAGGAAGATCCGGAGGGTGTGTGTTTCGGGCTTTTCTGAAGCCTCACACTCCCCCGCGGCAACGTCTATCTGGAATCGGCAAGGCGTTATCGGATTTTGGCAAGACCAGGGATATCCCTGATGCGTGGGTGGCAAATCTCGGGTTGGTGCCACCGATGCGGAGAGCCCGCTTGATTAATTCGTTGCGAGGCGCAGGGTGGTCGAGGGAAGTTCGCCGAACAGCTTGCGGTAATCTTGGGAGAATTGTCCGAGGTGGTCGAAGCCCCAGGTCGTGGCGATTCGGGTGACGTGCTCGGCGGGGTTCGTGGCGTAGTGGAGGTGGCGACGAGCCTGGTTGAGTTTCAGCGTTCGCAGATAACGCAGAGGGGCGATGCCCGTTGCATCCCGGAAGGCGTATTGCAGCGAACGGCGGCTGACGCGCAGCTGCTCGCACAGGTAGGCTATGGAGACGGGATGGCCGGGGCATGCCAGCACGATTTCGCGTGCTCGTTCCACCAGTTCGCGGCTGCGCTGAAGCTGTGGCGCACCGGTGCGAATCTCTTTATGAATTCCCGTATTCAATGCGTCACCGAGATGCGCCAGGATGGCGCGACGAATACCTTCACCTCGGCTGGTGGCGAGGCTGCTATCCGCTGACGTGTCGGCGAGCGTCTGTTCGAGCATCGCAATCAGCCGCCCGTATTCTTCACCGGAGAGAGGTAGCGCGCCGCCTCGCGCAAGTGATGCCAGTGATGATGGGTCGACGCCCTCGACTTGGGCGAGGTGTGCTTCGAGCAGCGTCTTGCCAATGACTATACCGAAAATGCCGTAGTGCTCGGGCGTATGCAGCTCGAACTGCTGCTTGCCTGGCCGATAGAGGATGGTGTTGCCCGCTATGGTTCGCGCGTCGATGCGCGATGGGGCGCACCCCGGGTGCGGTAGCCCGAACCAAAACGCATTCGCCCAGGCCGCGCACGACTGATGTAGCGCCTGGTTGGCAGTTTCAAAAAAAATTTGCAGATCGGGCAGCCACAGTTCGGTGAGACAGCCGCGAAACTTGCCGGGCGAGAACTGGTTGTAGCGTTGTTCCCATTCGCTTAGATTGTGCGCGTGATCGTCCGCGTCGAACGCCGTGCGCGTACGGCGCACGTGAGTGCGATTTGACGTGGAATGCTCTCCACGACCCGTGGTATCTGGCGAAGGGTTGCTGTATGGAGGAACGCGAATCATTGGCTGGCCCGCTTCTCCGCATCCGCATTTTTGCGCGTGCGGAAACTGGATAACGGTACGGCGGAACTATAGCAGTCTTTCCCTTTGTATCACAGTATTCCGTGCGGGCGCTGAGTAAGCCGCAGCAAGTCCGGTGGCGGGCGCGTCCCAGCCGCCACCCAGCGCCTTGTAGAGTGCCACCAGCCGCACCGCCGACTGTGTGCGCGCGCGCACCGCCTGCATTTCGGCCTCGTGCAAGGTGCGTTCGGCCGCCAGCAATTCGGTCAGTGCGATATCGCCGGCCGCGTAGCGCGCCTGGGTGTGGGTGTGGCTGGCGCGCGCGGCGGCAAGCGCCTCATCGCGCCGGTTCAGCGTGGCCAGTGCCGAATCGTAGTCGCTCAACGCGCGCTCCGCATCGCCCAGCGCCACCAGCACGGCCTGCTCGTAGTCCAGCGCGGCCTGGCGCTGCGCCGCCTCGCGCGCGCGGATTTCGGCGCGCACGCGGCCGCCGTCGAACAGCCGCCAGGAAATCAGTGGGAGGACGGAAAAACGTGTGCTGGACGCGTCGAACCAATCGCCGGTGCCAAGCGCCTGGAACCCGCCGCCGGCGCCTATGGAGAGCTTGGGGAACAGTTCGGCCGTGGCGACGCCGATGTCGGACGTGCTGGCCGCCAGGTGACGCTCCGCGGCCAGCACGTCGGGGCGCCGGCGCAGCACGTCGGCGCGTTCGCCCACTGGCAGTGCCCGTAGAGTGAGTGGCGCCAGTGGCTCGTCGAGGCGCGCCAGTTCACGCTCGGGCGGCGCCCCCAGCAGTACACCCAGGCTGAGCACCGCGGCGCGCCGGCGCGCCTGAATGTCGGGCAAGCCCGCGCTGGCCGCCGCCCATTGGGCGTACGCCGTATCCACGTCGGTGGCCGGCGCGTCGCCCCGCGCGTGCCGCCAGCGTGCCAATTCCAGCGTCCGTTGCAGCGTGTTCACTGTGGCCTGTTGTGTGCGCAGTTCGTACCCTGCGCCGACGGCCGTGAACCAGGCGCGCGCGACGTCGGCGGCGATGCGCATGCGCACGCCCTGCGCCTCGATCGTGGTGGCCTGCAGCCGGGCGCTCGCGCCCTCCAGCGCGCGCTGCCTGGCGCCGAACAGGTCGATTTCCCACGCGGCGTCGAAGCCGGCGTCGTATATGGTTTGCGTGACGCCGAGGCCAGGGATGGAGCCGACGGGCAACGGCCCGTTCTCGCTTTGCCGGCGCCGGTTGACGCTTGCGCTGGCGGTCACGGCCGGCAGCCGCTCGCCCGCGACGCGGTCGCGCAGCGCGCGCGCTTCATCGACTCGTGCCGCGGCCTGGCGCAGGTCGATGTTGCGGGTCAGCGCGGTGTCGATCAGGCGCTCGAGCACCGGGTCGCCCAGCGTGGACCACCAATGTGCCAGGTCGGCCGGCCTGGCCGTGTCCGCGGTTGGCAGTGTCCAGCCC
Organism: Candidimonas sp.; assembly: GCA_004298545.1. Classification (GTDB taxonomy): domain Bacteria; phylum Pseudomonadota; class Gammaproteobacteria; order Burkholderiales; family Burkholderiaceae_B; genus SCQX01. The sequence goes on along the minus strand of SCQX01000039.1, from coordinate 2,670 downwards.
TTGCCGGTGTCCACCGGCGGTGCGGCGCGGTAGTCGGGGCCGACCGCGCATGCCGTCAACAGGACGCACGCCGCCGCCATGGCGAACAGGCGCGGGCCGGCAGGGGCGCCGCGGCGCGGGGGGGCGAGGTCGGTGCGTCTCATTGCAAGCGCCCCCGGACGAACAGCGTGGCCGCCGTGAGTGAGACGAGGGCGATGATGGCGAGCGGCCAGAGGCCGTTCAGGATGTCGTCCAATGGCATCGCCTTGAGAAAACTGCCTTCCACGATGATCAGGAAGTGGGTAAGCGGAATGGCCTGGGCCAGCCATTGCAGGAGCGTTGGCATATTCTCTACGGGGGTGGCAAAGCCCGACATCAGCACCGCCGGCACGCCGATGGCGAAGGCGCCAAGAATCGCCTGCTGCTGGGTGCTGCTGGCGGCGGAAATCATCAAGCCTATGCCGACCACCGAGAGAATGAACAATACCAGGCCGATCAGCAGCAGCCCGAATGAGCCCGTGAAGGGAATGTGGAACAGGCCGACCGCGGCCGCGACCATCAGCAGGCCCAGCGATGTGCCGATCGCGAGTGCCGGCAGTGATTTCGAGATGACGATCTCCAGGGTGGAAGTGGGTGAGACCAGCAGCTGGTCGAACGTGCCCAGCTCGCGTTCGCGCGCGATGGACAACGACGTGATCAGCAGCGCGCTGAAAAGCGCCAGGATGCCGGTGAGGCCAGGCACGATGTACCAGCGGTAGACCAGGTTCGGGTTGAACCAGTTGCGCACGACCACCGGCGCCGGCGCGCGCGTCTCGGGCGAAACCTCGCCGCCGATGTCGGCGGCGATGGTGGTGAGGTACGCGACGGTGATCTGGCCGGAATTGCTGCGCCGGCCGTCGACGAGCACCTGCGCGTGGCCGCCGTGGCCCGCCGCGATCGCACGCGAAAAATCCGCGGGAATGTCGAGTGCCGCGATGACCGCGCCACGGTCGATCAACTCGCGCAATTGCGGTTTGCTTTCGGCGCGCAGCACCCGCGAGATGAACCGGGCGCCGTCCAGGCGCTGAATCAGCTCGTACGACCAGCGGCCTGCGTCCTGGTTGTACACAGCGATGTCGACGTTGCGGACTTCCAGCGTTGCCGCGAAGGTGAAGACCAGCAGTTGCATGAGGGGCGGAATGAACACCACCATGCGGCTGCGCGGGTCGCGCAGGACGCTGAGCACTTCCTTGATGAATTGCGCCCGCAGGCGGACAAGGGAGAAGTATTGCGTTCGTGTCGTCATGTTCATGCCTCCAGGTTCTTGCGCGTCGCCCGTTTGGCCGCCAGGAAGAACAGCACGCCGATCGCGCTCATGGCCAGGAGGTTCGGCGTGAATACTGCCCAGATGTCGCCGGCCAGGAAAACGGTCTTGAGCGATTCGACGAAGTAGCGCGCCGGAATCAGCCAGGTGATGGCCCGGATGGGCGCCGGCATCGCGTCGATTTCGTAGAGGAAGCCCGAGAGCATGAAGGACGGCAGAAAACCGGTGAACAGGGCGATTTGCGCCGCCAGGAACTGGTTGCGCGCCAGGGATGAGATGAGCAGGCCCTGGCCCAGCGCCGGCACCATGAAGACGCCCGACAGCAGCAGCAGCGCCGCGAGCGAGCCGCGCAGCGGCACGTCGAAGACGAAGACCGCCAGCGCCGCGGCCCCCAGCGTGGACATGATCCCCAGCACGAAATACGGCAGCAGCTTGCCGACGAGTATTTCGATGACGGATGCCGGAGTGGATAACACCGCCTCCATGGTGCCGCGTTCCCATTCGCGCGCGACCACCAGCGCGGTCAGCATGGTGCCGATGATGGTCATGACGATGGCGATGGCACCGGGAATGAGCGCGCGCCGGCTCTCCAGCTCGGCGTTGAACCAGTAGCGCGGTTCCAGCGTTACGGCTGGCGTTGGCGCCGCGACATCGCGCCCCGCGCGCCAGGACTGCACCACGCCCTTGGCGTAGTTCTCGACGTAGTTGGCGGTGTTGGGATAGGAACCATCGGTGATGATCTGGACCAGCGGCTCGTTGTCCGCGCGAGCCAGACGTTGCTCGAAGTCCGACGGGATGACTACGTAGCCGCGCAGTCGACCGGATACCAGCTTGTCGGTAACTTCCCGCCGGTCATGGAAGTAGCGCGCGTTCAGGTAGCGGGTGCCGCCGAAGGCGGCGGCCAGCGACTGGGCTGGCGCGCTTGGCGACTCCAGCACCACGCCGATGCGCACATGCCGGGCGTCCAGCGACACGGCATACGCGAACAATAGCAGCAGCACCACCGGCAGTACGAAGGCAATCAGCAGCGTGGACGGATCGCGCAGCGCCTGCAGGCTTTCCTTGACAACCAGAGCCATCAGGCGTTGCCGGTCGAACCGGCGCGTGTCGGTCGTCCGCGCCAGACCCGTGTCCGTGTGCCGGGAGATGTCGTTCATGCGCTCACCTCGGCTTCCCGGTCGGCTGATTCCACCAGCCCGATGAACGTGTCTTCCATGGTTGGGTCGGGCCGCTCGCCGCTAGCCGCGGCGCGCTTGAGCGCGTCGGGCGTGTCCAGGGCGATCAGCCGCGCGCGCGAGAGCAGCGCCACGCGATCGCAGTATTCGGCTTCGTCCATGAAGTGGGTGGTCACCATGATCGTCACGCCCTTGCGCGCCAGGCCGTTGATG
>SCQX01000006.1 GCA_004298545.1 Candidimonas sp. | reverse complement strand
CCACCCGAACCGGCACACTGGACGGCATGGACGAACTCCTTGCAAAAATCCTGGTGGTGGACGACGACCCGGCCCTGCGCCAACTGCTGGCCGACTACCTCAATCGCCACCACTATGACACCCTGCTCGCGCCCGACGCAAGCGATCTGGCCGCACGCATCCAGCGCTACAACCCCGACCTCATCGTGCTCGACCGCATGCTGCCCGACGGCGACGGCGCGCAGGCCTGCCGGCAACTGCGCCTGCAGGGCGAAGACATTCCCGTCATCCTGCTGACCGCCCGCGACGAAACCGTCGATCGCGTCATCGGTCTGGAAGCCGGTGCCGACGACTACCTGGGCAAGCCATTCGATCCGCGCGAACTGCTGGCACGTGTCGAGGCGGTTCTACGCCGCAAAAAAGGGGCATCGGCCCTCAACAAAGACAAACCGGTCGCGTTCGGGCCCTTCGTATTCGACCCGGCCACACGCCAGCTGTACAAAAACCGCACCCTCATCCGGCTGACCGGTGGCGACACCAACCTGCTCGAAGCTCTCGTCAGCAACCCCGGCAAGGCGCTGTCGCGCGAGCGGCTGCTCGCCCTGGCGCGCGACGACGATTCCGGCGAACGCAACGACCGCGCAATCGACATCGCGGTGCTGCGGCTGCGCCGCTCCATTGAAGACGACCCCCGGCAGCCACGCTGGATCCAGACGGTATGGGGCGTAGGGTACCGCTTCTCGCCCTGACATCATGCCGCGAATACCACTACCGCGCTCGCTTCGTCTGCGCATGGTGTTGCTGACGCTGGGAACGATACTGCTGGTGCAGGGCGCCACGCTCGTCACCATCAGCTACTACCGGCGCCAGTACTCGCAAAACGCAGCTGCGAAGTTCACCGCCACCACCATCCGCATCCTGCGGGCATCCCTGGCCACGGTGCCGGCCGACAAGCGGGCCGATTTCGTACGCCTGTCGTCGCAGAACCAATGGCATCTCTGGACGCAGATACTGCCGGCCGATACCTATCTCGAAGACCAGCCCCGGTTCGGGCACCGCCCGCAACCTACCGGTGGACACAACGGCGCGGACCACCATCTGCATCGCTTCGTGCGTGAACTCAACGCTGAACTCAACGACGGGACCCGCGTCGCCCTATCGCGCGGCACTGATCCACAACTCTATATCTCACTGCTGCCCGACCCCGACACCGGCACCGGCGACACCATCATACGACGCGAGTGGCTCGTCATTCCGGTCCATAGAATCACGGCGCCGGTGCCGACATCCGTCATCATCATCTGGCTGGCGGGCACGGGGTTGTTTCTGCTGCTGGCGGCGTTGTTCGCCTGGCATATCACGCGCCCGCTGACACGGCTCGCCCGCGCCGCCGACCAGCTTGCCGCCGGTCAACCACAACGCGTCGTACCGTCCGGACCAATCGAAACGCGCGTACTGGGCGAACGCTTCAACGCAATGCTGGACAGCCTGGCCGAATCGAGTGCGGTGCGGCGCACACTGCTGGCGGGGTTGCCGCACGATCTCAAAGGACCACTCTCACGCATGTGGCTGCGCATCGAGATGGCCAACGACGCCACATTCCAGGAAGGGATGCGACGCGACATTCAGGACATGCAGCGCATGATCGACCAGTTCATCGGGTTCGTGCGCGGAACCGACCCGGGGACCTATCGCTTCAAGCCACTGCGCTTCAACGAATGGCTGGGCGATCAGATCGGCGCCTGGGAGAGTACAGGGGGCGACGCGGTGCACCGGCTCAAGCTCGACGCCCGCCCCATGACCATCAGGGCCGACGCGGCCGCGCTGACACGCCTGTTCGACAACCTGATCACGAACGCGCTGAACCACGGCAAACCACCCGTGGAAGTGGCGCTGCGCGCCGACCCCGGATTGGCGGTGGTCACCGTACGCGACCACGGGCCGGGCATTCCGGCCGATCGCCGCGCGGAAGCCCTGCGGCCGTTCTCACGGCTCGACGATGCCCGCACCCGCACCGGATCCGTCGGTCTGGGCCTGGCGCTGGCCGACGCCATCACCCGCGCACACGGCGGCACCCTGGAACTGGGCGACGCGCCGGGCGGCGGCCTGGAGATCACCCTCCGGTTCCCTCTGATCGACGACTCGCGGCCTGTCGGCGTCATGAATCAGAACGATCGATGACTCCCGGTCCGCTGGTGTCGCGAATCGGAAATTCGTTTCATGAAGAGGCCGGCAATCGCCGCCATGGTCACGGTTTGAACGGTGGTGGCGCCGGCGGGCGCGACAGCCCGAACATGCGCCAATACACCCAACCGTTGAAAATGATGGCAACCGGCAGCGCCACCACGGCCGCCGACAAAATCAGCCGCAGCGTGGATACCGGTGCGGCCGCGTCCCAGATCGTCATGTCGTCGAGCACGAGGAACGGGAAAAAACTGTATGCCAGACCGCCAAGCACGATGAGAAATATCAGCAGCACCAGCACGAACGGCAAGGCCGTGGTGCGATAGCTGCGATTCACCATCCGCTGCAGCCGCATTTCCAGGGCCACGAATATCAGGAACATGCCCCCCCAGAGGCTTGCCATGACGCGCCACATGCCCGGCGCCGTCCATTTCAGGAAGACGCCGGCATTGGCGAACACCAGCACGACGGAAATTCCCACGGTGCCCGCCGCGGTCCAGCGCACCGCGCGCCGCCCCCAGATCACCGCGCGCACACGCAATTCGCCGCTCTCGCGCATGATGAGCCAACACGCTCCCAGCAGGCTATAGGCCGCCAGAGCGCACGCGCCAATGAAGATTGAAAACCAAGCGTAGCCCGATCGGGTTTGATAATTCACCACCAGTTCGCCCAACAGCAGGCCGTGTGCGAACGCGACCATCAACGAACCCAGCGCAAAGCCGCGAATCCACAACGCCTGCATGGGCAGCGGCGACCGCAGCCGCAATTCGAACGACACCGATCGCAGCAGCACCCCCAGCGCCAGTAGACACAATGGCAGATACAAGCGCCCCATGACCGCCCCCCAGGCATTGGGGAATGCCGTCGCGAACAGCCCCATGCCGAGAAACAGCCAGAACTCGTTGGCATCGCGCCAGGGGCCGAGCAGCGAAAGCATGCGGGCGCGCAATTCGGCCGGCGCGAACGGCAAGAGGCAACCCACGCCGATATCGAACCCTCCAAGCACCGCGCCCGCGACGATGATGCCAAACAACAAGCCGATGAGAACCAGGGGCATCCAGAACGAGGGATCCTGGGCGCTGACGCCGAGCAGTACCGCCAGATACGAGATCATGCCCGCCCCCGCCGGCGCGCCACGGGCACCACACCGTAGCGCGCCACGTGCCGCAGCAATCGCACGAACCCCCACAGCAGAACACCGTAGAAGGCAAGGTACGCGGCCAACCCCGCCAGCAATGTGCCGACGCCCACGTCTCCTGCCACCTCGCGCAGCGTGATGGTTCCATTCACCGCGTAGGGAAACAGGCCGAACACCGCGTACGCCAATGCCACCCCGCACGCCAGCCAGCCTGAAAACGTCATGGCCACGATGGTCTTGCGCCACCGCCGCGACAACGCGCCGGGATCATAGCGCCGGCGCCAGACACGCAGCCAGGTCAGCCAGCTGACCAGCGCCATGGCCAAACCAACCAGCAATTCAAGGCGGAACAGCCAGTACGTCAGCGCAACCGGCGGCAGCATGCCGGCGAACTGATCCAGCCCGCGCGCACCGCCCTTGGCGTCGCGCGCGAGCCACGGACTGCGGGCACCGTGCCACACCCAGGCGGCGCGATTGGTCGACGACGCCTCATCCGGCCACGCGAACACGACCAGGTCGGGCGGCGCGCCCGTGTGCCAATAGGCGTCGACGGCCGCCAGTCGCGCGGGCTGGTGGCGCGCCAGCATCGCCTGGCTGCCGGCGCCGACATACCCCTGCAGCACCAGGCACACGCACGCCACGATCAACGCCGTCTTGAACACC
>SCQX01000038.1 GCA_004298545.1 Candidimonas sp. | reverse complement strand
TGGTGACGGATGACTGGCCGGGTTTTGGGCCGCAGAAGAATCGTGCGCTGGACATGGCCACCGGCGATTGGGTGCTGTCGATCGATGCCGATGAGCGCGTGACGCCGGAACTGGCGCGCGCCATTTGTCAGGAACTCGGCCGGCCCGCGGCTGATGGCTATCGCATCGCCCGCCTGTCCAATTTTTGTGGTCGCTGGATTCGGCACGGCGGCTGGTGGCCGGATCGCGTGCTGCGTCTGTTTCGCCGCGGCGCGGCGCGCTTCACCGATGTGGCCGTGCACGAAGGCATTCATTGCGAAGGCCGCGTGGCGACGCTGGCTGGTCATTTCCTGCATTATCCCTACCCGGATCTCGATACGGTGCTGGCGAAGACCAACCGGTACTCATCGGACGCTGCCGCCGCCATGCATGCCGCCGGAAAAACCGCCAACCTGGCCAGTGCCGTTGGCCATGGCGCCTGGACTTTTCTGCGCATTTACGTCTTTCGCAAAGGGTTCCTGGACGGGCGCGAGGGGTTCCTGCTGGCGGCCACTGCCGCCGCCGGAAGTTTTTTTCGTTATGGCAAACTGATGCTGCTGGGGCGGCGGAAATGATGATGGTGTTCGGGTCGCTGGCCCATCCTGGTATTTCCGCCCAATGAAAATTCTCTACACGAATTTTCACCGCCGCAATGGTGGCGGACATGTCACCTACATCGTCAACCTGCTCAGGGCGCTGGGATCGAGCCAAGAATTATCGGTCGCGACGCCAGGATCCAGCCGGCTGTATCGTTATGCGCGACAGGTGGCGGGCGTGCGTGTCATCGATATGGCCTATTCGTCCCGCTTGCAGCGCATGGCCCCTGAAGTTGGACGCCTGCACCGTTTGTTGGCGGCTGGCCGTTACGACGTCGTCCATGTCAACGCATCCGCTGATCATCGCCACGTCATGCTGGCCTGCCTGGGTCTGCGTCCGCGTCCGCGCATTGTCTGGACCAAGCACAATGACCATCCGGTGAACAGCCTGGGACATTGGCTGCGCGCCAGGCTGGCAACCGATGGCGTCATCGCCGTCAGCCGCTACGTGGCCGACATGCTGGCCGATTCACCGTATCGGCGGGTGCCTGTGCGGATCATCCGGCATGGTGTGGACACCGATTATTTCGCGCCGCTCGATCCCGCCGAGAGGCTGGCCTGGCGCCAGCGGTTGTTCGGCCACGATGCCACGGACCTCTTCGCGCTTGGCAGTTCCGGCGGGACGGACGAGGACAAGGGCTGGCTGGATTTGGTAGCCGCCGTGGCGCGTTTGCCTGACCGCCTGCGCGGGCGCGTGCGCGTCGTGGTGGCGGGTGATGCGCCGAACGCGTCTCAAGTTCGCCGCGTGAGGGAATTCGGGCTTGGCGCGCAAGTCGTTTTCCCGGGCCTGGTCGACGATGTCCGCCCCATCCTTGGGGCCTGCGATGCCGGATTCGTGTTGTCGTATCGCGAGGCGCTCTCCTATGGGTGCCGTGAAACGCTTTCCCTGGGATTGCCCACGCTGGTCTCCGATGCCGGCGGGCTCCCCGAAAATATCGAGCGTGGCGTCGACGGCTGGGTCGTCGCCGCGCGAGACGTGGCCGGCATCGCCAAGGTGCTGGCCCGGGCGATGGAAGACGCGGGCGGCGTGGCGCGAATGGCGCTTCACGCGCGCGACAAGAGCGTTGCCGAGTTCAACCTGGAGCACTTCGCGCGGCGCACGCTCGACGTCTATCGGGAAGCCTTGTCGGGTGCCGCACGGTCCGGAATGCGCTGATCGACGCACGACGGGGATACACCCTATAAAATGGCGCGATGATCCCAATCCTCATGTATCACCAGGTTGGTCTGCCCGCGCCGCCCAGAACGGCGTATCGCGGATTGACGGTGCATCCGGCTGATTTCCGTCGCCAGATGGTATGGCTGCGCCGTCTCGGCTACCGCGGGCGGTCCATGCGCGATCTGCTGCCGCATCTTCAGCGCGACTCGAGTGAAAAAATCGTGGGCATTACCTTCGACGATGGCTACCGCAACGTCTATCGCCATGCGCTGCCTGTTCTTCTGGAACTGGGGTTCACCGCTACCAACTACATCGTTGCGCGCCAGGTCGGCGGGTCGAACGTATGGGACGCCCCCAAGGGGATTCCGCCGTCACCCTTGATGTCGGCCAGCGAGATACAGGGCTGGCACGATGCCGGGCTCGAGATCGGCTCGCATACGCTCGATCACGTGCATCTGCCTGAATTGTCGCCCGAACTCGCCAACTACCAAATCCAGCGGTCCAAACGCGAAATCGAGCAGATGCTGGGCGCGGACGTGACGGCGTTCTGTTATCCCTATGGCGACGAATCGCCGGAGATACGTCACATGACGCGCCATGCCGGCTATGCCAGCGCCACGACAACGGCGCGCGGTCTCGCGCGCGCGGACGACGACGTATTCGGGCTGCCGCGCGTGACTGTCTCGCGTTCCACCAACCTTGTCAGGTTTCTGCTGAAGTGCACCACGCGCCTCGAAGACCGTCGCCGGGCGCGGCGTCAGATCCAGCCTCGCGCCCAATAGACGAGCAACCCCACGTATTCCTTGATGATCGAGCGGCTGGCGGCAAGCGCCCGCATGTCGGGCAGCCAGAACGAGAATCCCGGTTCGCTCGGCACGTAGATTTGTCGTGGCGCGGGCGCGGGGACGGCCGCGATGCCCAGCTTGTGGAACACCGCCATCGCGCGCGGCATGTGCAGCGCCGAGGTCACCAGAAGGATATGGGTGATGTGCAGAGCGCGCAGTTTCATCGCCGTGAACACGCCGTTCTGGCGTGTATTGTAGCTGTGCGTCTCCAGTACCAACGCTTGCTGCGGAATGCCCTGTTTTACCAATGCGCGGGCCATATTTTCCGCTTCGCTCACTTTGCCTTCAAGTGCCGCCCCCGACAGAACGATCAGTGGCGCGCGGCTTGCCCGGTACAGCAGCGCGGCGGTATCGATGCGCGGCCATGCCGATTCTTTGTCATAGGGTTCGAACCAGTTCTGGCGATTGTTGGCGGTGTTGCCACCCAACACCACGATTGCCTGGGCGGCAGGCAGTTGGTCTGGCAGCCTGTGTGGATACATCTGTTCCAGTCTTCCGCCCGCCCATAGTGATGATGCCGGCAACGACCAGAATACGACCCAGCCCATGCCGACCGCCGCGATCAGGAGGCCAACCTTGCGGCGGCGCGCAATGAAGCAGATGGCGCCGACGATGAGGAGGGTGATGCAAAGATTCTGGGGGGCGATCAGGGCCGCCAGGAAGCTCGACAAAGCCATACTTGCGTTCAGCACTGTAGTAGAGAATCGACCATGCGCTCGACCTCGGTGGGTGACGGCCACGCGTGTGCGCTGCCCAGGCAGGTTGCGCTGTTCGACCACGGGCCCGTACGCTCTTTGTGGGTGACGCCGAACAGCGTCAGTTGTTTCGCGCCGCTGGCCGCGGCAAGGTGCGAAACCCCCGAATCGTTGCAGACGACCAGCGACGCGAGCCGCGTGAGCGCGGCAAACGCGCCCAACCCCAACGGCGGCAGACACAGCGCGGCCGGCGCGTTCTGGCGTGCGTCGGCGACTTCGCCTGGTGGTGGACACATCGCCACCCGATACCCCTGGGTCTGCAGCGCGCGTGTCAGTGTGTCGAAGTGCGGCCAGACCTTGATTCTGCCATGGTGCAAGCCGGTGGCGGTCGGAGCGATCAGGATGAAGTCGTGCGCGGTCAGACCCGCGGCCGCGAGTGCCGCCGCGGCGTCGTCGCGTTGTGCACGGGTGGGTTTCAGGCCGGGCCCGAGGTCTGGCGTGGCGGGGTGCGCCGGCAGATTCCAGCGTTGTAGCGCCTGCGTTGCCACATTGTGCCAACGACGCACCGCATGCATCGGCACGGCCGGCTTGTCGATCGGCCAGCGCAGAATCAGGCCGCGCGCCCCGTCGCGGTAGCCCGCGCTGGGTATGCCCGCGAACTTGAAGACCATCGCGCTCGACAGCGAATTGGGCAACAACAGGCCACGCGCGTGGAGGTGACGCGCTTGTTTTCGGTGATTGCCAACCGCGTCGCGATCGACGCGCCAGCGCCCCTTCATGTCGACGAAATCAAGACCCTCGAAGCCCGCCAACAGGTCGCGCGCCCAGGGGCGCGCGCAGACGGTCACGGGAATGGCGGTGTTGCGTAGGGTGTGCAGCGTGGGGAGGCTCATGCAAACGTCGCCGATCCAGTTGGGCAGGCGCAGGTAGATGGCTGAAATGGTCGGCATTGGAAAAGGTGCCGCGCCAACGCGCGGCGGAAGTTCAAGCCCGCATTTTTACCCGATTTTCGGGAACGGTAAAATGGGCGCTCTTTTGGATAGTGCCGAAGCGAGCCAATTTTTGAACTCTCCTTCCCCATCAGGATACTCGCAGTCGCGCCCGGTCGGACTGAGCGTGTGGAAGCGCGTCTACAAGCGTGTCGGCCCCTATTGGAAGGCGGTGATCGTGTCGATGCTGCTGCTCAGCGGCGCGGCCGCGACGCAGCCGACACTGGCCGTCATCATGAAGCCGCTGCTGGATGGCGGTTTCTCGGGCAAGCAGCCGTCGTATATCTGGATGATTCCGCTGGCAGTGGTCGGGCTGATGTTGTTCCGGGGTATTTGCAGTTTTTTCAGCGAGTACTTGCTGATGTGGGTGGCCAACAACTTGCTGTTGGGTATCCGCCACGATATGTTCGAACGCCTGCTGGGTCTGTCCGACACTGAGTTCAAACGCGGCGAGACGGGGCGGCTGCTCAATCGGTTCACCATCGACGCGGGCAATGTCGCCTATTCGGCGACCGACGTCGTGACGGTTCTGGTGCGTGAAACGCTTACCGTCGTGGCGCTGCTGGGCGTGCTGCTGTACATGTCCTGGCCGCTCACCCTCATCGTGCTGGTGATGCTGCCGCTTCCCGTGGCCATATCGCGTCTGTTCATCCGGCGGTTGCGGCGCATCAACCGCGACACCGTGAACATGAATGCCGAGTTGACGCATGTGGTCAGCGAGGGCATAGAGGGCCAGCGGGTCATCAAGCTGTTCGACGGCTATGCACGGGAATCGGAGCGTTTCGGGTATGTGAATGGGCGGCTTCGCCGTTTCGCCATGCGCGGCGCCGTGGCCGATGCCGCCATGTCGCCGCTGGCGCAGCTTTCCATCGCCGTCTCGGTGGCAGTGGTCATCGCCGTGGCCTTGTACCAGGCGAATACCGGCACCTTGACGGTGGGTAGTTTCGCGTCTTTCATGGCGGCACTGGGTCAGATATTCGAACCGATCAAGCGTTTGACCAATATTTCCGGCCGCATGCAGCGCATGCTGGTCGCGGCGGAAAGTGTTTTCAATCTAATCGATCAGGCGCCCGAGCAGGACGCGGGGTCCCGCACGTTCGGCGCGGTCGCCGGCAAAGTGGAATTCAGGAATGTCGTCCACCGCTACGATGGCGCCGGGAGCGAAGCGCTGGCGGATGTGTCATTTACCGTGGAAGCCGGTCGCACCGTGGCGTTGGTCGGCCGCTCGGGCAGCGGCAAGACGACCCTGGCCAATTTGCTGCCGCGGTTCATTTGCCCTACCGGGGGCCGTATCCTGATCGACGATCAGGACATCAGTGAATTCACCCTGCGCAGCCTGCGCGCGCAGTTGTCGCTCGTCAGCCAGGATGTGGTGTTGTTCGCGGGCACCATCGCCGAGAACGTCAGCTATGGTGCCCTGGGCAACGCCAGCGCGGGCGACATCCGCAAGGCGCTCGAAGCGGCCAACCTGGCGGGCTATGTCGACAGCCTGCCACGCGGCGTCGACACGCTGGTCGGCGAGAACGCCAGCCTGCTCTCGGGCGGCCAGCGCCAGCGGCTGGCGATCGCGCGCGCGCTTATCAAGGATGCCCCCATACTCATCCTCGATGAGGCCACCTCGGCGCTCGACAACGAGTCCGAGCGGCTGGTCCAGGCATCGCTCGAACGTCTGATGGCCGGCCGCACGACATTGGTCATCGCGCACCGGTTGTCGACCGTGCAGAGCGCCGACAAGATCGTCGTGCTCGATGGCGGTAGAATCGTCGAACAGGGGCAGCACGAACAGCTGTTGGCGCGTGGTGGACTGTACGCGTCGTTGTACAACATGCAATTCCAGGAGGCGCAATCCGCCCCGTGATTCACTCGCGGGGCTGCGTGTCGCGGGCATTGCCACTGGAGCGCGAGAGGGCGGAGAACGATGGTGAAGAAGCTGTTGCTATGCATGAGTGTCGCCGCCCTGGCGGGCTGCGCAGCGGGGCGCCCGTCAGTGCGTCTGAGCGACTTGCAGACCGACATTCACGTGCGCGATCAGCGTCACCTGAAGATGGATTTTCCGAAGATCCAGATGGCGTTGTTCGAGCATCAGCGGGTGTGTGGCAGCGCGCCCACGTTCGCGGTCGATTCCAACGACCCCAGCCGCGCCACCATCACGTTGAAAATGCGGCCCGGTGCGGGTTGGGGCCACACGGTCCTGGTCGATCTGACGTTTCTTTCCGATTTGACGGTGAAGGCGACCACCTACTCGTACTACGCCGGCGTCGACAAGCAAGTGGCGCAAATTTTTGCCGCCATTGCCCATCCCAAGGTTTGCCCCAAGCCGTAAGAGCCCGCTGACCGCTCACGTCAGGACAATATCGTACTGTTCCTGCGAGTAGAGGCTTTCCACTTCCAGCGAAATGCTTTTTCCCACGAAGTCGCTCAGCAACGCCAAGTGCGCGCTTTCCTCCTCGAGGAACAGATCGACGATCGCCTGCGACGCGAGAATGCGGAATTCCTTGGGGTTGAACTGCCGCGATTCGCGCAGTATCTCGCGCAGGATTTCGTAGCAGACCGTGCGCGCGGTCTTGACGTTGCCGCGCGACTGGCAAGTGGGGCAGGGTTCGCACAACTGGTGCGCCAGGGAATCCTGGGTACGTTTGCGCGTCATTTCGACCAGCCCAAGCTGGCTGAAATCGCTCACCGTGACGCGCGCCCGGTCTTTGTGCAGCGCCTTGTTCAGTTCGGCCAGCACGGAGGCGCGGTGGCCGGGGTTTTCCATGTCGATGAAATCCAGGATGACGATACCACCCAGATTGCGCAGCCGCAGCTGGCGCGCAAGGGCAACGGCAGCCTCCAGATTGGTCTTGAAGATGGTGTCGTTGAAGTTGCGCCCGCCGACGAACCCCCCGGTATTGACGTCGACCGTCGTCAACGCTTCGGTCTGGTCGATGATGAGGTAGCCGCCCGACTTCAGATCGACGCGCCGCGACAGCGCCCGCGCGATTTCATCGTCGACGTTCGCGGTGTCGAACAGTGGCCGGTCGCCGCTGTAGTGCGTGATGCGGTCGTGCACCGAGGGGGTGTAGCGCTGTGCCCACTCGCTCAGGGATTGCGTGGTCGTGCGCGAATCGACCTGGATGCTGCCTGTATTCGGTCCCACCATATCACGCAGCACGCGTTGCGGAAGTGTCAGGTCGGTATACAGGGCCGATGGCGCGGCCTGGCGCTTTGCATTTTCCTGGATGGTGCCCCAGATTGCCCTCAAGTAGGTGAGGTCGCCGTCCAGTTCCGCGTCGGTGGCGACCTCGGCCTGGGTGCGTACGATATAGCCGCCCGCCTCGTCCTCCGGCATCAGATTTCGCAGGCGCTCGCGCAACTGCGCGCGTTCCTCTTCCGATTCGATTTTTTGCGATATGCCGATGTGGGGCTCGTGGGGCAGGTACACCAGCATGCGCCCGGCAATGCTGATCTGCGTCGAGAGGCGAGCCCCCTTGGTGCCCAGGGGATCTTTGATCACCTGCACCATCAGCGATTGCCCCTCGAAGAGTAGTTTTTCGATGGGGGTCACCGCAGCGCCGCTGCTGCGCTCGCTGCGGTTCTGCCGCAGGTCGGCCACGTGGATGAATGCCGCCCGATCCAGGCCAATGTCGACGAAGGCGCTTTGCATGCCCGGAAGCACTCGCACGATCTTGCCGAGGTAAATGTTGCCCACATGCCCGCGCTGTATGCTGCGCTCGATATGAAGTTCCTGAACCGCACCTTGCTCTATCACGGCCACACGGGTTTCGAACGGGGTTACGTTTATCAGAATGTCTTCGGCCATGGGTATCGCTTGTGGGAGGTCCCCTGTACTCTACACCGTTTGTGGCTGGCCATCCCTTGCGCGGATGTGTCGGGCCTGAATTGCGATTGTGGTTGGAAATGACGCGCAGCGGTTGGACGCCGCGTCGTCAGAGCGTCACTGTCTGGAACACTGGCAACGCTTTGCACCAGGTTTGCTTGTACGCGCCTCGGTTGCGTCCGAACGAGTAGCGCATTTTGCGCCCAGTCTTGCAACATTCCTCCCAGGCCAGTTGGGTGTTGACCCCCAATAAAATACTACCCGGTGACCATTCGCTGAAGGCCAAGTCCATGCCGCCGTTGACGTATTCGTATGAGATCCAGCGTGGGCTTTCGGCCCGTAGTATCAGTTGGTAGGCGCAAGGTTGATTGCGCATGAACAGGACATGTCCGAATACCATGTCGCCAAGATCAGTATAGACAGCGGTGAGGCTTGCTTCGCTTCGTAATGTTCTGCCGCGCCGTTTCCGGTACAGCTCACCGTAGATACGCGCGAGTTCGGCTGGCGAAAAATCCTTGAGTGGCCGTACCGTTCCCCCTGCTTCCCGCCACGCCTTGAGTTTGCGCGACCGCGTATTGCGCGTCTTGCTCGAGAGTTCATTCAGCGGTTTTACCTGCGCGATGAAATTTTTGGCTTTATGGACGATATGGGTGTTTGGTACGGCGCCGTGGTTCAGTTCGGACAACATTCGCGAGCGAAGCCACAGGTAGTGTTTTATGGCGTGCGGGCTCTGCGGCAAGATGACTTCGGGTTCACCGAAATCCAATTCCGGTTGCACGTAGCGGTTCAGCGCGGGCAAGTCGCCCGCAAGCCATCGGCCCCAGCGGCATATTGCCGTTGACGTGCCTGGATTTCCGCTGCTGCATAGATATTCGTGAGGAATCCCGGGCTTGTGCCGGTGTATGAAGTCGAGGACACGCGGATGTGTTATGACACTTCCTCCCCATTTTTCGTACGCTGCGCGATAGGCTGTCGCGGTGATCGCCTTCCATCCGTAGGTGCGTAGCATGATTCAGTGATTTTATTTTTTTGCGAATGCGGTGGCTTCAGACGGGGTGTTCGGAGAATTCGCGGCCGCCGGGCCAGTTGCGTTCAATTCGCGGGCGGGGGCTCTTCCGTCTTCCGATAGAACGAGAAAGAACGCGACGAACATCGCGTATAGCCCTACGGTACGTATGCCGCGGAACATGAGTTCGGTCAAGCCGAATATGGCGAAACCAAGGCAGAATGCCGCTCCCATGGCGGCGGCGACACGCGTCTGCCGGGGATGATGGTATGCCAGCCGGCGAATGAAGAGCCACGCGGGCGCGAAATACATCAGCAGCAGGCCGATCCCTCCCAAGATGCCAAAACTGGATAGCGCCTGCATCATGTCGTTGTGCGGTTCGCCGTAATTGTTTGCCACATAGCTCGACACGACGCCGTCCGCCAGCGCCCGGGTTTTCATCCAGGCGCTGAACAGGCCGTGGTCGCCGAGGCCGACGATGGGATTGTGCAGGAAGGCATGCCACGCCGCGCGCCAGAGTTGAAAGCGGATGCACACGGAGGTGTTGGCGATACTGCCGGTGTCGAAACAGGCCAATGTTTGTGTATAGGCCAGTGCCACCCGGTCGCGCAGGAATGGACTGCTGGCGGCCAGGACGGCGGCGATCGCCAGAATGGCGACGAGCAAGGCCAGTGCCCGCCATGGTCGTTTGAGCCCGTACATCAGCACCACACCCAAACCCGCGAAAACCGGCACGGCCACCCAGCCGGAACGGGTTTGAGTCAGGATGAAGCCAAGCAGGGCCACAGCGGCGACCAGCCACTTCAGCGCGTTCTCGCAGCGCGGGTGAGCGGTCAGATGCCAGCCCAATGAGAATAGCGTCAATACCGCCAGCAGCAACATCAGGTTGCCGTAGCCCACCGCGTTGTATATGGCGCTGGTGTCGGGGCGTTCTCCAGACGCCCCGAACGACGGGTATGACAGATACACCACGTAAGTGGCTGCTGCGATTGCGGCGGCGTGGATGCCCCAAGTCGCCTGACGGAGCAGCCGCGGATCGATTTGCCGCAAGCCCATCAGGAGGAACAGCAGGCACAGCGAAACGCGCAGGCCCGCTTCGACACTGATTCCGGCAAAGTGGCTGTGAGCCAGGGACGATATCAGCACCGCGAGCAGCGGCGCGCACAGGCACGGCAACAAGAGCTTGTAGTCGGTCAGAACGCGGAGCGAACGCGCTTTGCCGCGGAGGGCCAGCGCAAGGCATAGCGCCGTGGCAACGTAGAACAGCAGGCTTGGCGTCTGCTTCGTGGTCATGATGGCCACGGGCATGAGGGCGTACAACGCGACGACTAGAAACGGTAAGACCACGAAAATTCCGCCTCACAAGAGGAAAGGTATGGTCGGTCGATAAAGGAGGACGGCCCTTGGCAGACGCCGCGACATTTTATACGAGCCTTGCCGCGTATTGGTCGATTCGGGAACGATTTCACCGTATCCGTATCGAGTTGTCACTGTGCTGATCGCCATCTCGCAGTAGTCGGCTCCATCGGTTCCCGCGGGTTGAACGGTTTGGGGTGGTGGGCTGACTTGACAGGTTTGAGGGGGTAGTTGATAATCTCGCTTCTGTAGTTTTTGGCCTGAGCCGCGAGTAAGAGAAGCAAGCGCGGCGGGGTCCTTCGGGGGTTTGCGAGGGGCTCTGGGGCCGGTGCTCTTTAACAACCAGACAACCGATAAGCGTGGGCGCTTGGAATGAGTGCGTGGCTGCGGGCGCGGCCGGTGGGTTCTCCCGAGGGTTGGGGGGCGAAGCTGGGGGCGTGCGCAGCGAATCGCAGTGAGATACAAGTGCTCGCGCAGTACAGAAGGAAGAAGGGAAGGGTTTTGGAGCAATCCGGAGCCTGGAAGTCTTTTTTCTTTGAGTGCGAGCAGTACGGAAGTACAAACAGGTT
>SCQX01000037.1 GCA_004298545.1 Candidimonas sp. | reverse complement strand
GCCCGAGAGCAGCAGCCGCTCGCCCGCCTTCCACGTGGCGATTTCTTCGCGTGTGAGCGTATCGAGGTTCACGGCGCGCGAGGCCTGGTAGTCGGGCGTCCAGTGCACCTGGGGCCAGTCCGACAGCGGAGGTGGCGTGAGTGCGGCCGGACCGCGGCCGTCGAGCACGAAATGAATGTGGCGGGTGGCCGCGCAATTCGGGATCATCGCCACCGGCTTGGACGCCGCATGGGTGGGCCATGTCATGATCTTCACATCCAGCACCGTGGAGAGGCCGCCCAGGCCTTGGGCGCCGATACCCAGCGCGTTGACCTTCCGGTACAGTTCGATGCGCAGTTCCTCGAGTTCATTTCGCGGCCCGCGCGCCAGCAGCTCGTGCATGTCGATGTTGTCCATCAACGATTCTTT
Organism: Candidimonas sp.; assembly: GCA_004298545.1. GTDB lineage: Bacteria > Pseudomonadota > Gammaproteobacteria > Burkholderiales > Burkholderiaceae_B > SCQX01. The sequence continues at coordinate 3,557 of SCQX01000037.1, read as the reverse complement.
GGCCATGATCATGGCTTTTTCCGCCGTGCCGCCCACGCCGATGCCCAGCATACCGGGCGGGCACCAGCCCGCGCCCATGTGCGGCACGGTTGCCAGCACCCAGTCGACGACGGAATCGTTCGGGTTGAGCATTACGAACTGCGATTTGTTCTCGGAGCCGCCGCCCTTGGCCGCCACCTGCACGTCCACCGTATCGCCAGGCACCAGCGTGACGTGCAGCACGCAGGGCGTGTTGTCGCCCGTATTGCGCCGCGAGAACAGCGGGTCGGACACGATGGAGAAGCGCAAGGGGTTGTCGACATTCGCGTAGCCGCGGCGCACGCCTTCGTCGCACAGTTCCTGCAAACTGTGGCGCGTGTCGAAATGCACGTCCATTCCCACTTTCATGAAGACGTTGACGATACCGGTATCCTGGCAGATTGGGCGATGGCCTTCCGCGCACATCCGCGAATTCGTCAGGATCTGCGCGATGGCATCGCGTGCGGCCGGGCTTTCCTCCACCTCGTAGGCGCGCGCCAGGTGACGGATGTAGTCGGGCGGATGGTAGATGCTGATGTACTGGACGGCGTCTTCCACCGACTCGATGAGATCGTCTTCGCGGATAGTGTTCATGGAGGCCTATGCCTTGCGCGCGACCACGTCGACGACCGCCGACATGCCCTTGTGCCCGTTGCCTTCGCTCAGTTCGGTGTCGTAGGCGGCCAGGTGAAGGATGTCGAAGCCCGCAAGCTCTTCGCGCAACTGGGATTCGGTGTAGAGGTTGGCGAGCGCCGATGGTCCGCCCGTCTTGTATTCGAGCTGTTTCGGCGTGTAGCCTTCCAGCAGGAACAGACCACCCGCCTTCAGGGCGCCGTGCGCCCGCTGGAACAGGACGGGACGCAGGCGCGGGCCAGCGAATTGGATGAAGATGGCGACCACCGCGTCGTACTGGTTGGCCCCCCAGTCCCAGGTGACCAGGTCGGCGCACACGGTTTCAATGTGCGCCCCGCGTTCGCGGGCCAGTCGTTCCGCCTTGCCGAGCGCCACACGCGAGCCATCGACGGCCGTGACGTTCAGCCCTTGCCGGGCCAGCCAGACACCGTTGCGTCCTTCGCCGTCGGCCACGGCCAGTACTTTCATGCCGGGGGTCAGGCGCGTGGCCTGCCTCACGAGAAACTGATTGGGCTCAGTGCCGAACACGAAGCCCTCCGTCGCGGCGAATCGCTGGTCCCACACGGCGATGCCGGGGTGGGACGCCTTGCCCGTGGTGTTGGTGTCGTTCATGGAAAGGCCCCCGCGTGAGTCGCGCATTGCGTTCGGCGGTGCGTCGCCTATCGCCGCCACCGGTCATTTTCCCACGCTCGCGCGGCCTGGCGCTGCATTCCCCGAAAGGGCGTGTTCGGCGGGACGTAAGTGGTCCGCGTAATCGGAAGTGACGCGGCGCCGGTCGCCGGCCCGGCGCGTGACGCCGATCTGGTCGAAGTATTCGAGGTAGAGTATGGCCAGGCCCCGCCCCGTACCGATGGCATCGCGGAATTCCGATGCCGTGAATTCGTTGCCTGGACTCTCGCGCGTGAGCGCCGCCGCCGTGTTGGCGAGGGCTGCGAGCGTGTCGCGCAGGCAGAAGCGCCGGGGTGCGATGCACCGGATCTCGCCGCCGCGGCGCTTGCGATGCAGGAAGTCCAGCAGAACCCGCTCGCCAATACGCAATGACGCGGCCAGGTCGGCAAGCGGCGGATTGCGGGCGCCCGAGGCGGCCAGGGCCGCGCGAACCCGCCGCCACAGGCGCTCGTCTTCTTCCGTCGCTGCGCTGTCGTGCGTGCGCAGGCTGACCACGTCGTTGGAAAGCGCCACCAGCCGCCGGTCCGCGGCCCCGCGTACGAACGCCGCGAATGCCGCGTCGTCGAGCTTTGGCGCGACCTGCGCGGCAAGTTCCCTGAGCGGGATGCCGGCCGCCCGGGGGTGGTGGGTGTGGAATGCCCGCACGGCGGCGATCGCGCGCACGGTCAGGGCGTCGGCCAGCCCCGGCGAGATGGCGACGGACGCCTGCCGGCCCAGCACGATGGCGCGCGTGGCGCGCACGGCGGCGGCCAGCGCGCCGGGGGTGAGGTTCAGGGCACGCGCGAACGCCGGCACGCGCACGCCGTTCTCGCCCAGTTCGAGCAGGCCGGCAAGGACGCCGACGGCGGATGGCCGCTCGTACACCCGCGCCGTGGCGTCGTCGCGCCGTCGTCTTTTGCGCGGGCTGAACGGGTCCAGCACCATGCCGCCGCCAAGGGTGTGGTGCGCGCCGTTGTCGCGCAGGATGAAGCGGTCGCCGTGCAAAGCGTGGATGGGCTGCGCGGTGATGATGCGCGCAAGGGCCGACTGGCCCGGTGCAATGGGCGCTTCGCCAGCGGTGGCGATGCGGGCGAGCACGTCGGCAGTGCCATGGTGCAGGTGAACTGGCGTCCAGTGCGCCAGCGCCTGCCGCGTCGAGGCGAGAACCCGGACGCGCGCGCCGAAGCATGACGTCGCACTTTGCGCCTGCGCGCTCACCACCCATTGCCCGCGGGCGACCTCGGCGGTTTCCACCTCGGCTAGGTTCAGCGCGCAGCGCTGCCCCCGGGACGCGTACCCGGCGGCTAGGCCATGCCGCTGCAGGCCGCGTACCCGTACCCGGCGACCGGTAAGGGCGATGGCGAGCGGATCGCCCGGTTCGACGGTGCCGCTTTGCACCGTGCCCGTGACGACGGTGCCGCTGCCGGCAACGGTGAAGGCGCGGTCGATCGGCATGCGAAAGAAATGGTCCGGGTCGGCGTGATTTTGCTGGCGGGCGGCCTCGTCGTTGAGCCACGCGAGCAGCGCGGGCAGGCCGGCGCCGGTGGCGCAGGAAGCGGGAAAGACCGGCGCTTGCCGCAGCGTGGAGCCCGCAAGCGCGTGGCGCACCGCGTCGGCGACGCACGCGGTGCGCGCGGACGCAACCCTGTCGGTCTTGGTGATGACCACGGCGCCGTGCGACACGCCCAGCAGGTCGAGAATCTCCAGGTGTTCCATCGTCTGCGGCATGATGCCGTCATCGGCCGCGACCACGAGCAGCGCGGCGTCGATGCCGGCCACGCCGGCCAGCATGTTGTGCGTGAAGCGCTCGTGCCCTGGCACGTCGATGAGGCTGATGCCTTCGTGCCCGGGAACGGCCAGGTGCGCGAACCCGATGTCGATCGTCATGCCGCGCAGCTTCTCCTGTGGCAGCCGGTCGGTATCGGTACCGGTAATGGCCTTGACGAGGTTCGTCTTGCCATGATCGACGTGCCCGGCCATGGCGATGATCATGCCGGCGCCTCGAGGTTCAGCAGGCGCAGCTGCGCGATGAAGGCCTCTTCGTCCTCCAGGCCGCGCAGGTCGAGAATGAATGCGTCGCCATGCACGCGGCCGATCACCGGCACGGGCAGGGCGCGGAATGCGGCCGCGAGCGCCCGCGCGTCAACGCCAGTGTGTGCTTGCGCCGGACCCGCCGCCAGCGCACGGCTCTCCAGCGACCCGGCCGGGAGCGCGCCGCTGCCGGGCTGCGATGACACCGTGGCGATCCACACCGCATA
>SCQX01000036.1 GCA_004298545.1 Candidimonas sp. | reverse complement strand
GCGGATTGGGCGAAGGCGAAGGACTTCAATCTGCTGATGACGAACGCGCCGGGCGCCGACGCGTGGCCGGTCACCGCAACGTCGTGGGTCGTCATGCACAAGCACCCGAAGGATGCGGAGAAAACGAAAGTAGTGCTCGATTTCTTCCGTTATGCCTACACGGATGGCAAGAAAGCGGCCGCGGCGCTCGACTACGTACCGCTGCCCGATTCCCTCGTGCGCCGGGTAGAGGTGTATTGGGGAACCGAATTCAAGCAGTGATCCTCATCAAGCGGTAATCATCCCCCGTCCACGGGAAACGCCGCATCGCCTTTTCGAAGCTGTGGTACGGGTGGGCGGTGGATGATTTCAGGCAGCCGATTCGGGTTATCACTGATGCTTGGTTCGATTTTTTATCGCTATGATTGTACCAATCGGTCGGTACATCCAATGTAGAAAGTGTGCCTGATTTCGTCGAGTTTCACGATTACAGAAAGGGCGGTTGGACAGCGATGAACAAGGATAGCGCCATACTTTGGCAGCCGGGGGAGCGTGAACTGACACAGTCGAATCTCGCGCGCTTCGCGGTGAAGAACGGATTCGAAGCCAAAGATTACAACACGCTGTACCGTTGGTCGCGCAGCGATCTGGAAGGGTTCTGGAACGCGGTCTGGGATTTTACCGAGGTTATCGGTGAACGCGGCGAGACGGTGCTGGTCCGCCGCGAAGACGAAGAAATGTTCGGCGCGCGCTGGTATCCCGACGCGCGCTTGAATTTTGCGGAAAACATGCTGTGTGGAGCGGACAGTCGGCTGGCGGTGATCGAAGCCAACGAGCAGGGGGTCAGGTGCCGCATCAGCATGGGGGATTTGCGCAAGCGGGTAGCCAAGGCGCAGAGCGGTTTAGCGCGGCTCGGGCTGCATGTGGGCGATCGCGTCGTGGCGATCATGCCCAACAACCTTGAAGCGCTGGTGGCACTGCTGGCCACCGCCTCCCTGGGAGGCGTCTGGGCCTCGTGCTCGCCCGATTTCGGTGCCGCGGGAATCATTGACCGCATCGGTCAGGTGGAACCCAAGATTCTCATCGGTTCCCCGTCGTACAGGTACAACGGCAAACGCTACGACGTCGGCGAGCGACTGGACGCCATTCTCGCCCAGTTGCCCACCGTCGAGCATGTCGTCATGACGAGCGCGGTGGATCTGCCGGCAGCTGGTTCGCGGCGGGTGCTGTCGTGGGAGCAGCTCTGCAGTGACAGCAGCGCGACCTTGAGGTTCGAGCGTGTGCCGTTCTCCAGCCCACTTTACGTGATGTTTTCATCGGGCACGACGGGGTTGCCCAAGGCCATTGTCCAGACCGTGGGCGGCGTGCTCTTGGAACACAAGAAAGAACACTTGCTGCATGGCGACGTGCAGCCCGGTGAAGTAGTTAGTTGGTACACGAACACCGCCTGGATGATGTACCACTGGTTTATCTCGGCCTTGGCGTGCCAGGCTGCCATTCTGCTCTACGACGGCGCCCCCATTCTGAAGAAGGGGGAGGAAAGCGACTACGACATCCTCTGGAGAATTGCGGAAGAGGCCGGGGTGGCGCATTTCGGCACCAGCCCCCGCTACTTGGCGGCACTGGCGGAAGCCGGCTACGAGCCGGGGCGGCGGCACCCGCTCAAGGCGCTGCGTGCCGTACTTTCGGCGGGCGCGCCGGTGGCGCCGGAGCAGTTCGACTGGCTGTATCGTGCCGTAAAAAAAGACATGATATTCGCTTCGGTATCGGGTGGAACGGAAATCATCGGATGCTTCCTGCTGGGCTCGCCGGTGCACCCGGTGCGACGTGGTGAGTTGACCTGCAAGTCATTGGGGCTCGCGGTGGATGTGCTCGACGAGCGCGGCGCATCGGTCATTGGCCGCAAAGGCGATCTGGTATGCACCGAGCCATTTCCCAGCGCGCCTCTCACGTTCTGGGGCAAGGATGGTGACAAACGCTACTACAACGCCTACTTCGCCGAGCGCCCCGGCATCTGGACGCACGGTGATTTGGCGGAGCAGACGGTTCACGACAGCGCCATCATTTACGGTAGAACCGACACGACCCTGAAGCCGGGTGGCGTGCGTATCGGTACGGCGGAAATCTACAACGTCATCGAGCGCCAGCCTGAAATACGCGATTGTGTGGTATTTGGCCGCCGTGTGGACAATGATGAAAAGATCGTGTTGTGTGTCGTCCTTCAGGACGGCACGACACTGACGCCCGTGCTCGAAAAGCGTCTGCGCGATGAAGTCAGGAAGAACGCCTCTCCACGCCACGTTCCCGATGATATTCATCAGGTTCACGCCGTACCGTACACGATCAACGGCAAACGCGTGGAGGGGGCGGCGCGATCGGTCGTCGCCGGCAAGCCCGTGAAGAATTTGGGGTCGCTCGCCAACCCCCAGTGTCTGGAGGAATATGCGGCACTCTATCAGACGGAGGCCACCTCGTGAGCCGCCCCGCTGGCGCGATTGTCGGCATCAGCGAACTCAAGCCGGCCCGATATACAGAAGGCGTGGCCACGCTGGCACAGATCGCGCAGGCCGTGCGCGAGGCGGTGGCCGACGCCGGGTTGGAAAAGGATGCCGTCGATGGTCTGTTGATCGGTCCGCAAGTGGGTGAAACACCGCAGCACGTGCCGGCTACGGTGGCGGAGTATCTCGGCATCGCGCCGCGCATGTCGAACGTGGTTGATCTGGGCGGCGCGAGCGGGGCGGGAATGGTATGGCGCGCGGCCGCGGCGATTGCGGCCGAGATGTGCGAAGTGGTGGTGTGCGTGCTGGCCAACATGCATGAGAAAACCATGCCGCGCTCACCCAATCGTAATCCGATTCGCGAGTTCGACGTACCGTTTGGCGCGTCGGGCGCGAACATATCGTATGCGCTGGCCATGCAGGCACATATGACACAGTTCGGCACTACGCCAGAGCAGTTTGCGCGCATCGCTTCCATCGAGCGCCAAAACGCGCAGCTTAATCCTGCCGCTATCTTCTACGGGAAACCGGCATCGGTGCGCGAGATTCTGGCGTCGCCAATGATAGCGAGCCCATTGCACCTGTACGAAATCGTCATGCCGGTTGCCGGAGGCGCGGCGGTGGTGGTTACGGGGCCTCACTATGCGAAGCGGCTCAAGCACGCCCCTGTGCGCATCATGGGCGCGGGCGAGAAGATGACGCACCGCGCGATGAGTCAGGCTCCTTCCCTCACGTCCGGACCACTGAAGGCGGCGATGAAACAGGCCTTCGACCAGGCAGGCGTCCGCGCCGATCGAGTAAGCCTGCTGTCGCTCTACGACTGCTACACGATCATGGTGGCATTGACGCTGGAAGACGCTGGACTGTGCGCGCCCGGCCAATTCGGCCGCTGGATGGCCGAGCATGATTTCAGCCACGCTGGTGATTATCCATTGAACACGCATGGCGGCCAGCTGGGTTGTGGCCAAGCCGATCTGGCGGGGGGCATGGGCCACATCATCGAAGCGGTTCGGCAGCTGCGGCACGAGGCGGGCGCCCGACAGATACCTGACGCCGAGACGGCATTGGTTACCGGCAATGGCGCAACGGTGAGCGAAGCGGTCGCGCTCGTGCTGGGGACGGGGGAGTGACAGTGGAATCCTACGATACGTTGAACGTGCCTGGTCCCATTATCACGTCGATCACGCGACCCTTCTGGGATGCGGCCAAGCGAGGCGAGCTGTTGCTGCCGTTTTGCGATGATTGCGGTCAGTTCTTCTTTTATCCGCGTCTGCATTGTCCGCACTGCTGGAGCGATCGTGTGGGTTGGAAGCGGGGCAGCGGACGCGGCACGGTGAAGAGCTTCTCGCGCATCCACCGCGCCGGGCATTTCGCATGGCAACCCGTCACACCGTATACCCTGCTCCTGGTGCGCCTCGAGGAGGGGCCCACGATGCTGAGCCAACTCGCGTCGACGCCGGGTGTTGCCCTGGCGGTCGGCGATCCGCTGCGCCTGCGCTGTGTGACGGTTGGCAAATTCACGTTGCCGTTCTTTGAACTGGACAAAAGCGCCGGGTGACCCGGACAAACTCGAGGCATCTTCATGCACTGGATTGAAAGGGAAGCGTACCTGCTCGATGGTGTGCGCACGCCTTTTGGGAAGTACGGTGGCGCGCTGGCGTCGCTCGACTCGATCGAGTTGGGAACCTGTGTGATTTCCGAAATGATTCGACGACATCCAGAGGCGCGGCATGCCGACGGCGCCCTGTTTGGCGTGGTGGTGCAGGCGGGGCTGGGACAGAATCCCGCGCGCATCGCCGCCACGCGGGCCGGCGTGGCACTCACCACCCCCGCGCTGACTCTGAACAGCGTGTGCCTGGCCAGCCTCGAATCGGCGTGCGAGGCGGCGCGCCGAATTCGCGGCGGCGAGGGCCAGGAATATCTGGTGGGCGGCTTTGATTCCATGTCGCGCGTCGTTTCGTTCATCCCCGGTGATGACTCGACTGCGCAAGAGCCACGGAGCGCCCTGTTCCACGACGGGCTCGACTGCGCCTTGACGGGACTCTCCATGGGGGTGCTCTCCGATGGCTGCAACCATGATTTGCAAATTACCCGGGAGGTTCAGGACGACTGGGCTTTTCGCTCCCAAATACGCGCGGCGGATGGCGCGCCGATTCGTGAGCATGACGAACTGATGGTGGTTCGAACACCGGCGGGCGTGGTCACGTCCGATCAAGGCATACGCGCCGACACGAGTCGCGAGAAAATTCGCGCACTCAAACCCGCTTTTACGACCGATGGGACCATTACAGCGGCCAACGCGTCGCAGATGTCCGACGGTGCCAGCGCGGGGCTGGTGGTGAGCGGCGCGCGGCTCGCGCAACTGGATGCCGTTCCGTTGGCGCGGATCGTCGACTGGGCCAGTGTCGCGGGGCCCGACGCTACGCTGCATCTGCAACCAGCACGTGCCATACAGAAACTACTCGCGCAGCGGCGGCTTTCCGTCGACGACATTGCGCTCTTCGAAATCAACGAGGCGTTCGCGGGCGTGGTGGTTGCGTCCATGCGCGAGCTTGGGCTCGCTGAGGCGTCGGTGAATGTCAATGGCGGCGCCATCGCGCTCGGCCACCCCCTTGGCGCCACAGGCTTTCGCCTGTTGCTGACACTGGCGCTGGAAATGCGGCGCCGAAAAGTAAGACGAGGCATCGCCACGCTGTGTGGAGGCGGTGGACAGGGTTTGGCGGTTTTGATCGAAAACGATGCCGCCGAAGAGTTCTCACCATCAACGCGGAATCAGGAAGAGTCATGAGCAACAAGCAAGGCTGGAACAAAACGCTGCGCGGCATGCCGGCTGTTGGCGCGCGGGCGGCGCGCAGCAGGAAGATCACCCGGAAAGACATCGAGCTCTTTACCGAACTGACGGGTGACCACAACCCACTGCACTACGACGAGAAGCTTGCCAAGGCATCCGTGTTCGGCGGCCTCATCGTGCAGGGGGGGGTGACGTCGGGCATCCTGAACGCGGTGGTCGCCGAAGATATACCGGGGCCAGGCACTGTGTTCCTGGGCATGGAATTGAAGTTTTCCAAAGGCGTTTATGTGGGTGATGAGATCACGGGTGAGGTTTCGGTGAAGAGTGTGCGCGAGGACAAGCCGATTTGCACGCTGGATGTGGCCGTTCGCAACCAGCACGGCGATATTTGCCTGAACGGCACGGCCACCACGTACACCGTGCCGCTAAAGCCGTAGGGTATGCGCACCGCGGCTAGAGCGGCGGTGAGGGTTTGATAGCCAAGAGGCGACAAGGAGGAGGCAAAAAATGGTAGCGGCGAAAAATGCAGTGCCGGATGACGCGATTCTCACACTGGGTGAAAGCGAGCGGCGGCACGAGGCTCGAAAAGTGGTTTTCGCGAGCTTCATTGGCACCACGATCGAATGGTACGACTTTTATCTCTACAGCACCTGCGCGGCGCTGATATTTCCCAGGCTGTTTTTCCCCCACATGGAGACTTGGCTGGGCATCATTGCATCGTTTGCCACCTACGCCCTGGGGTTCGTGGCGCGACCGGTGGGTGCGTGGTTGTTTGGTGTTCTCGGCGACCGCCAGGGGCGCAAGAAGGTGCTGATCGAAACGTTGTTGGTCATGGGTATCGGCACTGTCCTGATCGGTCTTTTACCCACGTACGAAACCGCGGGCAGCATTGCGGCGCTGTTTCTCATTATCCTGCGCCTGGCTCAGGGCATAGGGATAGGCGGGGAGTGGGGCTCGGCCGTCGTCATTGCCGTCGAGCACGCGCCCAAAGAGTTGCGCGGCCTCTATGGCTCCGCGCCACAAGTGGGAGTTCCAGCGGGGCTGCTGCTGTCCACCTTCGCCTTTTGGCTCACCAGCCATTCGATGAGTGACGCGGCACTGTTCGCATGGGGCTGGCGCATTCCGTTCCTGGCTGGCATCGTGCTGGTCATCCTGGGGATTGCCATTCGTATCAGCATGATGGAATCGCCTGTTTTCGTCGACATGGTGAAACAGAAGACATTGTCCAAGTCACCCACGCGCGACATGCTGCAGACGCAGCGGCGCTCACTCTGGATCGCCATCGGCATGCGACTGCTGCAGAATGCGGTGTTCTACCTGTACACCTCGTTCTTCCTGATTTATGTGGTGCAGTACTTGCATTTGCCACGCTCGGTCGGGTTGAACAACATCATGCTGTACAGCGCGCTGGGCTTCATTTCGCTGCCGTTCTGGTCCTGGCTCACCGACAAGTTTGGACGCAAGGTGGTGTATCTGACAGGCACCGTTCTGTCCACACTGTTCGTGGTTCCGTATTTCTGGCTGCTGCAAACCGGGTCGATGTTCGCCATCACCGTCGCGGTCGTGGTGGGCTTGAATTTCTTCCACGATTCAATGTATGGGCCGCAGGCGGTTTATTATTCCGAGTTGTTCGATGCAAAAGTGCGGCAAACCGGCGCCAGTGTGGCTTATGCGGTCGCGTCGGTATTGGCGGGTGGTTTTTCACCCATCATCGCTGAATATCTGCTGCACAAAATGAACGGACAGACCTGGGGCGTAAGCCTGTACGTCATTGTCGTCGGGATTCTCAGCATCATTGCCGTGCTGTGCGCCCGGGAAACGAAGGACGACATTCTCTACGAGAAATCGGCAACGGAAAAGCCAGCAACGGGGCAGCGTGTGGCCGCGGGGCGGCTTTCCACGAACTAGCGTTGAATCGCGAGGGTGAGCGACCTATGGGCGATGGGGTTCATCGGGGCAGCTTCCAGAGGCTGTTGATAGCGGCCGGGCCGGTTCTGGTGGTTTCCGTCGCTCAATTGCTGGGCACATCACTCTGGTTCAGCGCGAACAGCGTGGCGGGAAGTCTTGCCAAGGCTTGGGGGCTCGACACCGCTGGCATGGGCTGGCTCACCAACGCGGTGCAGCTTGGATTTATTTGCGGCACGTTGGCCGTGTCTCTGCACGGCTACGCCGACCGATATCGGGCAAGCCGCATTTTCGCGGTGAGCGCGGTGGCGGGAGCGCTACTCAACGCCGGGTTCGCGCTGCTTTCAGTCGGGTTGGTATCGGCGCTGGCGTTTCGATTCCTGGTGGGCGTGACGCTGGCGGGAATCTATCCGCTCGGCATGAAGCTCATCGTCGGCTGGGCGCCCGAGCGCGCCGGGTTCGCGCTCTCGATGCTGGTGGGTATGCTGACGCTGGGTACCGGTCTACCGCACGCGCTCCACCTGTTTGGCGCGGATCTTCCATGGCAGGCCACTATCCTCGCTTCCAGCGCGCTGGCGCTCGCGGGAGCGGTTCTGGTTTATGGATTAGGCGACGGCCCCCATTCCGTGACGACGGGACGGCTGGGGAAGCCGGCGCGCGCGTTGCGCGGCAGTATTTTTTCGGCATTCGGCATCCCGAAGTTCCGCGCGTCCGCGCTTGGCTATTTCGGCCACATGTGGGAACTCTACACATTCTGGACGATGGTGCCGGTGTTCGTCATCAGCACGCATCTGGGGCGTTACGCCACACTGGGGGGTGTCTCAGGCGTGTCTTTCATCGTGATTGGAATAGGGGCGCTGGGCTGTTTCGCGGGCGGATATCTGTCTCGCTTTATTGGCAGCGCGCGCGTTGCGAAGTACTCGTTGCTACTCTCGGGGCTGTGCTGCCTGGTGTTTGCGCTCACCTGGCATTGGCTTTCGGGCGCGGAAACATTTGCCTTGCTCATCGTGTGGGGCATTACGGTAATCTCGGATTCACCCCACTTCTCCGCGCTATCGGCAGCGGCTTGTCCACGCGAATTGATCGGCAGCGCGCTGGCGATACAGAATTCGATCGGCTTTGCCATCACCATCGCGTCGATCGCGCTCATCGCCGGCCTGTTCGACCACATTGGTCTGAACGTGGCATGGTTGCTGCTGCCCGGACCGATCCTGGGATTGCTCGGTTTTCGCAAAGGCGGCTGGACCGCCGGACAACCGATGTGAAGGCGGGATTCGAGGAAGAGAATGGTTCAGTATGCCCGGTATATATCGGGCATAAACCTTACGCGCCGTCGCGCTTCAGGGCTCTGAGCGCCATGGTGTTCAGGCGCTCCGCGATATGCCGGGGAGACAGACGTCCCCCCTGGCGCATCCAGATATAGCTGTAGAAGTACATGCCCAGGATTCCCTTCAGGGCAATCGGATCGAATGGCCGGAAGTAGCCCAGCTTCGCGCCCTTGGTCATGACATCGCGCCAGCAGTTCTCGTATTGGCTGTGCCACGACAGCACTTCCGTGCGGCGCGGTTCCGCCAGCGACTGGATTTCGCGAAAACACACGGTGAGCTCGGGCTGATAGGTGGTGATCTTGTCGATGAGGTAATTCCCCAGCAGCTTGACGCATTCTCGCGGGTCGGATTCGGTTTGCGCGACGTGCTTGCTGTGCTCGGCCAGATCGACGATGTATTCCTTGGAAATTTCGTAGAGCAGGTCTTCTTTGCTGCGTATGTGGTGATAGAGCGCGCCGCGGCCAAGGTGAACGGCCTCGCCGAGCTCTGTCATCCCGATGGCGTGAAAGCCGCGCTCCGCGAAGAGTCGTGCCGCCACTTCCAGGATATGTTTTTTTTGCGTGCCGCCGTTATTCTGGTTTGTGCCGCCCATGCTGTTCGTTGCCATTCCGGTGAAAAACCTTCAACTTGCGGTGGCCGCAGGCACCGCCGACCCCAAGAATTGTAGCAGGGTGGGTGCGGGGCGCCGCGCGCGGCAACACCACTTGCCAGGGCCGATCGACGTTTTGAATAGGACTGGATCGTTTACTTGACATGCTTTAGTAGACCGGTCTATTCTTTAAATATCATGAACAAGCCAAGCGAAATTCCGGCAGGGATCGAAGGCAGACTCTCGACGCGAGACTTGCTGATTCGCGCAGGCGTGGAGCAGTGCACCGAAGGTGGTTTCCAGATGACGGGAATCGAAACCATTTTGCGCGCCGTCGGCGTTCCGAAAGGGTCTTTCTATCACTACTTCAAAAGCAAGAAGGCATTCGGCCTCGCGGTGGTTGACGCTTACGCAGATTTCTTCCATCGCAAATTGCAACGTATCTTCAGCGACGAGCAAACGCCGCCGTTGGGGCGGCTGAGAAATTTCGTATCCGAGGCGGTTTCCGGCATGAGCCGGTACGCGTTCCGCCGTGGCTGTCTGGTAGGCAACCTGGGCCAGGAACTCGCCGGGCTCGATGACGAGTTTCGCCGACGCCTCGAAGAAGTTCTGCGCGCATGGGAGGCGCAAACGCGGCGGTGCCTCGAGCAGGCGCAGGCGGCTGGCGAACTTCGCAAAGAGGCCAACGCGGGAGAACTGGCGGAGTTTTTCTGGATAGGGTGGGAGGGTGCCATCTTGCGTGCCAAACTGACGCGATCGGCACGCCCGATGCATCTATTCAGCGATTGTTTTTTCAAGCAGGTTGCCACCCGATAAATTTTTGAGCGATGTGTAGTAGACCGGTCTAGTCAAACAGAGGAAGCGGAGGAAACGTGTTCAAGGCAATCATGTTACGCAAGGCGGACGATGGCGCGACGCAAGCCCGTATCGAGCAGGTTGACGCGAATGATCTTCCGCAACCGGGGGTCGAGATCGCAGTCACCCACTCGACTTTGAATTACAAGGACGCACTAGCCATTACCGGCAAGGGGCCAGTGGTGCGCAAATGGCCCATGGTGCCCGGTATCGACCTGGCGGGCCGCGTGCTGCGAGGCGGTGGTGCTCGTTTTCCACCAGAAACCGAAGTCATCGTCAATGGTCATGGAATGGGGGAGTTGCACTGGGGCGGGCTTGCCGCGCGGGCGTGCGTGCCTGAAGACTGGCTCATGGTCAGACCGGCATCATTGCGTCCGGAAGATGCCATGGGCGTGGGCACGGCCGGCTATACCGCCATGCTGTCGGTGCTGGCGCTGGGCAGTCACGGCGTCAAGCCGGGTGGCGGCCCGGTGCTGGTCACGGGAGCCAATGGGGGCGTCGGCAGCTTCGCCGTGGCGCTTCTTGCCGGGCGCGGCTATTCGGTCACAGCGTCCACCGGCCGGTTGAATGAATCCGATCGACTGAAAACGCTGGGCGCGAGTCAGGTGATCGACCGCGCCACGCTGTCGGAAAAAGGCAAACCCCTGCAGAAGGAACAATGGGCAGGAGTACTCGACTGCGTGGGAAGCCACACGCTGGCCAACGCGTGCGCGCAGACACGCTATGGCGGAGTGGTGACCGCATGCGGTCTGGCACAAGGGCTCGACTTCCCCGCGACCGTCGCGCCGTTCATTCTGCGAGCCATCACGCTGGTGGGCATCGACAGCGTCTATGCGCCAGCCAGCGCCCGCACCGAAGCGTGGGAATGCCTGGCGCGGGAAGTCGACAAGCGACTGCTCTCCAAGGTCACGAGCGTGGTTTCCCTCGACGACGCGATTGGTGTTGCGGAGCGGTTGCTGGCGGGGCGCGTGAAAGGGCGAATTGTTGTCAACGTAGCAAACTGACCCGGCCCGCGCGCGGGCCCTGGATAGACTAGAGAGGTGGTGGAGACCATGTTTCTGGCCACGTTGATTCTCAACGGCTTCGTGCTGGGTTCAATCCTGTTGCTGGCGAGCCTCGGACTGACCCTCATCTACGGCGTTGGACGCGTTGTGAACTTCGCGCACGGCGCGCTATTCAGCCTGGGTGCCATGGCGGCGATCTGGTTCACCGCCATCGGGTTCTCGTATTGGGGTGCCCTGTTGCTCACGCTGATCACGGTCGGCGTATTGGGTGTCGCCATCGACTGGACATTGCTGGCGAGGATACGCAATCGGCAGATGGTCGACAGCTTGTTGTTGACGTTCGGAATCGCGCTGCTGATCACTGGCGTGCTGTATGAATCGGGCGGACGCGATATCCACGTGCTGCTGCCGCCTGAATTCCTTTCGGGCACGGCCAGTGTGTTCGGCATCCCCTTGCCCGAATACCGGCTGTTCGTCATGGTCTTTTCCATAGCGCTCACGCTGATTTTGCTGATCGTGCTGAAAAAAACACGGTGGGGATTGCGCGTACGCGCCGCCAATGACAACGCCGAAATGGCGGCCTGCCTCAGCATCGATCGGGACGCGCTCATGCGGTCCGTGGTGGGTGTCAGCGCCGCATTGGTGGCGATAGCGGGCGCCGCCGCGGCGCCGATTTTCAATGCCTACGCGATCGTCGGAAACAAGATTCTGATACTCGCCTTCATGACCGTGATACTGGGCGGGCTAGGCAGCTTGAAAGGCGCCATAGTGGCCGCCTTCATCGTCGGCATGGTGATCGTATTTGGCGAAGCGTATTCGGGCGGACAAGGAGGGTTGCTCATACTTTTCATACTCGTCATGGCGATGTTGCTGTGGTGGCCGCGCGGGTTCTTTGGCGAAGGGCGGGAAGAATGAGACACGGCTCCACTTTGAAAATCACGGCGCCGGTACGCGTGCGATGGCTCGGCGTCAGCCGGTTGGCGCTGGTGTCTGTGCTGGTTGCCCTTCTGGGCGCGCTGATCCCTTTCTGGACGCACAATGCGCCGTTCCTGTTGGTGCTGCTCTCCGACGCCATGATCGCGGCCCTCGTCGCGGTCAGCCTCGACATGCTCATGGGCAACACCGGGCTGGTGTCATTCGGCCATGCCGGCTGGTTTGGGCTGGGCGCATACGCCGTCGGGCTGTTGGCGCGGTCGGTGACCTCGGAGATGATTCCTCTGCTGATGATGGTGATCGTGCTCGGTATTGGCGTCTCGTGGGTGGTGGGACGCATATTCATCCGACAGGTAGGCACCGCGTTCGCGATTCTTACGCTGGCGTTCAGCCAGGTGCTCTACGCACTGGTATTTCTTTTCTCGAAATACACCGGTGGAGAAGACGGCTTGCAGGCGATACCGGTCCCCACCGTCTTCGGCGTCGCACTCTCGAATAACGACGCCTGGTATTGGGTGCTGTATGGAATTCTGGTTGTCGCGATCTGTGCGGCACTCTACCTGCGTAGGAGTCCGCTGGGAAAGGCCTGGATAGCTATCCGTGAGAATCCCGAGCGCGCCTACTTCATCGGCCTGAACGTGGCGCGTCTCAAACTGCTGTCGTTCATCATCTCGGGTACCTTGGCCACAGTGGCCGGCGGTCTGTTCGTGCTGTTCACAGGAGCCACATCACCCGATAGCATGAGCTGGTTCGAATCGGGAAAAATGCTGATGTACGTCGTGATGGGCGGCGTGGGGTCGGTCGTTGGTCCGGCGATAGGCGCGGTCGTCATCACACTCGCGGAGAACTACATCAGCAGTTTCACGCAAGCGTGGCTCATTTACTTTGGGGCATTGTTCATCCTCGTGGTCATCGTCGCGCCCAATGGTATTTTCGGCCTGTTCACAAGACTGTGGAAGCTGCTGGATCCGGGCGAGCGGGGTGAGAGATGATCCTCCAGGCAAGCCATCTGTCACGCAATTTTGGCGGGCTCAAGGCGGTCTCCGATGTCTCACTCGATGTCAAGGAAAAAGAAATACATTCCATACTCGGGCCGAACGGAGCGGGCAAGACCACGTTATTCAATCTGATCACGGGCGCCATCAAACCGGCGGCGGGCGTCGTGCGGTTCAAAGGCGGCGACGTTACAGGGTGGCCACCAAACAAACTTGCGGAAATCGGTGTCGTGCGAACATTTCAGCGCACCAGCATTTTCAACCAATTGTCCGTTCTGGAGAATGTAGCGCTGGCGGTGCGCTCGAAGCGCCGTATCAGCTATCGCGCGCGCGTGTCGGCGGCGCTGGACCGCAGCGTGAACGATCAGGCGGCGCAATATCTCGAACGTGTGAATTTGAAAAGAGCGCTCAACACGCTGGCGGGGCACCTGGCGCATGGCAGTCAGCGCGCATTGGATATCGCCATCGGGTTGGCGCTGGAACCCACGCTGATACTGATGGATGAGCCACTGGCGGGCATGTCGTGCGGCGACCGTCAGGGAATCGCCGACCTCATTCTGAAGCTGCGTGATGATCTGGGGTTGACGGTAGTGCTCGTCGAACATGATGTGGGAATCGTGATGAGCCTATCGGACACCATCACGGTTATGCAGAATGGCGGCGTCATTGCCGACGGACCACCAGTCGCCATCCGCGAGAACATCCGGGTCAGGCAGGCATACCTGCATGGGAATTACGCGTCATGAATGCGGCATTGGAACTCGATCACGTGTCGGCCTTTTACGGCACGAGTCAGATACTGCACGCCATCAGCATGCGGGCGCCGGCTGGCCGCGTGACCTGTCTGCTGGGACTCAACGGGATGGGTAAAACCACCACGCTGCGCACCATCATGGGGCTAGTCAGCCGGGTCGACGGCGCGATTCGGGTCGACGGCCGGGATCTGGCGGGGCATACGTATGCGCGCGCGCGGCTGGGCGTCACACTGGTGCCGGAAGACAGAAAAGTTTTTGCGAGCCTCACCGTGCTCGAGAACATGCAAGTGTCGGAGCGGTCAGGGGCCGGTGGCCAGCGCTTCCACATCGACGAGGCGATTGCCCTGTTCGAGAAGCTTGGGCAGCGCCTCGATCAACGCGCGGGAACGCTGAGCGGCGGGGAACAGCAAATGCTGGTCGTGGCGCGGGCACTGCTCGCCAATCCATCCTACATTCTGCTCGACGAACCCACCGAAGGGCTGGCGCCGGAATACGTCGATGCCATTCAGAAATCGGTGCAAGTGGCACGTGAACATGGTATTGGCATCGTGCTGGTGGAGCAGAGTCTGCGGCTCGCGTTGGCGGTGGGTGATTTCTTCTATGTAATCGAGAACGGGCAAATGGTGTTCGCCGAATCACGCGAGGGGGTGGCGGCCAGCCCCGGTGTCCTGGAGAACCTGTTGACGGCCGCCGTGAGGTGAATGATGAAGAACGAAGTGGAGTCGAAGGCGATTCTCAGGCGCTGCGGTATAGAAACGACCATGCCTGTCGTGGCGCGCACGCCTGGCGAGGCGGCCGCCGTGGCGCGCGCCATTTCCGCACCCTTGGCCATGAAAATCGTATCCGCGGATATTGTGCATAAGGCGGCGGCGGGAGGCGTGGCCTTGAATGTCAGCGTGGAAAACGCGGCGACAGCGTTCGAACGAATCATGGCGGCCTGCGCGATTTCAAATCCCGACGCGGCGGTAGAAGGCGTGTTGCTTGAAGGTATGGTGGCCAGTTCGGCGCCCGAATTCTTCATCGGTGCGCGTATCGACCAGGACTATGGCGCGGTGGTACTGTTCGGGCTGGGTGGTTCGAACGTAGAAACCGGTGAAAAGCCCGCCGCCATGCTGGCGCCATTGTCTCCCGTCCAAGCGCGCGATATGGTGGCGCGTGTCCTTGCCCGCCTGGATGAAATTTCGCTGGAGCCGGCCGCATGCGACAGACTGGCGGAGTGCCTCATGGCGGTCGGTGGGCCGCAGGGATTGCTTGCGCGCGGGGAGGTGGTTGATCTGGACATCAACCCGCTCGTGGTCGTCGGCGGTCGTTGTCTGGCCCTCGACGCGGTCGCGCAGCTCCCGCGGGGAGAAGGACTACCGGCGTGGACGAGCGACGCCATTCAAAAGGTGACGGAGGCGCGCAAGGCGCGCCTTGCGGGCATGAAGGCCTTGTTCCAACCCGATGCCGTTGCTTTCATCGGCGCCTCAACATCCAGGGAAAAACTGGGCTATCGCAACATCAAGAACCTCGTCGACTATCAGTATCCCGGCAAGATTTACCCTATTCATCCCTCGGCCGCGGAAATTTGCGGGCAGCGCGCCTACCCGTCCATTCTGGATGTGCCGGATCCCGTTGACCGGGCCTACATTGCCGTGGGTGCCGACCGTGTGCCCGAGATGCTGCAACAGTGCAAGCGCAAGGGCGTCCGTGTCGTTCAAGTACTGTCGGCGGGTTTCGCGGAGTGGTCCGCGGGGCACTCATCGGCCGGAACAACCCGCGAGCGGGACGTACGCGGCGCGCTGGGCGACACATCGATGCGCATGATCGGCCCGAACTGCATCGGCACCTTTTCCGCATCTGGCCGGTTGTCCATGGGGGCATCACGCTACAACCCCACGCAGGTGCCGGGCGCCACGTTCATTTCGCAAAGCGGCACATTCGCGGGCGATGTGGTGCGCCGCGCCCAGGTCATGAATATTCCCGTGGCCCAAGTTCTATCGTGCGGCAACTGCCTCGACCTCGATCTCACCGATTATCTGCTGTTCTGCGAAAGCGACGAAAACACCACACTGATTGCGTTCTATGTCGAATCGATCAAGCGGCCGAACGAGTTCTTTCGTATCGCCGCACAATCGCGCAAGCCCATCGTGTTGTTCAAGGGCGGTACGACCGCGCAGGGAATGGTCGCCGCGAGCAGCCATACCGCAGCCTTGGCAACCGACGAGATGCTTTGGGAACAGGCCGTGTGCCACTCGGGAATCCTGCAAGTGGACAGTGTGGCCGGCTTGATGGATATCCTGCTCGTACATGGCGCGCACCAGACGATTCGCGGCAACCGGCTGGCGGTGTTCGGTTCGGGGGGTGGTGTTGGCGTGACTGCCTGCGATCTCGCGGCAAAGCTTGGCCTGGTGGTTCCACCACTGGCCGCAACGACGGCAGCAGCTCTGAACCGCTATGGAACTCCCGGTACCAACATCGCGAACCCTATCGATATCCCGGTCTGGGGGCTCTACGACCACGGGCGGATCATCATTGCGGAAATCGTGAATCAGCTCAAGGAGGATCCAGGCATAGACAGCATCATCGTCTACATCGAAATGGGAACGGTAATGGATTTTACCGACACGGAGGCGGACGGTCTGCGCGAGTTGAACGCCATGTGCAAGTCCTTCGCCATGGTGAGCGATGAGGGACCCAGAGTGTCACTGGTGCTGCGCAGCACAGGTGAAAAGACTCAGGAAGATTTCATGCGCCAACAGAGAGCCGATCTGATCGGCCGGGGGATTTCGGTATTTACGTCGGTTGACCGCGCCGTGAGAGCGCACGCCGGGCTGAGGAGGTTGTCGAAACATGGCATTTGACAAACTTGAGATCATTTTTCGAGGAATGGAGATAAGACTATGAAACTGAAGATACTGTCGCGCAGTATGCGATATCTTGGCCTGACTGTCGCCGCAACCTGTGCGGGATTGGTACTGAGTGCCGCGCCCGCTGCCGCCGCGGCGGCCGGTGGCGACGTGACGATCGGGGTGTTCGTGCCCACTACTGGCGGATACGCGCCGCTTGGCACTGAGATGCGGAACGGCTATGCGCTGGCTGTGAAAGACGCACCGGAAGTGAAGGGCAAAACAGTCAAGCTGGTGGTGGAGGACTCGCAGGGCGAACCAGCGCCGGGGTTGAAGAAGGCGCAGCAGATGGTATTGCAGGACCATGCCCGCTTGCTGATCGGGGGCGCGAGCAGTTCCGTCGTCTTGGCGATCAATGCGCAAGCCGCGCGCCTCAATGTCCCCATCGTCACTACGAACTCCCAGGCGGTGCAGACAACCGGTTCGCAATGCAGCCGCTGGCTGTTTCGCACCAATCCCAGCGACTCGATGGAAGCCAACGCCAACGCGTTGTTGATGCAGAAGCGGCCTGATCTGAAGAAAAAGAAGTGGTTCGTGGTTTATCACGATCTGGTCTGGGCGCGCAGCAACAAGGATCAGTTCGCGAAAATCCCCGGCATTGATATCGTGGGTGAGGCTGGGCGCGCTCTGGGCACGGCAGATTGGGCCAGTACTTTCGCCCAGATACGTTCCAGCGGCGCCAACGCAATTTATCTCGCGTTGATCGTGGGCAACGATTTGCCGAGTTTCATTCGGCAGGCACGCAGCTTCGGGTTGAAGCAGTTCATGCTGGCGCCTCTGGGCATGCCCGACTCCATGCTGCAGACACTTGGTGATCAGGGCGCCGGGTTGGTCACGGGCGGCTTGTTCGGTTCGTGGATGCTGGAGGATCAAAACCCGAAGATGAAAACTTTCGTGAACGAGTACGGGAAAACCTATGGGGTCGTGCCGGGGCCGCAGGCCATCCAGGCCTATGCCGGCATGCAACTCGCGCTGGCGGCCATGAACCGGGCAAAGTCGCTTGATACGGCCGACGTCATTCACGCACTGGAGAACACTTCGGTTGACACCATCATTGGGAAATTGGCCATTCGCAAGCAAGATCATCAGGGTGAGGTGGGCACGTACATGGCCGAGTCGGTGAAGCTGTCGACGCCGAAGTTCGGATCCACGCTTGCGTGGAAAGTACTGGACACTTTCCCCTGGGAAAAAGTGAAGGTGCCAGTGGCCGACAGCGGCTGCAAGGGGTTGAATTGATATGCCATACGAAAATCTCTTGTATGAACTGCGCGAGAATGGCGTTGGCGTCGTCACGCTGAACCGCCCGCGATGCGCCAATGCCATGAATCAGGCAATGTTGCACGAGTTGTCCGATCTGTGTCGCTACATGGAAAATGACGATTCCGTGAGATGCGTGGTGATCACGGGCGCGGGGGCGGCCTTCAGCGGCGGGTTCGACCTGAAAGATCAAGCGATAGCGCAGCCGCAAGGCGTGGCACAGTGGGTGCCGCTGCTGGAAGCCGATTTCAACGGAATCATGTCGTTCTGGAATTTCCCGAAGCCGTGCATTGCGGCCGTGAATGGCCCGGCATTGGCGGGTGGGTTCGAATTGATGCTGGGCTGCGATTTGGCGGTTGCATCGGAATTCGCCATTTTCGGTGAGCCGGAGCTTAAATTCGGCGCGGGAATCGTGGCAATGTTGCTGCCGTGGTTCGTTGGCCCCAAGGTGGCACGGGAAATGATTTACACCGGGGAAGACAACCTGTCCGCCGCGCGCGCCCTGAGCCTGGGCTTGGTCAACAAGGTCGTACCCGCGGATCAGGTATTACCGGAAGCGCTGCAGTGGGCGGCGCGCCTGGCGCACATGGATCCGATGGTGCTGAACCGCACCAAGCTCGCCATCAACCGGACGTACGAAATCATGGGGATGCGCGACGCGCTGCGTAGTGCGCTGGATATCGACATCATGATTGAAGGAGAAGGGTCGTCCGTGAAACGGGATTTTCTTCGAATCATTCGAGAGCAGGGATTGCAAGAAGCCTTGCGATGGCGGGATGGCCGTTCAGGCGGGGCTTGAGCGCGGGGGAACCATGATGTCTCGACGAATGGCCAGCACGCGGAATGCGCTATTCCTGCTGGCCATTCTGACGTTTGGTCGCACTTGCGTGAGCTTTCAGTTCCAGAGCGTGACGCCGCTCACGGGCTATTTGCGGGAGTTTTTGTCGTTCAACGCCGCAGGTTTTGGCCTGCTCATCAGCTTGTACACGGCGCCCGGTGCGTTGGTTTCGGTCATCAGCCCAATTCTCGCGCGGCGCTATGGTAGTGCAAGGACACTGTCCGCAGCGTTTCTCTGCATGGCTGGTGGGCAGCTTCTGCTCATAGTGTCCCCGGTCATCGGCATCGCTTATGTGGCGCGCGTTCTCGCCGGCCTCGGCGGATGCGTGGTTTACGTTTTAACCATAGATGTGGCCGCGCAACGGTGTGAGGCGGGGCGCATGCCGGCACGCATGGCCCTGATTGCGGCAAGTTGGCCATTTGGCAACGCCTTGTCGCTGGTCGCGCTGGGCGTGATGGTCGATTGGCATTGGGCACGTGCGGCGGCTTGGGCGTCCGCTGTGTTTGCGCTCGTGGCGCTCGTCGCGATCAAGGTCATGCTCAAGAAACCAAACGCCCCGCCGGATGGTGTGGACGACGCGCGGGCTGGCGGCGGAAGCGTGCGCTGTAGCGCGCCGTGGCGTATTTCGTCGCTCGTGGGGAGCGATTGGTGGGAGGGAGTGAAGCACGCCGGAGTGCCGGGCATGGCTTTCGCGCTCTATAACGTGAGTTTCATCCTGTTCGTCAGTTTCACGCCCACAATGCTGGCCGCGCGCGGCATGACACCATTGGAAGCCGCCAACATCGCCAGCCTGCCGATGTGGGTGTTCGTGTTTTCAGTGCCATTGGGTGGCTATCTCGCGGGACACTGGGCCGATGGCAGGAAGACGCTCGTCGTGGCGGGATGTCTGGGGGGCGCAGTGTGTATGGTGGTTTCGCAGTTTCTGCCCCATCCGGCCCTATGGTACGTGGCGGCAGGATTATTCGGCGGACTGCCTACCGGGCCCATGATGGCCAGCGATGATGGCGCGGCGCGCGGCCTGTTCTATCCCGTGTTCTTCTTCCTATCATTCTTCACCTTGCTGGTGTTTCCACCCATTGTCGGCTGGATGATGGAAGCGACGGGGGAAGTTCGCATGCCCATCATTTTCGGGGTCGTCATGCTGATGAGCGGAGTTTTGTGCTTCAGCCGTGTTCACTAACCCTCCTTATGCTGAAACCGCGTTCTGAGTATCTCGTAGATGAACAGGGTAAGCGAGTTGATGGTGTCGCCGCGCGTCCACAGCCAGTACGTGGTGGGGCGCAGCGGCGGTAGGCCATCCGTTTCTCCCAGCACGCGCATGTCATAGCT
>SCQX01000035.1 GCA_004298545.1 Candidimonas sp. | reverse complement strand
GGCCTGTCCACCGTCACCTACCTCTACAGCGGCGCGATCACGCATCGCGACAGCCTGGGTTTCCAACAAGAAATTCTTCCCGGCGACGTCAACTGGATGACCGCTGGCCGCGGCATCACGCACAGCGAACGTCTGGAATACGCCCGTGCCCACGGGGCGCGCCTGGAAGGCATTCAAACCTGGGTGGCCCTGCCCGACGAATTCGAGGAAATGGCGCCTGAATTTCATCACTACGGTGGCAGCGCGCAGCTACCAGAGTACGACGAAGGCGGTGTCACGGGGCGGCTGATCGCCGGTTCCATCGACGGCTTGACCGCATCAGTGAAAACACATTCACCGCTGTTTTACCTGCACTGGACCATGCGCGCCGACGCAAAGCGCCATATCGATGTCGAATACTCCGAGCGCGCCGCTTATGTGGCAGAGGGCGAGGTCGAAATCGACGGCACCCGGGTGAATGCGGGGCAGATGGCCGTTCTGGAGCCGGGAAGCTCCGCGCGGATAACGGCGCGTCTGCCATCGGTCGTCATGCTGCTGGGGGGCGAGCCGATCGGCAAGCGCTACATCGACTGGAATTTCGTGTCGTCCTCAAAAGAACGGCTGGAGCAGGCCAAAGAAGACTGGCGCCACCAGCGCATGAAGCTGCCCGTCGGCGACGACCAGGAATTCGTTCCGCTTCCGAACTAGTCAGAGCTTCGCGGTGCGCAGCCGCAACGCGTTGGTGATGACCGACACCGACGACAGACTCATGGCAAGCGCGGCGATGATGGGGCTCAGCAGCCACCCCACGAACGGAAACAACACACCAGCCGCGATCGGAATTCCAAGCGCGTTGTAGATGAAGGCAAAACCAAGATTCTGGTGAATGTTGCGCACGGCCTGCGCCGACAGCTTGCGGGCGCGCAGCAACCCGCCGAGCTCACCCTTCACCAGCGTGACCTGGGCGCTCTCCATCGCAACGTCGGTGCCGTTGCCCATGGCAATACCGACATCGGCGGCGGCAAGCGCGGGGGCATCATTGATGCCGTCGCCCGCCATTGCCACCCTGGCGCCCCGCGCGCGCAACGCCTGCACGCGCTCGGCCTTGCTTCCCGGAGTTTGCGCGGCCGCGAAATCTTCGATACCCAGCGCGGCGGCGACGGCCCTCGCCGCGGGTTCGCTGTCGCCGGTCAGCATCACCAGATGCAGACTTTCCGCGCGAAGCGCGGCAATCAGTTCCGCCGCCCGCGGCTTGATGGCATCTTCGACCGCCAACGCTCCCGCGAGGCGGCCGTCCACCACGAGATGCATGACCGTGCGGGCAGAGGCATGCAAACGCTCGAGCGCCGCGTCGGCGGGCATCGCCACGCCCAGCGCCTGCAACAGCGCCGCATTGCCCAAAGCGAGCTTGCGCGACCCGATGCGGCCCTGCACGCCCTGCCCGGTGATCGCCGCGAAATCCTCCACCGGCGCGGGGGTGAGACCACGCGCCCGCGCGCCGGCGACGATGGCGTGCGCCAGCGGATGTTCGCTGGCGGTCTCGAGGCTCGCCGCGAGCGTCAGAACTTCCCGTTCGCCGTAATCATCCAGCGTGACCACCTCGGCAAGGCTGGGCTTGCCCTCTGTCAACGTGCCCGTCTTGTCCAGCACCAGCGTATCGACGTGCGCCAGCACTTCGATTGCCTCGGCGTTGCGGAACAATACCCCGTTCTCGGCGCCACGGCCGCTCGCCACCATCACCGAGATTGGCGTCGCGAGCCCCAGCGCGCACGGGCAGGCGATGATCAGCACGGCGACGGCATTGATGACCGCATAGGCAATGCGCGGTTCGGGACCGATCAGGAACCACACTCCCCCCGTGACGATCGCGATGGCAACCACCGCTGGGACGAAATAGGCGGAAACCCGATCCGCCAGCCGCTGCAGGGGCGCGCGGGAACGCTGCGCCTGCGCAACCATGGCGACGATCTGCGCCAACACGGTTTCACCGCCCACCTTGTCGGCGCGCATCTTGAGGCCGCCATTGGCGTTCACAGTGCCCGCCGTCAATCGGTCGCCGGCGCGCTTGCCGACCGGCATCGGCTCGCCGGTAAGCATCGATTCGTCGACGCTGCTCTCGCCCTCCAGGACTTCACCGTCGACCGGAATCTTTTCTCCTGGCCGAACGCGCAGCATATCGCCAACACGCACCACGTCGATCGGCACATCGGCCTCCCGGCCATCGGCATCGATGCGGCGTGCGTTGCGCGGCGCGAGGTCCAGCAGGCGCCGGATGGCCGCCGAGGTCTTGCCACGCGCCCGCACCTCCAGCCATTCGCCCAGAAGCACCAGCGCGATGATGACCCCGGCCGGTTCAAAATACACGCCGATCATTCCATGGCCGTCGCGCATGCGGGCGGGAAATACACCGGGGACGAACATTGCGGCCAGGCTGTATAGGAACGCGACCAGGACGCCAAGCCCGATGAGGGTATACATATTCGGCGAGCGGTTGCGCACGCCGACCCAGCCACGCCGGTAATAATCCAAGCCAAGCCACGCCACCAGCGGCGTGGTCAGCACGAGTTCCGCCCAGCGCAAGCCACGCGCCACAGTTGCGTCCATAGACACAGAGAACATATGCGGCCCCATGGCAACCACGAGCAGCGGCAACGCGAGCGCCGCCGCGATCCAGAACTTGCGGCGCACTTTGCGCAATTCCGTATCGTCCTCCTCGGTGGCGGGCAGCATAGGCTCCAGCGCCATGCCGCATATGGGGCATGTGCCCGGCCCCACCTGCCGAACCTGCGGATGCATGGGGCAGGTGTACAGCGTGCCGGCCGGCGCCGAGTCTGTGGGCGCCGAGCGCGGTGCCAGATACTGGTCGGGCGA
>SCQX01000034.1 GCA_004298545.1 Candidimonas sp. | reverse complement strand
GCCTTCTCTTTTTCTTTGTCCAGCCGGTGCATGATGTAGCGCTGTTGAATGATGGAGACCGCGTTGTTGAAGCAGTAGTACAGCACGAGCCCCGCCGGGAACAGGAACATCATTCCGCCGAATACCAGCGGCATGAACAGCATGATCTTCGCCTGCGTGGGATCCGGCGGTGTGGGGTTGAGCTTGATCTGCAGGAACATCGTGGCCATCATCACCGCCGGCAGAATGAACCACGGGTCGGGCGCCGACAGGTCGTGAATCCACAGTACCCAGGGCGCGCCCCGCATTTCGACGCTATTGAGCAAAACCCAGTACAGCGAGATGAATACCGGCACCTGGACGACCATCGGCAGGCAGCCGCCCAGCGGGTTGATTTTTTCCGTCTTGTACAGCTGCATCATGGCGGCGTTGAGCTTTGCCTTATCGCCGCCCGCCTGTTCGCGCATCAGCTTCATGCGCGGCCCCACCAGCTTCATCTTGGCCATCGACCGGTAGCTTGCCGCCGACAGGGGATAGAACACCGCCTTGATCAGTAGCGTGAGCGCGACGATCGTCCAACCCCAGTTGCCAAGAAGTGTGTGGATGAGAGTCATCAGCTCGAACAGCGGCTTGGCGACGATGGTCAGCCAGCCATAGTCGACGACCAAATCCAGCCCGGGCGCCACGGCGCTCATGGCCTGCTGGTCTTGCGGGCCGGCCCACAGCTGCGCCGTGAAGACTTTGCTTTCGCCCGGTGAAATGACGCCTACCGGCAGAATGGTGCGCACCGCATACAAGCCGTTGGCCAGGTGTGCCATCTGGTTGGCGCGGGCTGCGCCTTCGGGAGGCACCCAGGCGGTGGCGAAGTAGTGCTGCACCATGGCGATCCAGCCGTTGTTCGCCTTTTCGATGTAGTGGGCCTTGCCCTTCTCGATGTCGGAGAAAGAAGCTTTTTGAAATTTGTCTTCGCTGGAATAAATGGCCGGACCGGTGAATTCGTGCGGTGTGAAATGCGACGCGTTCGCCGGGTCGCTGTCATCGCGCACGATCTGAAGGTAGATGGACGGTGAAACGGGGCTCGTTCCCAGGTTGTAGATGGCGTTCTTGACGCCGATGTCGTAACTGCCTCGATGCAGGGTGTAGGTCTTGACCACCTTGACGTTGTCGCTCTCGGCCTCGAACACGATGTCGAGCGTGTTGCCCTTCATGACGGTGTTGGTC
Source organism: Candidimonas sp. (assembly GCA_004298545.1). Taxonomy (GTDB): domain Bacteria; phylum Pseudomonadota; class Gammaproteobacteria; order Burkholderiales; family Burkholderiaceae_B; genus SCQX01. Next base: position 4,554 of record SCQX01000034.1, on the reverse strand, counting down.
GACATCAGCTTGAATGGTGTCAGGTGGGTGGGGTAGTTCGCACCGGCCGGCGCGCCGATCACGCCGGTTTGCACCAGATACGTCAGGGCTTTCGACTCGTCGAGCAGCGTCATCGGCTGATTCGGGTGGTCGATGGATTCGTACTTCAGCAGCTTCGCGCCGATCAACTGGGCCCCCTTGGTGTCGAAGGTGAGGTCGTACACGTCGCTATGCACCTGGACCCGCTGCGATTCCGCCACCGGGGCGGGCTTGCCGCCCGGCACCGCGGCACCGCCTTTTTCCTGCGCCGCGGCGCCGGGCGCGGCCGAGGTGGCCGCAGCCGATGGCACGTTGGCGCTGCCCGTTGGCGCGGGTTCTTTCGCGGGCGGCTTGGTGGTCTGGCTGGTTTGGCTGAAGCCGAAGAGCGACGGCCGGCCATTGTGCATCTGCCAGTTGTTCCACAACAGCAGGAGCGAGAAAGAAAAAATAACCCAGAGGACGGTGCGTCGGATATCCATAGCGCCAGAGTTCAAGTTGAAGTGGGCCGCAAAAGCCGCCCAGTGTAGCGTGGTTGCGTCGCGGCCGTGAAGCGGCTTCGGCTCCCGCGCGCGGCCCGGGCGCCCGGCGCCGACGGGATGAGGCGGTCTAATGACACTTGTGCTTCACCTCCGGAACGGGGTCGTACCCGCCGCGGCACCACGGCTGACAGCGTGCGAGCCGTTTGAGCGCAAGCCACAGGCCGGCGACCGGCCCGTACGTCTCGATCGCCTGAACCGCATACGCCGAGCATGTTGGTGTGAAGCGGCAGTGCCGTCCCAGCAGCGGGCTGATGAGGTATTGGTACACCCGTATCGGGGCGATCAACAGGTACTCGAGTGCTGCCTTGATCATTGCCGTACCCGTTCGAGCAATTCTTCCGCTTCGGTTCGAATCAACAGCCTGAGCGCCGCCAGCGACGAATTTCGCACCGTGCCATGCAGCCGGAATACGAGGTCGCGTGGAGGCAGCGCATGCCGCTTCTGCCGGAAAGCCTCGCGCACGACGCGCTTGATCGTGTTGCGGGTGACCGCCCGCGCGGCAAACCGCTTCGCCACGATCACGCCAAGCCGGGCAGTGGCCGCGGTGGCGTTACTCGCGCCCGTGGCGCGCCGTGGCGAACTCACCGTCAGCAACGTCCCCCTGGCCAGTTGCCTGCCCTTGAGTGCAAGACTGAATTCGGCGGGCCGATGCAGACGCGCCGAAGCGGGGAACGTAGCTCGCATGGGCGTTTGTCAACGCTTTGCCACCGCGGGTGGCGTGAAGTGGCGCCCCGCGGCGGTTACTTAGACAGCCAGACGCTTGCGGCCTTTGGCACGGCGCGCGTTGAGTACGGCGCGACCGGCGCGGGTCTTCATGCGCACACGAAAACCATGAGTGCGCTTGCGGCGGGTGACGGAGGGTTGATAGGTGCGTTTCATCGTTGCCTCATAAGCACGTGGGACAGCCGGGCCGCCTTGGCAAGCGAAGTCGTGAACGGCAGGGCGAATCGAAGTGCCCGACAGAGCGAACCGAAGCTACTAAAAGCCGTTCATTTCATCAAATTTTTGGAAAACAGTCAAATTGCCGTGTGACGGGCTGTGGATAACTGGTGCGTCGACAAGGTAGAATAGAAGTTTGTGAAAGTGGTGGACATGGAAGAATTTTGGCAGACTTGTCTGCAGCGGCTGGGGCAGGAACTCACGCCACAACAAATCAGCGCGTGGATTCGTCCGCTCGTGCCGCTGGCCTTCGATGAGGCAGGGTTGGTGCTGCGCGTGTCGGCGCCCAGCCGCTTCAAGCTGGACTGGGTGCGAAAGAATTATGCGGGCCGCATCGAGGCCCTTGCCGCCGAATGGTACGGGAAGCCGGTGGAAGTGGCGTTCGAGCTGGCCGTTCCCACGCAGCGGGCGGCGTCGGCGATGGTGGCGCGCTCGACAGGCTCGCGGCCGGTGTCGGTGGCCGCGCCTGCGTTGGCGGCCGCATCCGCGCCACGAGGAAGACCCGTCTCCGATATTCTCGAACGGTCGGGTTTGAATGCCGACCTGACATTCGACAATTTCGTCACGGGCAAGGCCAACCAGCTGGCGCGCGCCGCGGCGCTGCAGGTGGCCGAGAACCCCGGGGTCTCGTACAACCCGCTATTTCTGTACGGGGGCGTCGGCCTGGGGAAAACCCATCTCATCCATGCCATCGGCAACGCGCTGCAGCGGGCATCGGCCGACGCGCGCGTGCGCTACGTGCATGCCGACCAATACGTGTCGCACGTGGTCAAGGCGTATCAGCGCAAGGCGTTCGATGAATTCAAGCGGTACTACCATTCGCTCGACTTGCTGCTGATCGATGACATCCAGTTCTTCGCGGGGAAAAACCGCACGCAGGAAGAGTTTTTCTATGCGTTCGAAGCCATGGTGGCGCAGCGCAAGCAGATCATCATCACCTCCGACACGTACCCGAAAGAACTGCCCAATATCGACGACCGGCTGATCTCACGTTTCGATTCGGGGCTGACGGTGGCGATCGAACCCCCCGAACTGGAGATGCGGGTTGCCATTCTGTTGCGCAAATCCGAAACCGAAGGCATTGCCATGCCCGAGGAGGTGGCCTTCTTCATTGCCAAGCACTTGCGCAGCAACGTGCGCGAACTCGAAGGCGCCTTGCGCAAGGTGTCGGCGTATGCGCATTTCCATGGCCGCCAGGTTCTCACGGTCGATGTCTGCAAGGATGCGTTGAAAGATCTGCTTTCCCTGTCGAACGGCCAGATCACGGTCGAGAATATTCAGAAAACGGTCGCCGACTTTTACAAGATCAAGGTTGCCGACATGTATTCCAAGCGGCGGCCGGCCAATATCGCGCTGCCGCGCCAAGTGGCCATGTATCTGGCCAAAGAGCTGACGCAGAAAAGCCTGCCCGAAATCGGCGACTTGTTCGGCGGCCGCGACCACACCACGGTACTGCACGCCGTACGCAAGATTTCCGGCGCCCGCGCGAAACAATCGGAGCTCAACCACGAACTTCATGTGTTGGAACAGACGTTAAAAGGATAACTATGCAACTGCTACAGACGGCTCGCGACACTCTGCTGAAACCATTACTGACCGTGGCGGGAATCGTGGAGCGGCGCAATACGCTGCCCATCCTGGCGAACATCCTGCTGCGCAAAGAGAACGAAAGCGTGGCGTTCGTTGCAACCGACATCGAAGTTCAGATATCCACGCATGCCACTTTTGGCTCGGGTGACGGCGCGCAGGCGACGACGGTCGCGGCGCGCAAGCTGATCGACATTCTGCGGGCGTTGCCAGAGGCCGATCCGGTCCGGATAGACCTTGCGGATGCCAAGCTGGTGGTGCGGTCCGGACGCAGTCGTTTTTCGCTGCAGACCCTCAGTGCCGAAGATTTCCCCGCCGTGTCGCAGCCGCAAAGCTGGGATGTATCGTTTTCTCTGCCGCAGTCGGCGCTCAAGCAGATTTTCAACATGGTGCACTTCGCCATGGCGCAGCAGGACATTCGCTACTATCTCAATGGCCTGCTGTTCGTGTTCGAACCCGGCTGCGTGCGCGCGGTGGCAACCGACGGGCACCGCCTGGCCCATACCGGGGTCGCGGTCGATGGCATTGCCGCGCGGCAGGACGTCATCGTGCCACGCAAGACGGTTCTTGAAATGCAGCGCCTGCTTGCCGATACCGACGACCCGGTGTCCATCGACGTGGCGCAGGGGCAAATCCGCTTTCGTTTCAACGAGGTGGAACTCATATCCAAGCTGGTCGAAGGCAAGTTCCCCGATTTCACGCGCGTCATCCCCACCGATTACACGCGCCATTTCACGATCAATCGCGAGATTCTGCAGGGCAGTCTGCAGCGTACGGCCATTCTTACCACCGACAAGCTCAAAGGGGTGCGCGTGCAGTTGGCGCAGAACCAGCTGACCATCACGTCTTCCAACGCCGAGCAGGAAGAGGCGCAGGAAGAGCTCGAGATCGACTATGCGCATGAGCCGCTGGATGTCGGTTTCAACGTGCATTACCTGCTCGACGTATTGAACAATGTGAAGGCGGAGACGGTTCAGTGGTCAGTGCAGCCCGACGTCAACGCGTCCGTTCTCATTACGCTGCCGGGCGACGAACAATTCAAGTACGTCGTCATGCCCATGCGCATTTGATTGCCACCATTCGAAGATTATGCGAGGTACCCTCAACTCATGTCAGACCTGAACGCTAACGCCCTGTATTCCGGATACGGCGCCGATTCCATCAAGATGCTCAAGGGGCTCGAGGCGGTGCGCAAGCGCCCGGGGATGTACATTGGCGACACGTCCGATGGCACGGGCCTGCATCACATGGTGTTCGAGGTGCTGGACAATGCCATCGATGAAGCGCTTGCCGGCTACTGCGACGACATTGTCGTCAAAATCCACGCCGACAACAGCGTATCGGTGACCGACAACGGGCGTGGCATTCCCACCGGCATCCACAAAGACGACGAATATCACCGCAGCGCGGCGGAAATCGTCATGACAGAACTGCATGCGGGCGGCAAGTTCGACCACAACGCCTACAAGGT
>SCQX01000005.1 GCA_004298545.1 Candidimonas sp. | reverse complement strand
GCGGCGTCCAGGTGCCTTTGGCCAGAAGCGCGAAGTGCGCGTCGGTCAGTAGCGGTGCGATGCGGCCAGTATTGCCCGCCGCGTCGACATCGGTGCCCCAGGCATACTGGCCCGCCGGCTGTTGCGTCCAGATGGCGCGTGTGCCGCCGTTGGGCAGCGGGCACGAGAAGTTCGGTTTGCCGAACTTTGCTTCGACCTGCGCAATGGGTGTGCCGGGCGGCGTTTCGGGCATGTTGGCCATGTTGGCGCAGGCCCCCAGCGCAAGGGTCAGTACCGCCGCGATGGCTGCGCGGGAGATGCGGCGGGGAAAGCGATGCATGGTTCGTTCCTGGCGCGCCGGCGGCACGCCTCTGTTTGGTTCGTTTGTTTGATTCGTTCAATTAACTAATTCTATCCAATCCGCTATAATGCGGCCAGCTTCGCGCCAGCCACGCGTGGCTGGTTGCCGCGCCCGTGGCTCGGGCGTGTCGCCGATACGTCCCCGCCACATTTCACATGGCGCGGGCCAACGTGTCGGCAATCTACTTTCTGAAACCCATCACGTCGGGGCACCTCGGCCCGGACGCGTGTCATAGAGGCCCGAATCAATGTCTGTTGCCGACATCAACAAAGCCGACATCGTCGCGCAGTACCAACGCGCCCAAGGCGATACCGGTTCCCCCGAAGTGCAGGTGGCGCTGCTCACGGCCCGCATCAACGGGCTCACCGATCACTTCAAAACGCATTTGAAAGACCATCATTCCCGCCGTGGCCTGTTGCGCATGGTCAGTCGCCGCCGCAAGCTGCTTGATTACCTCAAGGGTCGCAGCCCCGACGCATACCGCGTGCTCATCGAAAAACTCGGCCTGCGCAAGTGATCCGGGGCCCCAACCCCGTGAAGCAACCGTGCGCATCGCGACAAAGATCGCGGTGCGCACGGTTTTTCAATTGTAAGGATATCTCGCAATGTTCAATAAAGTGACCAAAACGTTTCAATACGGTCAGCACACGGTGGTTCTCGAGACGGGCGAAATCGCCCGCCAGGCATCCGGCGCCGTATTGGTCTCCATGGGAGACACCGTCATTCTGGCAACCGTGGTGGCCGCCAAGCAGGCCAAGTCCGGCCAGGATTTCTTTCCGCTGACCGTCGACTACGTCGAGAAGACCTACGCGGCGGGGCGGATCCCGGGGGGATTCTTCAAGCGTGAAGGCAAACCCTCGGAAAAAGAGGTTCTGACCTCCCGCCTCATCGATCGACCCTTGCGTCCGTTGTTCCCCAGTGGTTTTTACAACGAAGTGCAGGTCATCATCCACGCGATGTCGGTCGACCCGGAAATCGATCCCGACATCCCGGCCATGATCGGCGCATCGGCGGCGCTGGCGGTTTCGGGCATTCCATTCAATGGCCCCGTGGGCGGAGCGCGCGTTGCCTACATCAATGGCCAGTACGTCATCAGCCCGACCACCACGCAACTGCGCGACTCGAAGCTGAACCTGGTCGTCGCCGGTACCGAGGCCGCGGTGCTGATGGTCGAGTCCGAGGCTCATCAGCTGTCGGAGGACGTCATGCTGGGCGCCGTGGTGTTCGGCCATGAGCAAATGCAGGTCGTCATCGATGCCATCCACAGCCTGGTCGCGGAAGCCGGCAAGCCAGAGTGGGATTGGCAGCCCGCGCCCGCCAACGATGCGCTGGTTGCGGCGGTGACCGACGCCGCGCAGGAGGGTCTGCGGGCCGCTTACCAGATTCGCGAGAAGCAGGCGCGCACGCTGCGGCTGCGCGACGTATACGCCGACGTGAAGCAGAAACTGCTGGAGACCGCCACCGCCAAGGGCGAAGAGGCGCCCGACAGCGTCGAGGTGGAGAACATATTGTTCCACCTCGAGGCGCATCTGGTCCGCGGCCAGATTCTCAACGGGGAACCGCGCATCGACGGCCGCGACACTCGCACCGTGCGGCCGATCACCATTCGCCTGGGCGTGCTGCCGCGCGCGCATGGCAGCGCCTTGTTCACGCGTGGTGAAACGCAGGCGCTGGTCGTGGCAACGCTGGGCACCAAGCAGGACGAGCAGATCATCGATTCCGTCATGGGTGATTCGCGTGATCGCTTCATGTTCCACTACAACATGCCGCCGTACGCCACGGGCGAGACCGGCCGGTTCGGTGTGCCCAAGCGGCGCGAGATCGGCCACGGGCGTCTGGCCAAACGCGCGCTGCTGGCGCTGCTGCCCGCCTACCAGGATTTTCAGTACACCATACGCGTGGTGTCCGAAATTACCGAATCCAACGGGTCGTCGTCCATGGCTTCGGTCTGCGGCGGGTCGCTGGCGCTGATGGATGCGGGCGTGCCCATTGCCGATCATGTGGCGGGCGTGGCCATGGGTCTCATCAAGGAAGAGGGCAAGTTCGCCGTCCTTACCGACATCCTGGGCGATGAGGACCATCTGGGCGACATGGATTTCAAGGTGGCCGGCACCGAGCACGGTATCACCGCCCTGCAGATGGATATCAAGATCCAGGGCATCACCAAAGAGATCATGCAGGTCGCCCTGGCGCAGGCGCGCGAGGGCCGCCTGCACATTCTGGGCAAGATGAAGGCGGCACTGACTGGCTCGCGCACGGAATTGTCCGAATTCGCGCCGCGCATGCTCAGCATCAAGATCAACCCCGAGAAAATTCGCGACGTCATCGGCAAGGGCGGCGCGACCATTCGTGCGCTGACCGAGGAAACCGGCACGCAGATCGACATCGGCGACGACGGCAACATCACCATTTCCAGCGCCGATCTCGATCGCGCGCGCGAGGCCGAGCGCCGCATCAAGGAATTGACGGCCGATGTGGAAGTCGGCCAGGAATACGATGGTCCGGTGCTGCGTCTGCTGGATTTCGGCGCCATCGTCCAGGTGCTGCCGGGCCGCGACGGCCTGCTGCACATTTCGGAAATCGCGAATTACCGCATCGCCAACATCAACGACGTCTTGAAGGTGGGCCAAGTGGTGCACATCAAGGTCATCGAGGCTGACGACAAGGGCCGCCTGCGCCTGTCGATGAAGGCAATCGGCGGCATCGAAGCACAGGGCGGGCCGAAAGCGCCGACGGCAACGTCCGACGCATAAGCGGGTGTTTCGCTGGTGCCCGAGACCGGAATCGAACCGGCACGGCCGAAGGCCGAGGGATTTTAAGTCCCTTGCGTCTACCAATTTCGCCACTCGGGCATCGCACCGGCTGCAGGGTGCCTTGCCGCGCGGGCGGCGCGGCTTCGCGCGGCGGTCAGCCAGCCTTGCCCGCGCGAATGCGTGCGTCATTGTATGCGATGTGGCGGCCACCGGTCGGCGCGGCGGCTTACCCCCAATCCCAATCAGCACAACGCTTCCGGTGTTACAGTTTCCGATCATAATGTAGCGTGGAATGCGGATGGCGCCATGGGGTGCCGCCGGGCGTGCGCCCGCATCCGCGTCAAGATCACGAGAGCCGTTTTTCGGCTCGGGAGTCTGTTCATCATGTCGAATCGTTCCATCGTGCGTATCCTGCCCGCCGTGGATACGGAAGACGGCGCAGGGGTGCGCCTGCGCCGCGCCCTGGGGTATCGCCAGGACGTCCGCATGGACCCCTTCCTGATGCTGGATGCGTTCTCTTCCGACGACCCGAATGACTACATCGCGGGGTTCCCGCCGCACCCGCACCGGGGATTCGAAACCGTGACGTACATCATCGACGGCCACATGCGTCATCGCGATCACCTGGGGAACGAAGGCGATTTGCGCGCCGGTGGCGTGCAATGGATGACGGCCGGACGCGGCATCGTCCACGAAGAAATGCCCCAGCAGGAGAACGGCCTGCTGCGCGGTTTTCAAATCTGGCTCAATCTGCCCGCGGCCCAGAAGATGCAGCCCGCGCATTACCGCGACATTCCGGCGGCGGCCATCCGCACGGTGGGGCTACCAGAGGGCGGGTTCATCAAGCTGATCGCCGGCACCATTCCGTGGGGCCATTGCCCGCTACGCGGCGCCGAGCGCAGCCCCCGGGCAACGCAGCCCCTCATCGCCGACATTTGCGTGATGACCGGCCAGGGCGTCGAGATTCCCATTCCCGCCACGCACCACGCGCTGTTGTACGTCTTTCAGGGGGCGCTGGATGGCGGGGATCAGGCTGTCGCGCCCGGCAACACGGTATGGTTCGGCGACCAGGGCGAAACGTTGCGCATCGCGCCGGCGCCGAACACGTCCGATGGCGCGCGGGCGTTGCTGCTGGCGGGCAAGCCGTTGAATGAACCCATTGCGCAGTATGGCCCGTTCGTCATGAATACGTCCCAGGAAATCGAGCAAGCCGTGCGCGATTACCAGAACGGCGTGCTGGCCTCGGGCGCGGTCAAGCCGCGCGCCGCGCCAGCGGGCCGCTGAGCATCCGCCCGCCTCGAAAACCCACCGCCCGGGTATGGCTAAGCGCGCGCGGCGGCCCGCAACGTGTTATGACTGGACGAATGGGCGGCGAGGCCGCACTCCATGGAGCAGATGATGCTGATCAAGTCGATTCGGGAAAAAGTTCAATTCGGGAAGGAACACTTCCAGGCAATCCCGCTGGTCAAGAGCGGAAAGAGCGTTTTGATGGCGGTGGGGCTCGAACCGGGCCAGGCGATTCCGGTTCATCATCCGGGCAGCGATGTGGCCATCATCGTCATCGAAGGCGAGCTGACGCTGGTGTCCGGCGACGAAGAACTCGAGCATGCCGGGCCGGGCGCGGTTCTCTACGCCGAGGCCGGCAAGGCGCGCGGCATCCGGGCCGACAAGCGCAGCATCGCCGTCGCCATGGCCTGCCCGCCGCCCACGCAGGAAGACCACCGCGAGGTTGCAGAGCATTTCGCCAAAGGCACGTGGCGATAGATGCGCACTTTTGACGATACGCAGGGCAACCACTGGGAAGCCGCGCTGCTGGATGCCTCATATGGCAGCATCATGCTGCTTTTCAGCCCTGCGCAAGGCGAGGGCATTCGCCAGCAGCTGATGCCCGCCGAGAACATGAAAGAAGCCGAGGCGCAGCTGGCGGCGCTGGACGATGCCGGGCTGCGCGCCATGCTGGCCGAGTCGCGGCCGTGGGATCCCGCCGCGCGCGGGCTGCTGTAGCCCGGCCGTCGCGCGCCCCCATGTCGTGGCCGCCGCCGTGGCCCCGCGCACCCTGCAATCAGAACCGTTATATACAAATTTCGATCGGTTCCTTTTGCTTATCTAGGTGGACTCGTAATATGAGTGCTCATTCATTTCACCGTGTCGAGCACTCGTTTCGTTCAGGTCGAGCGCTCGCCCTATTCATCTACAGGAGTTGACGATTATGAGCCTGCAACTTGGTCAAGTCGCGCCGGATTTCACCGCCGATACCAGCAAGGGATCGATCCATTTTCATGAGTGGAAGAAGGGCAAGTGGGCCATGCTGTTCTCACACCCCAAGGATTACACACCGATCTGCACCACCGAAATGGGCGCATTCGCCCGGCGCAAGGGCGAGTTCGACAAGCGTGGCACGAAAATCATCGGCCTTTCGGTCGATTCGGTGGAAGATCATAAAGGCTGGGAGAAAGACATTGCCAAGGTGGGCGGCACGGATGTCGGTTTTCCGATCATTGCCGATCCTGGGCTGGTCATCGCCAAGCAATACGGCATGTTTCACCCCGAGGCGGATGCGAAAGTCACGGTACGCGCCGTTTTCCTGATCGACCCTAACAACAAGGTGCGCGTCATCCTCACCTACCCGCCGTCAGTGGGGCGCAATGTCGATGAAATTCTGCGGGCGCTCGATGCCTTGCAGCAGACCGATCGCCAAAGCGTGGCGACGCCGGTGGACTGGAAGCCGGGTGATGAGGTCGTGATTCCGCCGTCGCTGTCCGACGACGAGGCGCGCAAGCTCTACCCCAATGGCTGGCGCACCGTCACCCCATACCTGCGTTATGTGCCTGCAAAGCCCTGAGCCTTGCCGCGCCGGATGACGTTCAGTGACGGGCCGTGAACGGTGAAACGGAGAACGACGTCTACTCCGTTCCCGTCCATGATTTAATCCCGCTTGCCTTGGATCCGCTTCCACTCGGCGTAAAGGTCCGGCTGCTGTTCCAGCCGCACCGGCACGTAGCGGATCTTCATCGACTGCTCGGCGAAGGGTTTTGCAAGCTCCACGTGGATTGCCGCTGTCGAAAGGCCGTAGGGCGCGCCGGCGGCGAGCAGCGGGTTTGACAGCACCGCGCCGGCGCGGTGTGCAGACAGGTGCCAGGCTTCGTATTTGGAAATTGATGGGATAGCGCCTGAACGCGGTGCCCATTCAAGGAGGGACTGAACTGGCGGAAGGAGTGGGATTCGAACCCACGAACGGTTGCCCGTTGCCGGTTTTCAAGACCGGTGCATTCGACCGCTCTGCCATCCTTCCGGTTGCGGTTTCCCTGCTATGCTAGGGATTTCGTCGACCGCCGCACACCGCCTTCGGAAGTTCGAAAGTGTACCGCATGCCATGTTGGCGCGTGCGCATGCGGCGCCTTGCGCGAGTTCGCGTCGAATTTTTTCGAGGATCCCAGAATGAAAGCGGTGGAAATTTCCGAACCCGGTGGCCCCGAGGTACTGAAGCTGGTCGAGCGTCCCGATCCGGTGCCCGGCCCGGGCGAAGTGCTCATCCGGGTGTCGGCGGCCGGCATCAATCGGCCCGATGTATTCCAGCGCCAGGGGAACTATGCGCCGCCGCCCGGCGCTTCCGACCTGCCCGGGCTGGAAGTAGCGGGCCGCATCGTTTCCGGCGACGTGGCCGGAACCGATCTGGCGGTCGGTGATCGCGTCTGCGCGTTGATGGCGGGCGGCGGCTATGCCGAATACTGCGTGGCGCCCGCTGCGCAGTGCCTGCCCGTGCCGAAGGGCCTCTCGGACGTCGAAGCGGCGGGGCTGCCGGAAACCTATTTCACGGTCTGGAGCAACGTATTCGATCGCGGGCACCTGTCGCCCGGCGAATCGCTATTGGTTCATGGCGGCGCCAGCGGCATCGGCACCACGGCGGTGCAGCTGGTGGCGGCCATGGGGCACACGGTGGTTGCGACGGCCGGCAGCGACGAGCGCGCGCGCGCCGTGGAGAAATTGGGGGCGGCGCTGTGTGTCAACTATCACACCCAGGACTACGTTGAAGCGGTGCATCGCGCCACCGGCGGCAAGGGGGTCGATGTCATATTGGATATGGTGGCGGGTGACTATACCGATCGCAATCTGCGATGCCTGGCCGATGACGGCCGCGTCGTCATCATCGCCTTGCTGCGCGGGTCCAAAGCCACCATCAGTTGCCGGCAGATACTGCTGCGGCGCCTCACCATCACAGGCTCCACGCTGCGGGCCCGCCCCGTGGCGTTCAAAGGGGAAATCGCACAGGCATTGCGGCGGCGGGTGTGGCCGCTGCTGGAGGCCGGAAAGATTCGCCCCATCATTCATTCCAGCTTTCCCTTGGCGCGTGCCCGCGAGGCGCATGCGCTGATGGATGCCGGCGAACAGATTGGCAAGATCATCCTGACTGTCAGTGCCTGACGCGCGATGGCGGCCCGGCGCGCGTGCCTGGCGGCCGCCCTGCCGCGCGCATCGGGTGCGGCGCGCGGCTTGCCTCGCGCAATAAAGCGTGTGTGCGTCGAACACGCTAAAATAGAAGATTCGCTCGGAAACGTCAATCGGCATGCCGCGCCGCGCATGCCACGACCAGGCAGACGATGAGTCACACGATGGCGCAGCACAAGACAGAATCAACGGAAAGATCAACAGCGCGGGAACCGGCACAAGCGGTGGGGCGGACGGCGCTGGCGGCGAGCCGGCGGCGCCTTGTCATGGGCAACTGGAAAATGCACGGGGGCCGCGCGGCCAATGCGGCGCTGCTGAGAGGATTGATGGCGGGGGCTGGCGGTGCGGCGGGGTGCGAGCTTGCGGTATGCGTGCCGTTCCCATACCTCGCACAAGCCCGCGAGGCGCTTGGCAACAGCTCGATTTCCTGGGGCGCGCAAGACGTCAGCGCGCACGATCATGGCGCCTACACCGGTGAGGTTTCCGCCGCCATGCTGGCCGACTTCGCGTGCCGCTGGACGCTGGTAGGGCATTCCGAGCGTCGCGCCATGCATGGTGAAACCGATCAGCTCGTGGCCGCGAAAGCCGCGGCGGCGCTGGCAGCGGGCATCACGCCCGTCGTCTGCGTGGGAGAATCGCTGGCCGAGCGCGAAGCGGCGTGCACGAACGATGTCATTTCGCGCCAGCTTGCGCCGGTACTGGCATTGGGCGCGGCGTCCGTGATGCGTATGGTGTTGGCATACGAACCCGTCTGGGCCATCGGTACCGGTCGCAGCGCGTCGCCCGAGCAGGCGCAATCGGTGCATGCCCACATTCGCCAGGCGCTTTCCGCGCTAGGCGCGGGGCCGGTTCGAATCCTCTACGGCGGTAGCGTCAAGGCGGCCAATGCCGCCAATCTTTTTGTCATGCCCGACATCGACGGCGCCCTGGTCGGAGGGGCCTCGCTGGTAGCCGAGGAATTCTTACGTATTGCGGCCGTGTAGGCTCGGAGTCTTCAATTATGCAGTGGTTGTCACCCACCCTTCTTGCGATCCAGGTCATTTCCGCCGTGGTCATCATCGTGCTGGTCCTCCTGCAGCAGGGCAAGGGGTCCGAAATGGGGGCGGCCTTCGGCAGCGGCTCGGCCGGCAGCCTCTTCGGCGCTTCCGGGGCGGCCAATTTCCTGTCGCGTTCCACCAAGTGGGCCGCCATCATTTTTTTCGCCACCACCGGCGGCCTGGCTTATATGGCGCATCATCCCGAGTCGCGCGTGCTCGATGGCGGTGTGATGCAGGGGTTCAAATCGGCGCCCGCGAAGGCCCCCGCAGCGCCCGCCGCGCCACGGGTGGCGCCCGCCGTGCCCAATGTGCCCGGCGCTCCGGCGCCGAACGGTTCCACGAACGGCGCCTCGTCCGCCGCGCCGGCGGCGCCCTCGTCAGCGGCTGGCGCCGCTTCGTCGGTGCCAGGCACGCCCGCGTCGGCTTCCGGCGCCTCGCCGTCGGCATCCGGCACGTCGCCGGCCGCGCCAAACGCCGCTTCGTCGACAGATCGCGTATCTTCGACGGCATCCAGTGCGGCGTCATCGGCCGCAAGCGTACCGTCCGTCGGCGCGCCCGATGCGGGTCAATCGGCCGCGAAAGACGCGGGCTCGTCATCCGGCCGTGCGCAGGCCCCCGGCGCCGCCTCCGTGCCGGAAGGTCACTCCAGTGCGGACAAACGCTCCAGCTCGAAGTAGAGCGCCGCACAGGGCCATATGATAGAATTTCGCACTTTGTGCAGCGGAGTTTCCGCCTGTCGCGGAGCTTCGCGACATGTTGCCGACGTGGTGGAATTTGGTAGACACGCTATCTTGAGGGGGTAGTGGCGAAAGCCGTACGAGTTCGAGTCTCGTCGTCGGCACCACAGTTGAAGATCAGGGCGTTTCACGACAATCCTGAAAGTGCCAGGAACCTGGGTGAACAGTAGGGGTTCATGCGGGTTTTTCGCATCTGGGGGGTTCATCTTGGATCGGACGACCTCACGTTCCCGGATATATCGTTCGATCTGTCGGAATTCAAGCCAATGCGCTTCGAGCTGGAACTCAAGTCCGCCTCGCTGAACATGCGACTGCCCGCCGCGCTGCTCGATGCGGTAAAGGCTCGGGCGCGCGCCCGGGGTATTCCGTACACCCGCTATGTGCGCCTGCTGCTGGAGTCCGATGTAGCGCGCAATCACCAATAGATAAGAGATAAGGCAGCCGCCCTATAGGGCCGCCACACGGGGTCGCTCATCGCAACCCGAGTATTCAGCAGACGTTCACACCACCTGGCCATCAGGCGCGCGGTTGGTGGTGGCGATGCGAATCGGCGCGCTCCGACAACCACCGGTAGTACGCCTCCTCGGTCGTCCGCGCCATGGTGTCCACCGTGAAGCGGTCGTCGCCGTGCACTTTCGCTTTGGCGGCTTGCCCCATGGCGCGCCGCAGTGGCGCGTCGGCGATCAGGCGCGCCAGCGCGTGTGTCAGCGCGCTGGGGGAGTGAGGGTCGACGAGGAACCCGTTGACGCCGTCCTCGATGATCTCGGGGACGCCGCCTACCCGGGTACCGACCAGCGGCAAGCCGCAGGCGGCCGCCTCGATGAACGAGGTGCCCAACGCTTCAACCTGGGTCGCCAGCGCGAACACGTCGAACCCGCACAACAGGTTGACGACGTCATCGCGCTGGCCA
>SCQX01000033.1 GCA_004298545.1 Candidimonas sp. | reverse complement strand
ACGCATTGCGCATCGCACCGTTCGTGTGACGCTATTACGTGAACCACACGAATCCCCAACGTTTTCGGAGTAACCATGGGAGTCACCGCAAAAGCGGATGAAGCCGACACGCTATCGCCAGAACCGGCCCGCGCGGCGCACCGCCTGCGCCTCAGCCTCGACCGCTCGAAATTCACGCGCCGGCATCTCGCGATGTACCTTACGATCGCGCTTGGCCACTTCATGGACGGGTTCGACATCCTGATGATCGGACTGGTATTGCCAGGCGCGGCCGCTTCCTTCGGGCTCGCGCCGGCAGACAAGGGGGTGCTTGCCTCGAGCGTATTCACTGGCATGCTGATCGGCACCATTATCGTGGGGCCGATCGCCGACCGAATTGGGCGAAAACCGGTGCTCATCACCGCCGTGATCGCCTACTGCCTGTTGAGCCTGGCGGCCGCCTTCACCACGAGCTATCACGAACTTCTTGCCGTACGGGTACTCCAGGGCATCGGCCTTGGAGCGGAAGTACCCATCGTCTTCACGTACCTGTCGGAATTCATGCCCACTGAACGGCGCGGCTTCATGCTCGCTTCGAGTGTCTTCTTCTGGCAGGCGTCGACCTTTGTCGCGGCTTTCATCGCGATTCTGGTCGTGCCGCACTACACATGGCGCGGCATGTTCGTAGTGGCGGCCATCCCGGCCATCGTCTTGATCTTTCTCTGGAGCCATCTGCCGGAGTCGGTACGCTTTCTCATCAACAAGGGGCGCACCGAGGAAGCGGAGAAGGTCGTGCGGCGCATCAGCACGGTGAACCCGGACAGCATCACCGAGGCGCCACCTACCACACGGCCACCGGAGCCGGCACGGTTTCGCGACCTCATATCGGGGCACTATACACGCCCCACGCTCGGGATCTGGCTCTGGCAGTTCGCGGGCGGCGGCATCACCGTAGCACTCGTGGTCTGGATGCCCTCGCTCTTCCTCAAGATGGGCTTTCCGGTCGTGAAAAGCTTTGCGTACACTGGGTTGATCGCGGGCGCGGGAGCCTTGGGCGACATGGCGGGCGGCTGGTTCATCGACCGTGTGGGCAGGCGTCTCGGGATCACCGCCTTCTACCTCATTGGCGGCGTGATGATGTTCGTGTGGGGCGCAGCGACAAACTCAACCCTCGTTCTAATCTTCGGTGCCCTGACGGCGTTCTTCGGATCCGGTCACGGAGGCCCTCTTTTTGCCTACTGCAGCGAGATCTACCCCACACGTTTCCGCACGGCGGGCACCGGGTGGTCCGCCGCTTTTCAGCGCATCGGCGCGATCGTCATTCCGTCTTTCCTTGGTGTTCTCCTTGGTGCGGGAGCCTCGCACTACATATTCTTCGCCGTCATGGGAGTAATCCTGCTTGTGGGCGGCGTAGGCGGTTACCTGCTCAGCTTCGAGACGCGCGGCAAATCGCTCGAGGAAATCACGGACCACCTGGCACGCTGACGGAGAAAGGAACATGGCATTCGCTGACGTGAACGGCAAGCGCCTGCACTACGAAATATTTGGTCAGGGCACCCCCATCATCCTCATTCACGGGTCGACGAATTTCGGCCTCTCCTGGATGCCTCAAATTGCAGCGCTCGTCTACAGCGGCTACCGCGTCATCACGCCAGACCTGTATGGGCACGGCCTTTCAAGCCCGGCTGATCACGTGACCCCGGTTTCGGAACTTGCCGAGGACATGCTGGAGCTGCTCGACACCCTTGGCATCGATCGCAGCATTTTCTGCGGGCTCTCGTTGGGCGGCATGGTGACACAAGACCTTGCAATCCACGCACCGAACCGGGTAGCCGCTGCCATCATTGCCAGCGCCTTTGCCGCAAACCCGGGGCGCGCCGCCGCGGTGAACAAGTGGGTGAGATTACTCGACCAGCCTCATGGCGCCCAGCATCGCCTGGCGGCCACATGGCCGAAACTCGTAAACGACGCCTTCGCCGCGAGCCCTGCCGGTCGCGCTTTCTTCGAAACCTGGCATCATGTGCTCGAGCACGTCGATGGGCACTCACTGATGAACATCGTTCTCGGAACAGTCACCTTCAATGTCCTGGACGATTTGCGTCAAATCGAGTGCCCGACGCTCGTCATCTGTGGCGAAGCCGACATCCTCACAAATCCCGAGTTTTCCGAAGAAATCGCACGTGGCATAAGAGGCGCCGCCCTCAAGCGAATTCCCGCCGCGGGGCACCTGTGTTGCGCCGACAGTGCCGATCTTTTCAATGCCACGATCAGACAGTTTCTCGGCACAGCCAAAGCCTGAGACGGCAACCCCCTCCAATCTCCACCGAGTCCACATGGATCAGGTCTCAACCCCAAACGCCCCACAGCCCAGCGGCCACTATAGCCAGGCAATTCGCGCCAACGGCTTCGTATTCGTCTCGGGGCAGCTCCCGCGCGACCCGCGCACGGGAGAAATTCCCGCGCGGGTGGCCGACCAGACACGCCGCGCGCTGGAGAACGTGCGGCAAGTGTTGCTGGCCGCGGGTTCAGACCTCGAGCACATCGTGAGCCTCAGCGTTTACGTGACCGACATGACGTTCTGGCCGGAAGTGGATGCGGCGCTTGCCACGACACTGGGTGCACACAAGCCGGCGCGCATCGTGGCCGTCAGCCCGGCGCTTCACTTCGGCAATGTGGAAGTGCAGGCGATCGCGGTTACGCCATAGGTACCGCGCCCCACGCGTTACAGGCCGCCCGCGGCGGTGCGCTGCGCACCGCGCCGCGCGCGGCGCAGCACCAGGGGTTGCAGAAGCACGAAACCGATCACGACCACCACGCCCACATAGAAGAGAGGACGCACTTCGACCTGCTCGTGCAGCAGCGGAATGGCCAGCACGATTGCATACACCGGTTCCAGATTCGTCGCCATCTGCGCGGTGAAGGCGCTGACTTGCCGCAGCACGCGCACGAGCAGCACGAACGGAACCAGTGTGCAGCCGATTGCAAAAAGCAGGAGCAGCCATCCCGCGTGCCAGTCGGGGAGCGGCAGCGCCGCGCCCGTGTGGGGGGCGAACGGAACGAGCAAGGTGAGAAAAAGCGCACCAGCCCCCATTTCCTCCCCCGTGATCAGGAACGGCCCCGCCTTGTCGACGACATGCTTGTTGGCGATGCTGAACCCCGCCAGGCAGAATGCCGAGCCCAGCCCCACTGCCAACCCGAGATACATGCCGGATGGAATGCCGCCCACGATGAGCATCATGCCGGGTATCAGCGCCAGCCCCAGCAGCAGCTCGCGCGGGTTGGGTGCGCGCCGAAATACGACCGGCTCGATGATGGTGAGGAACGTGGGGGCCGCCGCGAGCGAGATGGCTCCCACCGAGGCATTGGAGAGTTTGATGGCGCCGTAGAACAGAACCCAGGAAACGGCCAGCAGTACCCCAACGGCGGCGATGCTTGCGGTGATGCGTAGCGGGGTTCGCCGCAACTGATGCCGCACGCCGGGCAGCGCAAATAGGATGACCGCGACGATGACCATGCGCCACCAGACGAGCGCCAGGGCGTCGAGCGGGATGAGCCGCCCGAAAATCGGTGTGAACCCCCACAGAATCACGCAAAGATGAAGCTGCAAATGGGCTTTGACGGCGGGTGAGAGTGACACGGCGCGCGAGGTGACGCGCGGGCCACCAAGGGCTTCCCCGCGCTGGTTCATCATTCTAGCGCCGAAGCTACCCCACGCGCCGCCGCATCGCAAGTGCTTCGAAAAGTGAATCGGCCAACGCGCGCACGAGCGCGCCCTGGCCATCCCGTTACCTCGCGCTTAACCTGTGCGACAGGAGCGGCACGGATGGAAGCGTGGCGGTTACCGCTTTCGTCGCCTGTACCAGG
>SCQX01000032.1 GCA_004298545.1 Candidimonas sp. | reverse complement strand
CGTGGCCTGTGGTTTCCTACTATAATTGCACCTTCGCGTTTTTCGGGCTGTTAGCTCAGTTGGTAGAGCAGCGGACTCTTAATCCGTCGGTCGACAGTTCGAGCCTGTCACAGCCCACCACGTCACCTCTTCGGGAAGCCTTCATTCATGCGGCTTTCCACCAAAGCGCCGGCTCTACCCCATTATCGAGGGATGAGCATTCATCAGATGCGGGAAATCACCCCGTTCCAACCGCATTGAGCCAAGACGCGCAAGCGGTAATTCTCAAGGTTCCGTCTCGTTAATGGTGCAGCGCCTGATTCCACCATAGGCGCGGTCTATTCGTTGCGTCATTTCTTTAGGTTAAGATAATAGTGGACAAAACGAGGGGTTATTGAAATTTTTTCGTAGAGATTTACCCCTATTTCCTCTCTGGGCAGCCACCCCTTATATCCTTTTTGATCATCCCGATAGCATCATAAATATTCGTTATACATCAATAACATACTGACTATCGTTCACGGCCTGTCGGCTGGTTTCACCATAATTATTCTTGCAAATCACGGTTTCCTCTTGCATGGGGTCGTATCGAACATATTGATCTTCATAGGAGACTAAGTCTACTATCGTGTGAAGTTATCGTACGAAACGGTGGCTGGTGAGCTTTACATGATATTGGAGCTCATGCGTCAGAACCTACTTTTTCGGGGAGAGGTACCCATGGACATCCGAGAAATCCACGTCATCACGCAGGAGATACACCAAATCTCGGGAGTAACGGTGGCCCCCCCCGCAGTGAGAGTTGCCGCTTGCGCCGTATTGAGCAATCCCGCATCCGGCCACGCTGCCTCGGGCACCTTGGACATGAGTGTTGCCGAGTCCTTCCGCATTGGCGAGATACTCGTTCGTCGGTGCCTGAAGACCCTGGATGGGCGCAAGCCGGTCGCGTTCGGCAAAGGAGTGGTGGTGGGTGAGGCTGGGGATCTCGAACAGGGCGCCGCCATGATCCACTGCAAGATTGGCCTGGCGATTCGCGCCGGTATTCGCGCCGGTTATGCCTTGATTCCAGGCAACGCCAAGCGGGGGGGGCCGGGCACGACGATCGACGTCGTGCTCGGAGGAGTGGACGATGGCTGGCAGTACGACGCCATGGATACGATGGAAATTCGCATTCCCGGAGCGCCTCGCTCCGACGAAATCCTGCTGGCCGTGGCCTATGCTACCGGCCGCCCGAACGCGCGCATTGTGGGTGCCAGCGAGGAAACGGTGCGCACGTTGGTGGACCGGATGCAGCACGACTCGAAAGACAGTTCATGAACTTCAGGAAGGAGGCATTATGCTGTCAGGCACAAAAGAGAGTTCCACGGCTGAGGAACCCAAGGCATCGATCAAGCTGATTCTGTCGTCCACGGTATTCGGGACCGTTATCGAGTGGTACGACTTTTACATCTACGGCACCGCCGCCGCCCTGGTTTTCGGAAAGTTGTTCTTCCCCGGCACCAGTGCGTTCATGTCGACGCTACTGGCGATGCTGACCTTTGCAGCCGGGTTGCTGGCTCGCCCCGTTGGGGCGGTCCTGTTTGGACATCTGGGCGATCGTATCGGCCGCAGGGACATCATGGTGGCCACGATGGCACTCATGGGGGTACCGACGCTGCTCATCGGACTCCTGCCCACGTATGCGACCGCGGGCATCTGGGCGCCCGTCGGATTGGTCGTGCTGCGCATCCTGCAAGGCTTGGCGCTGGGTGGCGAGTGGGGCGGCGCGGTGCTGATGGCGGTCGAACACAGTTCCGACCGCAGAAAATCCATTTTTGGCAGTCTGCCGCAAATGGGCATCCCGGCCGGAGTCGTCACCGCCGCGGGCGTGTTTTACCTGGTCACCGTCATCTCGGGGGACCAACTGGAAACCTGGGGCTGGCGGGTCCCGTTCATTGTCAGCGCTTTCCTCGTCATCATTGCCCTGTACATCCGCCTTCGGGTTCCCGAAACCCCAGATTTCAAACGGGCCCGCACCGAGCGCCGTATCGAGCGCATGCCATTCATCAGTGTATTGAAACGCGAACCGCGGTCGCTGTTCCTTACGGCGTGCGCCAAGGCGGGCGAGGTGACCCTGTTTTTCCTCACCACGGTGTTCCTGATCAGTTATGCGACCCAGAATCTCGATTTGAACCGGAATTACGTACTGGCGCTGGTCGTTCTGGGTTCCCTGATATCGCTGGTCAACATACCGCTGGGCGGATGGCTGGGTGGTCGGTTTGGCCCCAGGCGCATCTACCTGATGTCCAATGTCGCGCTCGCGGTCGTCGCGTTTCCGATGTTCTATCTGCTCGAGACGAGAACGACGGTTGGGACTCTGTTGGCGTTCATCGTACCGATCGGGCTCGTGTTTCCCATAATCCTTGGCTCGCAGGCGAATTTGCTGGCGCAGCAGTTCCCCACCGAACTTCGCTACACGGGGATGTCGGTCGGCGTCAGCATTACCAGTGGCGTCGCGGGAGGGTTCGCGCCGACCATCGCCACCGCGCTGGTGCATTGGTCGGGCAATGCGATAGGGCTTGGGTATTATCTGACTGTCATGGCGCTGCTTTCCGCGTGGTCAGCCTATATGATGAAGTCGGTGAAGGATGGCCGGGCGGTGGAGAAGGACGCCCGGACGGTGAAGATCGATGGCGGGGTCGTGTCGTGAACGTTCTCATTCTGGGCGCCGGAGGTGTGGGCGGGTACTTGGGTTGCAGGCTCATGCAAAGCGGTGTTCCAGTGGTATTTCTGGCGCGCGGTCGGACGGTTCGGCGGCTGAATGAAAACGGCCTGCGGCTGACGAGCCCGTTTGGCGACTGGGAGGGCGAGGTTCAGGCCATCACGGCGGCGGACCGCCCCCGCATGGCGTTCGATCTGGTCGTGCTGGCCTGCAAAACCTACGACTTGGCGCAGGCGATCGATGATATCCGCCCATTCGTTGGCGCGCGCACCAAGGTCTTGCCCCTGCTGAACGGCGTGACGCACATGGAGCGGCTCGTAGCGGCTTTCCCGTCGGCGGTGTTGGGCGGCCTGGCGCATATCATGGTGTCGGTTTCCGCGGACGGCGCCATCGTTCATGGCAATGACCTGCATCGATATCGTTTCGGTGCGCTGCCGGGGGGTGACGACCGCGTGCCGCGTGATTTGGTGGACGCACTGGGGCAGGTGCCCATCGAGGCGGGGGTCTCCGCCCACATCCTCGACGAGATGTGGAGCAAGTTCCAGTTCATCTCTGGGTTTGCCGCCGTGACGTCTCTGCTGAAGGGGTCGGCGGGAATGATTGCCGCTACGGAAGATGGCGCTGACATCATGAGGGAAGCCCTGGCGGAAACCGCCAGGATCGCCGAGGCCGAGGGGTTTCCCGTCTCGGCCGAGCACATGGGGTCGGTCACCGCGCTGTCGACTGAAAGAGGATCCGGATTCACGTCGTCTTTGTTGCGTGATGTCGCGGCGGGCCGGCGCGCGGAGGGTGATGCGCTCGTCGGCGACATGCTGCGTCGCGCACGCAGACACAGTATTTCGGCGCCGGTCTTGCGCATGGCATGGGCCTGCCTTCAGGTGTATGAACGCGACCGGACCCGTCGGTGACGTTCGGCCGCGGCGGCGGGTGGCGGTGATGCGCTGGGCGGGAAGCCCGGACACACCCGCTATAATCTTGCGGGTCTGCCCAAGCAGTTCGGAAGAGCCAAGAGAATGCAATCCGATATTGGAAGCCGGTTACGGGAAATTCGTCAAAAAAAAGGGTTGAATCTGCGTGGCGTCTCCCAATTGAGTGGCGTCAGCCGCTCCATGTTGTCCAAGATCGAGACCGGGCGGTCTTCACCGACGGCCACCACGTTGGGAAAGGTTTGCGAAGGTTTGGGAGTTTCCATTTCCCAGCTGGTAGGGGGCGTGGCGCCGCGTGAAGTGATCGTGATGCGCAGCAACGAGCATCCCGTCTTCCGGGTTCCCAAGACCGGTTTTGAGCGCTGGTCCTTGTCGCCCATCAGCGAAGTGCGTACCGTTGATTGTGCGTTGAATATCCTGCCACCGGGAAGAAGTTCAGGCTACTTTCCGCCGCATCGCGAAGGCGTCGAGGAAACACTTTACATCGTCGCCGGAAGCATTATATTGTGGCATGGCGATGCGTCGTTCGCACTGTCGGCGGGCGATTCGGTGTATTACCATGCCGATGCATCGCATCGCTTCGACAATGCGTCAGAGATCGAAGAGGCGAGATTCCTGGTGGTCGTCAACAATAATAGAGTAGGCTACTTCTGAGCGCGCGTCGCGCTGGTTTGTCGCCGGCAAATACGCGAGAACTGTTTGCCGTGGCTTGCGATGCATGCGCGGTACGTTATGCCGATCGCTGCCGCCACGCGGGAGTTTCATCATGAATACCGTTTACAACGCACTCGACTTGCTTGGCAGAATCTTCCTTGCCGCGTTCTTCGTCCCAAGCGGCATCGCGAAAATAGCCGGATACGCCGGAGTAGTGGCCTATATGACGTCCCACGGGGTGCCGGGTTTCCTGCTGCCATTCGTCATCCTCGTGGAAGTGGGAGGCGGGTTGCTGGTCTTGCTGGGGTGGCGCACCCGCATCGCCGCGTTTTTTCTCGGCGGTTTCGCCATTCTTGCCGTTCTGGTTTTTCATCTGAATCCGACCGACGGCACCGGACGCATCATCCAGATGGCCGAACTTGCCGTCGGCGGCGGCCTGTGGGTGCTTGCGGCGCATGGTGCCGGCGGCTGGAGCCTGGACGCCACCGTTGCGCGTGCCCGCGCGCGCCGTGACGCGAGTCGCGCCAGGGCGGCCATGTCGGCACGTCGGTGATCAGCCGGCGTGTCAGTCACAGAGAAAATGCAGGGGCGCGGCCGGGGTAAGCCGCGTGCCGGCGGGTAGATCAATTCCGAAATATTGGCGCAATGCCGACAACAGCGCCGCCGGATTGGTCAGCGTGCGTTCCCGCACATGCCCCTCGGCGTCCCAGAATTTGAGATCGCCGCCTGAAAGCGTGACGCGGCGGCCACCGGGCAGTGCCAGCGCGGCAATCGGATTCGCCCGGAAGTTCGAGTCGGGGTTGGTGCTGGTGTACCAATTGGCAACGACTCGGTCGATGAGCGGCATCGTGTCTTCGGTGAATTCACAGATGTCGATCCATTGTTCGCCGCGGCGAACCTGGTGGAACCATTTGCCGCCGTCACGCATCAGCCGGCGTTTGTCGTGCGGGGTTGCCTGTTCCACACCGTCGTCCAGACGCAGCGCGCCGGTCAGTGACGCGGCGCCGACGCCGACGTCGGTGATCCATCGTTGTGAATCGATGGTGACTTCCAGCAGCATGTGCGTGCGCCGCGGCAGAACTTTCCGGTCGGGCGCCCCGAGGCGGACGCGCGCGCCCAACGGGCGCACG
>SCQX01000004.1 GCA_004298545.1 Candidimonas sp. | reverse complement strand
GCCCGCCCGGCGAGGGCTGATTTCAACTGCGCCATGGCCTTGCCCATGGCGGGGGCGCCCGTGATGCCTTGCGCCGCCAGTTGTGCTACTGCGGCGTCGACGGCGGCCTCGATCTCCGCTTCGGTGGCCTGCTGGGGCAAGAACTCCTGCAAGGTGTGGAGCTCGGTTTTCTCGGATTCCGCCTTTTCCGTGCGGCCGCCTTTTTCGAAAGCGGCGATGGATTCGCGCCGCTGTTTGATCTGTTTTTCAATGATTGCGACGATGTCGGCGTCGCTGAGCTCGCGCCGCTCGTCCACTTCCTTCTGCTTGACGTCGGCCATCAAAAAACGCAGAGTGGCCACCCGGGCGGCGTCGTGAGCGCGCATGGCATCTTTGACCGAGTCGGTCAGTCGTAACCTGAGCGAACTGCTCATGAGATGATTCCTGAAAAGTTGGTTGGTGCGGGCGATAGCCGGTAAGTTTGGCGGTGTTTGGGGCGGTTGGCAACGTGGCCCGGCCGCCGATGCTGGCGGAGACGCCGCCCAGCCGTGATTGCCGACGGTGACGCCGTCACGGTGGGGGAAATTTTAGCGCAGCGGGTGCCCGGTGTCCCGTTTTGTTCGTGCGAGTACACGAAACAGCCGAACGGCGCAGGGGTCCGACAGCCTCCTGGTGTCCTGTCCGGTTAGTTCGCGCATTTGACTTCTTCGGCCCCTGGGCTCGCCATGCCCGCCGGTTGCGTTCAGTGGAAGTCGTGGCTGTGTTCCGTCAGCCCGCCCAGCAGGGCGCTGAGGTCTGTCAGGTTACCGGCAAGCAAGTTGCCGACACCTTGGCGAAACTGCCAGGTGCCATCGACGCCCAGCAGGCTGGCGCCCAGCAGGGCGGCGCGCTGGCGCGCCGCCAGTTCGGGCCGAACGATGACATTGACCATGCCGGTCTCGTCTTCGAGGCTGACGAAGACAATGCCGTTGGCCGTATGGGGCCGCTGGCGTACCGTGACCAGACCACAGGCTCGGGCGCGCCGCCCATCGGGATAGCCGTTGGCAAGGGCGCGCGCCGGCGTGAACCGCGAAGCCCGCAGCGTGGGCCGCAGCAGCGCCAACGGGTGGGGGCCGAGGGTGAATTGGGTGGCGTGGTAGTCGGCGATCGTTTCCTGACCCTGCCTGGGTTCGGATAATTCAGGGGTCTCGGTTTCGAGGACGGGTGTGGCTTCCAGCGGCCCCGCGGGGCGCGGCAGGGCTGTTTGCCAGTGTGCGCGGTGGCGATGCCCGGCAATCGACGCCAGGGCATTGGCATCGGCCAGGCAGCTTGTGTCGTGCCGCTCTAGTTGAGCTCGCTGCATCAGGTCGCGCGGATTAGTGAAGCGTCCGCATGAACGCGCCGCCTCGATGCGCAGGCCGGCCTGCCGCGACAGGCCCTTGATGAGGTTCAAACCCAGGCGTACCGTGGGGCGGGCCCCCCTGGGGGTGTTTTGATCGGGGTTTTCCGGTTGCCCTGTTTTCCCGGTGGGTGCCCCGCGGTTCGTACCTGATGGACGTGTAGCGGCTGGCGATGAGTTCGTGTCTGGTAGTGAGTGTGTGGCTGGCGATGAGTTCGTGTCCGGTGACGGGCCGGCGGCTGACACCAGCGTGGTTTCCCACCGGCTTTCATTGACATCCACGGGCAGGATGATGACACGGTGGCGGCGTGCGTCCTGAATCAGTTGGCTGACGGAATAGAACCCCATGGGCTGGGAATTCAGCAGCGCGGTCAGGAATGCCTCGGGTTCATGGCACTTGATCCAGGCGCTGCAATAGGCCAGCTTGGCGAAGCTGGCGGCGTGGCTTTCTGGGAAGCCGTATTCGCCGAACCCCTCCAGATGTTTTACGACGGATTGTGCAAAGGCATCGTCGTAGCCGTTTTCCCTCATGCCGTCGAGCAATTGTTGGTGAAACTGGCCCACACCCCCCTTGCGGTGCCAGGCGGCCATGGATCGCCGCAGCTGGTCGGCTTGACCGGGCGTGAAATTGGCGGCGGTCATGGCGATTTGCATGACCTGTTCCTGAAAAATTGGAATACCCATGGTGCGCCGCAAGATATGTTCGATGGCCGGGGTGGCATAAGTGACGGATCGATCTTGCGGGTTTTGCTGACGGCGTTTCAGATAGGGATGGACCATGCCGCCCTGGATGGGCCCGGGGCGCACGATTGCGATCTGGACGACCAGATCGTAGAAGCATCGTGGCGCCAGACGCGGCAACATGCTCATCTGCGCCCGCGATTCGATCTGGAAGACGCCCATGGTGTCGGCGCGGCGTATCATCCGGAAAGTGCTTTCGTCCCGGCCGGGAATGTGGCCCAGGGTGAAGGGTGCCTGGCGCCTGGCCGTGATCAGGTCCAGCGCGCGGTGCAGGGCCGACAGCATGCCCAGCGCCAGAATGTCGATCTTCAATATACCCATGGCGTCCAGATCGTCCTTGTCCCACTGCACGACACTGCGTCCGGGCATGGCGGCGTTTTCGATGGGCACGAGCCGCGACAGATCGCCGGCGCAGATGACGAATCCGCCCGGGTGCTGGGACAAGTGCCGTGGAAAGCCTTTGAGCTCGGTTGCCAGGGCGGCCCACAGCCGCACGGTGTGGTCGTGGCCACCGAGCTGGGGCTGCGCGGCCAGTTCGTCGTACAGGGACAGCGGGGCGTCGCGGTACCGCTGTGATGCCGTGGCGCCGGCCACGAGGCTGAGATCCACGCCCAGGGCCTTGCCGCTATCGCGCAGGGCGCCGCGGGTGCGGTACGTGGATACGACCGCCGTCAGGGCGGCTCGCCGGCGGCCGTATTTGCGATAAACGTACTGTATGACTTCTTCGCGCCGTTCGTGCTCGAAATCGACGTCGATGTCCGGGGGTTCGTTGCGCTCGCGGCTGATGAAACGGGCGAACAGCATGTTGCTGTTTTCGGGATCGACTTCAGTGATTCCCAGGCAGTAGCAGACCGCCGAATTCGCTGCAGACCCGCGCCCCTGGCACAAGATGCCGCGTTGCCGGGCAAACAG
>SCQX01000339.1 GCA_004298545.1 Candidimonas sp. | reverse complement strand
GCGCCCGGAAACTGAACACTTGCACAAAAATGCAAGCCATCCAGAGGGGTATCGTTGAAATGGCCTTTGGTTATATGCATGCCGACCATGCCCTTGCAGTCACCCTGAGTGGGCCGGGCATTGAAGTCGCATGGACAACCATAGGCACAGTTGCAGTTCTTGACCCATTCGCCTTCAAGGCGCCAGTCCGCGTGTGCCATGACTGTGTCTCCTCGCCGCCATAGGAGCAGAATGACGTTTCAATCTACGCCGCGTCATGATGCCGTACAAGTGGTTTCTTGTAGCCTGTTGGTGCAACGTGAAACCGGCCGTACCACCATGTAGCAAGATGATGACGCCCTGCTTCAGCCTCGTCCCGATGCGTCGATGCCAGCGTCTGGTTCGCGTTCAATCACATTGCCGGCTTGTCGGTTTACCTGCTTGCCGGATCGGAGTGGTGAACGATTCACTTATCGCACGGCGTTCAGGCCCGCCTTTTTAGGCTAGCCCGGTTACAAGCGCTCCCGATGGCGAGTGACTTTGTTGGGAACCATAGTCGTCTCCCATGCTCAATTACAGGTTTCATGATATGGTTTCATGAAATATCTATCAAGTATCTGATGAATGCTCATCCCCCCGATAATGGGGTAGAGCCCAGAGTGTGGTCGAAATCCCTAAGCGTTTTGGCGTCACCCCGTGTAGCGCCTTTATTCATGCGGGTTTCGGAGGTGGTGCCCGGGGCCGGAATCGAACCGGCACGCCTTGCGGCGGGGGATTTTGAGTCCCCTGCGTCTACCAATTTCACCACCCGGGCGCGGGTCGCCAAGATCGGCATCTTAACAGATTCGCGCACCGATTCGCGCCATCGCGTCGGACTATCCGCCGCCCCGCCGTGGCCGGCATCATATATTATCCATCGCGTCGAGCAGCATGCGCGCAGTGTAGTCGGCGAAGCTGCGCCGCACGATGAGTTCCCAGTCGTTGCCCTGGCTGTCCAGCACCCGCAGCAGCACGCTGGCCTTGAAGTAGTGGGACTGTGCGCACTGGCCGGGCTTGAACATGCGCGGGTGCAGGTCGAGCGGGCAGCCGGCGTTCAGCACATCGCGCGATTTTGGGCCGTGCAGCCGCAGCGTCGAATTGGCGCTGCCCTGGTTGGTGACGGCGAACAGTTCGACATCCGCAAGCGCGGCTTGCACCTGGCCGGCCAGGTCGCCTCGCCAGGACTCGCCGGCGCGCAGCAGCCATTCGTCGGGCGCGAGCCACAACGCCATGACGTCCCGGCCCTGGGCCACCGTATTGGGCGTGGCAGGAAGATCCAGGTCGAACGCGGCGTGCAGCGCATCGCGCGCGGGCGTCGACGCGGGGTCGACGCGCAAATTCGCCAGCTCGATCAGCGGTTGTTCCTCGAGCCGGACCGACGCCTCGTCGCCACGCCGCAGCAGCTGCCCGGGCGCGTCATGCAAACCCGCGAGCGGGGATTCCTGAAGCGTCTCAATCGACATTTTGGCGTGCTCCCTCGGGGTCGTAGAAAACGGGCTTGCAAACTCGCGCGGACATGAATTGACCGTCGGCCGTGGCCACTGTCACCTCTTGATCCATCTTCGCGTGCCCGCCCTTGAGCAGGGCGAGCGCGATGGGGCGCCCGAGTATGGGACTCATGTAGCTCGAGGTAACATGCCCGAACATCGTCGCGACCGCCGCCTGTGTGGGGGACGCAAGAATCTGCCCGCCGTCTGGGAGCAGCCGCGTGGTGTCGCTGGCGAGCAGCCCGACCAGTTCCTTGCGGTCGTCGCGTTGCATGTCGCTGCGCGATAGGGATCGTTTGCCCAGGCAGTCTTTGGTTTTGGCCACCATGCCGCCCATGCCCAGGTCGACGGGAGTGACCGAGCCGTCGGTATCCTGGCCGACGATGATGTAGCCTTTTTCGGCGCGCAGCACGTGCATGGCTTCCGTGCCGTAAGGCGTGACGTCGTAGGGCTTGCCGGCTTCCATCAGCCGTTCCCAGACGTGGCGTCCCCAGTTCGACGGCATGTAGACCTCGAAAGAAAGCTCGCCCGAGAAGCTGACCCGCAGCACCCGCACCGCGATGCCGTCGACGGTGCCTTCCTTGAAGCTCATGAACGGGAAGGCGTCTTTGCTGAAATCGATGTCCTGACAGACGGCGCCGACAACCTTGCGCGCGTTCGGCCCGGCGACCGTGATGGTGGAGTACTGGTCGCTCAGGGATGTCAGGTAGACGCGCAGCCCGGGCCATTCGGTTTGCAGCCAGCGCTCCATCCAGGCGAGTACCCGCGCCGCGCCGCCCGAGGTCGTGGTGAGCAGGAAGTGGTTTTCCGCGAGGCGAATGCTGACGCCATCGTCCAGAACCATGCCGTTTTCGTCGAGCAGCAGGCCGTAGCGGCAGCGCCCGGGCTGCAATTTCGTCCAGGAATTGATGTAGAGACGATTCAGGAATTCCACGGCGTCGGGACCGCGCACGTCGATCTTGCCCAGCGTGCTGTAGTCGAGCAGCCCCACGCTGTTGCGTACCGCCAGGCATTCGCGCGCGACGGCGGCGTGCATGTCCTCGCCGGGTTTCGGATAGTAGTGCGCGCGCTTCCAGTTGCCCACGTCTTCGAAAAGCGCGCCGCGGGCCTGGTTCCATCCGTGCAGACAAGTCTTGCGGATGGGATCGAAGTAAGGGCCTATTTCACGGCCGGCGATTGCCCCGATGCTTACCGGCGTGTAATTGGGCCGGAACGTGGTCGTCCCGGTCTGGGCAATGCTTCGGCCAAGCGCGCCGGCCACCACGGCGGCCCCGTTGATGTTGCCCAGCTTGCCCTGGTCGGTGCCGAAGCCCATCGCTGTGTAGCGCTTCACGTGTTCGATCGACTGGTAGCCTTCACGCACCGCCAGATAAATGTCGGATACCGTGACGTCGTTCTGGTAGTCGATGAATTGCTTCGGGCCAGTATCCGCATCGGTGCCCTTGCCGATCATCCACAGCGGAAGCAGCGGGCTTTCCTCGTGGGTCGGCGCGGACCAGTGGGGCGCTTCCGCCGCCCGGGCGCCGACCGCGCCCGCCGCCGCTTTCGCCCCCGCCTGGCCGCCGCCGTCGAGCGCCGCCCGCAGGCTGAAATCTCCATTGGCGGCGCCCACACTGACGCGCGCCTCGGTTTGGTCCGCTGGTACGAAGCAGGCGCGCTCGTCACACCAGCGCAGTTTGCCGCGCGATTGAGAGTGCAGATGGACAACGGGGTTCCAGCCGCCCGACATGGCCAGCAGGTCGCACGGCAGCGTGTCGGCATCGCTGAGCAGCTTGGCGCCGTAGCCAAGCAATTTCACGCGGGTCACTCGCGTTTTGCCGCAAGCCTGGCCGACGACCGCCTGATGGATGATGCGGATGCCCATTTCCGCCGCGGCGGCGGGCAGCGCGCCATGGCTGACCACGCGCGGGTCGACGACCGTGACGTCGGCGCCGTGCCGCCGCAGGTCGATGGCGCATTGGTACGCGCTGTCGTTATTGGTGGCGACGACGGCGCGCCGCCCCGGCAGGACGCCGTAGCGGTGTACGTACGTTGAGACGGCGCCCGCCAGCATGATCCCGGGAATGTCGTTGTTGCCGAACACCAGCGGCCGCTCGTGCGCGCCCGTGGCCAGTACGACGCGCCGCGCGCGGATTTTCCAGATGCGTTCACGGATTCCGTGCCGCTGGTCGGGCGGCAGATGATCGGTGCGGCGCTCGCACGCCGTCACCAGGTTGTGCTCCTGAAAACCGAAGGCCGTCGTGCGCAACAGGACGGTGGTCTCGGGTTGTTGCCGCAGTTCGGTGACGCGGTCGGCCACCCATTCCAGGGCGGGCCGCCCATCGATGGTGTCTTCCGCCGCGAGCAGGCTCCCGCCAGCTTCCAGGCCATTTTCCACCAGGATGACGCGCGCGCCGGCGCGGCCCGCGGCGCAGGCGGCGACAAGCCCTGCGGGGCCGGCGCCCACGACCAGAACGTCACAGTGCGCATGGCGCTTGTCGTAGCGGTCGGGGTCGGGAACCTGAGGCGCCGTGCCCAGGCCCGCCGCGTCGCGGATGCGTTCCTCGTAATGCTTGCGCCACCAACTGCGCGGCCACATGAAGGTCTTGTAATAGAAGCCGGCCGGTATGAAGCGCGCGAAATGCTGCATGATGGCCATGCGGTCGTGCTCGATGTCGGGCTTGGCATTCACGCTGGTGGCGCTCAGCCCCTCGTAGAGGCTGACCTCGGTTGCGCGCGCGTTGGGAATCGTGCGCGCGCCGCTTTCCAGCTGCACCACCGCATTGGGCTCCTCGACCCCCGCCGCGACTATGCCCCGCGGGCGGTGGTACTTGAAGCTGCGCGCCACGAAGTTCACGCCGTTTGCCAGTAGCGCCGAGGCCAGCGTATCGCCGGCGAACCCGGTGTAGCTTTTGCCGTTGAACGAGAAACGCACGGGGGTGTCGCGCTGGACGCGGCCCCCTTGCGCCAGGCGGTGTGGCTGGCTCATGCGGTTGTTTCCTTGTGTGGAATTGCTTCCTTGTGTTGGACAGGCGTTTCGACGCGGCCGAATGTGTAGGTGAGGGTGTCGCGTTCGGCGATGAACCAGCGGCGGCAGCCATGGACGTGGTTCCACAGCTCGCGGGACGCCCCCAGGGGGTTGCGGCGCATGAACACGTAGTCACCCCACTGTTCGTCGGTCAGTCCGGCGGGGTTGGCCGGGCGTACGATGTCGGCTTCCCCGCCGTAGCTGAATTCGCTCTCGTCGCGCT
>SCQX01000338.1 GCA_004298545.1 Candidimonas sp. | reverse complement strand
CTGTGCTTCTGCGCCGCTCTGGCGGCCATGGCGATGTTACCCGCATGGCGCCCAAGCGCCGCCGTGATATAGGCCCGCTCGAAGCGCTCCACGACCTTGCTCTTGGCGGCCTTGAACGACTCTCGCGAGGTGGCGAAGCGCGACGCCGTGGCAGCGGCGAAAGCTTCCAGCTCAAAGCCCGTGTAATCCAGAATATTTGCGCACAGGGCTTCCTCGCTGGCGGACTCGGGTAGCGGGCGGCCGGCGTACTCGCCACGCCCCTCGCGGACTTCGTTTCCCACGCCGCCCGGCGATGCGCGCGCCGGCGCAGCGTCGAGCTGGCGCTCGACACGCGTGCGCAGTTCTTCGAGGCATACCGGCGTGCGGACAAAATCGGCCAGCCCGAGCGAGTATAGATCGTTGAGCGCGGTGGCCTTCAGCCGCTGCGCCAACGCGATGATTGGCGTGTGTAGCCGCCCCTTGGCCGACAACAGACTCGTACGCACCCAGGCAAGGTTCCGTTCGGAGACTGTCATCAGGCAGGCATCGAAGCGGCGCAGCGCCATGCAAGATTCCGCCAGCACGCGGTTGGACCCGGGCTGCGCGATATCGATTTCAAGCTTCAGCGCCTGTAGATGCAACCGGCTGGCGTGTGACCCATCGCCAAACCAATGGCGGATCTCGGCGTGCGTGCACGAGGTGCTTAGAACGGCACAGTCGAGTCGTTCCCTCATGGTTCCCCCCTTTGATCTCTTTGACGAGCGACTAGAAAGCCGCGGCGGAAATCAAAGGATACGCACTCGTACCATTCGCGCCAATTCGCAAAACTATTAACTCGGGAACTACGTATGCCGCGCCGGCGTTCCCTCAATGCGCGTGGTGCCGCTGAGTCAGCTTGCGCGCCGCGGCAATCTGCGCCGCCAGCATCGCCAGTTCAGCTTCCACGACGGCAATTTCTTCTTTTCCGGTCGCGTTGCGCAGCGTTTCCTCGGCACGCCTGCGCGCCTCGCTGGCCTTCGCCTCGTCGAGATCGGCGGCGCGGATGGCGGTGTCCGACAATACCGTGACGATGGTGGGCTGCACCTCGAGAATGCCGCCGGCGACGAACACGTTTTCCTCGCCACCCCCGGCCAGCACGATCTTGAGCGTTCCCGGGCGAACCCGGGATATCAGTGGCGCGTGGCCGGGCATGATACCCAACTCGCCCGCCTCGCCAGGAAGAACGACGAACGTCGCCTCGCCGGAAAAAATGGACTCTTCGGCACTGACTACGTCGACATGCAAAGTCGCCATGGATCGAATTCCTTGATCAAAGCTTTTTGGCTTTCTCGAACGCCTCGTCGATGGAGCCGACCATGTAGAACGCCTGCTCGGGCAGGGCGTCGCACTCGCCATGGACAATCATCTTGAAGCCGCGCAGCGTCTCCGCAAGCGGTACGTACTTGCCAGGCGAACCGGTGAACACCTCGGCCACGTGGAACGGTTGCGACAGGAAGCGCTGGATTTTGCGCGCGCGGGCCACCGCCAGCTTGTCATCGGGAGAAAGTTCGTCCATGCCCAGAATGGCAATGATGTCGCGCAACTCTTTGTACCGCTGCAGTGTTTGCTGCACACCCCGTGCCACCCCGTAATGCTCTTCGCCGACCACCTGCGGATCGAGCTGGCGGCTGGTGGAGTCGAGCGGATCCACGGCGGGGTAAATGCCCAGGGCGGCGATGTCGCGCGACAGCACGACGGTTGAATCCAGATGCTGGAAGGTCGTTGCCGGCGATGGGTCGGTCAGGTCGTCCGCCGGAACGTACACGGCCTGGATGGAGGTGATGGAACCGGTCTTGGTCGAGGTGATGCGTTCCTGGAGCTTGCCCATCTCTTCGGCCAGGGTGGGCTGGTAGCCCACCGCCGACGGCATGCGGCCCAACAGCGCCGACACCTCGGTGCCCGCCAGCGTATAACGATAGATGTTGTCGACGAAGAACAGAATGTCGCGGCCCTCGTCGCGGAATTTCTCGGCCATGGTCAACCCGGACAGCGCGACGCGCAGCCGGTTGCCCGGCGGCTCGTTCATCTGGCCGAACACCATGGCCACCTTGGACTCGCCCAGGTTGTCGAGCTTGATGACCCCGGCTTCCGCCATTTCGTGATAGAAGTCGTTGCCCTCGCGCGTACGTTCACCGACGCCGGCGAACACCGACAAGCCGCTGTGCGCCTTGGCGATATTGTTGATGAGCTCCAGCATGTTGACGGTCTTGCCCACGCCGGCGCCGCCGAAAAGGCCAACCTTGCCGCCCTTGGCGAACGGGCAGACCAGGTCGATGACCTTGATGCCGGTTTCGAGCAGCTCGACCGACGGCGACAGCTCGTCGAAGCGCGGCGCGTGCTGGTGAATGGCGCGATGCTCTTCGGTTTCGATTGGGCCACGCTCGTCGACCGGACGCCCCAGAACGTCCATGATGCGCCCAAGCGTGCCCGGGCCGACCGGCACCGAGATCGGCGCGCCGGAATTGGCCACTTCCATGCCGCGGCGCAGGCCATCGGACGAGCCCATCGCAATCGTCCGGACCACACCGTCGCCCAATTGCTGCTGCACTTCGAAGGTAAGGCCGGCCTCGGCGAACCCAGCGCCTTCGTCCGTCAGTTTGAGCGCATCGTAGATGTTGGGAATGCCGTCGCGGGGAAATTGAATGTCCACCACGGCGCCGATGCACTGAACGATGGTACCGTTGCTCATGTTTAGTCCTTGCTGAATGTCTTTTGACGAAACGTTGACGCTGCCTGGGGATCAGACCGCGGCGGCGCCCCCTACGATTTCCGAAATTTCCTTGGTGATGGCCGCCTGGCGCGTTTTGTTGTAGACCAGCTCGAGATCGCCAATGACCTTCTTCGCATTGTCGGATGCCGCTTTCATGGCAACCATGCGCGCCGATTGCTCGGACGCCATGTTCTCCGCAACCGCCTGATAGACCATCCCCTCGACATAGCGCAGCAGAAGATCGTCGATGACAGCCTTCGCATCGGGTTCGTACAGGTAGTCCCAGCCGTATGCCGACGCCACGTCATCGTCACCCTCATTGACCAGACTCTCCTTCGTCCGGAATGGGTCTGGCAGGCCGCTGGGCAACGGCAGCAAGCGGATGAAGCAAGGGTCTTGCTTCATCGTGTTGACGAAATGGCTGGTCGCCAGATAGACCGCATCGATTTTGCCGTTGCTGAAATCGTCGAGCTGCACCTTCAGGGCGCCAATCAGGCGTTCGAGATTGGGGGCGTCGCCCAGCTGCACTTCTTGCGAAACCAGATTGACTTTGATGCGGGCCAGCAGACCGACCGCCTTGGCACCGAACGCCGTCACCTGCACCGTGATGTTTTTTTCGCCGAACTCGCGGATACGCGCCAGCACCAGACGCAGGAGATTGGTATTCAAGCCGCCACACAGGCCTTTGTCGGTGGACACCACCACGATGCCCACCGCACTCGGTTCCGGGCGCTCTACCATGTAAGGATGGCGGTATTCGGGGTTGGCCTCCATCAGATGCGCCGCGATCGCCCGAACCTTGGTTGCATAAGGGCGCCCGGCGCGCATCTTTTCCTGCGCCTTGCGCATTTTGGATGCCGCCACCATCTCCATGGCTTTGGTGATCTTGCGCGTATTGTGGACGCTCTTGATCTTGTTGCGAATTTCCTTGATTCCAGCCATCGTACCTTCCTATGCGGGCGTTCGCGCCGAACCGGCGAACCAGCCGGCGTTCCGCCAACGACCCTCTGCCACGCGGCCACAGATCATTGGCGCTGCCTGTCTTTAAAACGCGCCAAGTTTCTTGAACGCTTCCACGACCGCCGTGAGTTCGGACTCGACCTCTTTCGAGAGTTCCTTTTTCTCTTCGATGCGTTGAATCAGCGCCTGCTGCTTAGATGCAACAGACTCTCTGAGCGCCTTCTGGAATGGCAGAATCTGTTCCACCGCGAGATCGTCCAGATAACCCTTGTCGACGGTAAAGAGCGCCAGCGCCAATTCCCAAACCTGCAACGGCTGGTACTGCGGCTGCTTCAGAATTTCCACGACGCGTTTTCCACGCTCCAGCTGGCGTCGTGTGGCGTCATCGAGGTCGGAGGCGAACTGCGCGAAAGCGGCCAGCTCGCGGTACTGCGCCAGGTCGGTACGGATACCGCCCGACAGCTTCTTGATGATCTTCGTCTGGGCCGCGCCACCCACGCGGGAAACCGAAATACCGGCGTTGATGGCCGGGCGCACACCGGCGTTGAACAGGTCGGTCTCGAGAAAAATTTGCCCATCGGTGATGGAAATCACGTTCGTGGGCACGAATGCCGAGACGTCGCCCGCCTGCGTTTCAATGATGGGCAGCGCGGTCAGAGAACCAGTCTTGCCCTTGACTTCGCCCTTGGTGAACCGTTCGACGTATTCAGCATTGACACGCGCCGCCCGCTCAAGCAGGCGGGAATGCAGGTAGAACACGTCGCCCGGGTAAGCTTCGCGGCCTGGCGGACGGCGCAGCAGCAGCGACACCTGGCGATACGCCCACGCCTGCTTGGTGAGGTCGTCGTAGATGATCAGCGCGTCTTCGCCACGATCACGGAAATACTCGCCCATGGTGCAGCCCGCGTAAGCGGACAGATATTGCATGGCCGCCGATTCCGACGCCGGCGCCGCCACCACAATGGTGTATTCCAGCGCCCCGAATTCCTCGAGCCGGCGCACGACGTTGCTGATGGTGGATGCCTTCTGCCCGATCGCCACGTAGATGCAGGTGCAGTCCTTGCCGCGCTGGCTGATGATCGTATCCACCGCCAGCGCCGTTTTCCCGGTCTGACGGTCGCCGATGATGAGTTCGCGCTGGCCGCGGCCGATCGGCACCATGGAGTCGATGGCTTTCAACCCTGTCTGGAGCGGCTGCGTGACCGATTTACGGGAGATGACCCCCGGCGCAACCTTTTCAATGACATCCCGCAGCTTGGTCTTGACGGGGCCTTTGCCGTCGATGGGATTGCCCAGCGCATCGACGACGCGGCCGCGCAATTCCGGGCCAACCGGCACATCGAGAATGCGGCCCGTGGTCTTGACCGCGTCGCCTTCCGACACACCCGTGTAATCGCCCAGCACCACTGCCCCGACGGAGTCGCGCTCGAGGTTCAGCGCCAGGCCAAACACATTGTTCGGGAATTCGAGCATCTCGCCCTGCATGACGTCTGACAGGCCGTGAATGCGGGTAATGCCATCGGTGACGGAAACCACCGTACCCTGGGTGCGTACGTCAGTCGAGGCCCCCAGGCCTTCGATACGGCTCTTGAGCAGCTCGCTGATTTCTGACGGGTTAAGTTGCATGTTCAGACTCCTGGAATCCTGTAATGGGGCGCGCGCTATGCGGCCAGCTTATCGCGCAGGCGGGCCAACTGGGCCCGCACGGAAGTATCTAGCATCTGGTCGCCGACAACTACCCGCACGCCGCCGATGAGATCGGCATCGACCGTCACGGACGGCTTGAGCTTGAGACCAAACTTCTTTTCGAGCGCGGCGATGAGATCGCGCACCTGCTTGTCATCGAGCGGGAACGCACTGGTGATCTGCGCGAGCGCCGTGCCTTCCCGCTGGTTCTTCAATGCCTCGAACTGCTCCGCAACCTGCGGCAGAATCAGGATACGGCGATTGTGGACCAACAGTTCCACGAAATTGCGCGCCCACGCCGACAACGGCGTTTTCAGCAGACCAATGAACAATTCGATGCGGTTGCTGTCGGATAGTCGCGGGTCGGTGAGCGCCTCGCGCACATCGGCAAGCGCGGCCACGTGGGCAAGTTCGTCGACGAGTGCCGACCAGGCGTCGAGCCCGGCCGAATCCTCGTCGGCCGCGGCGAACAGCGCCTCGGCGTACGGTCTGGCGATAGTCGATAATTCAGCCATGGCTCACCTCGATCAGAGTTCCGCCTTGAGCTGCTCGAGCAGCTCGGCGTGCGCCTTCGCGTCGACCTCGCGCTTGAGGATTTGCTCGGCGCCCTTGACGGCCAACACCGCCACATCGGCGCGCAAGCCGTCGCGCGCCCGCTGGATGACCTGTTGTGCCTCTTGCTCCGCCTGCGCGATGATGCGCTTCTTTTCCGCCTCGGCCTGCCGGCGCGCTTCGTCGAGCAGCACCGCGCCCTGCTTTTCCGCCTCGGAAAGACGCGCATGGGTGTCAGATTTGGAAGACGCTTCGATCAGGCTGATGCGCGCCTGTGCCTGTGCCAGATCGGCCTTGCCCTTCTCGGCCGCCGCCAAGCCGTCGGCAATCTTTTGACGGCGCTCATCCATCGCTTTCGTCATGGGTGGCCAGATGAACTTCATCGTAAACCAACCCAGAAGAAAAAACACGATCATCTGGAAGAAGAGAGTCGAGTTTATGTCCACAATCGTTTCCCTTTATTGCCATGAACGCCTGACGTGTGACCACGTCCCACGCCCAACCAAGTCGCCGTAATGCTCACCGCGCCGGCCGCCCAATCCGTATCGCACCGACCAACCGATCAGCCCGCGAACGGGTTGGCAAAAGCGAACAGCATGGCAATCCCGACGCCAATCAGGTAGGCGGCATCGATCAGGCCAGCCAGCAGGAACATCTTGGTCTGCAACGGATTCATCAACTCCGGCTGACGCGCCGAGGCTTCCAAATATTTGCTGCCCATTACACCGATGCCGATACAAGCACCGGCGGCGCCCAGACCAATAATGAGACCGCAAGCTAGCGCAACTAAAGCAACGTTGGTCATAACAACTCCCTGGTTAAAAACTTTGTAGTCGAAAAGTCAAAAAAGACAGCAACTTTGCAAGGAAACCTTGCGACGGCCCGTGCCGATCCGCACGGGCTGGAAACGGGTCAATGGCTTTCATGCGCGAGCCCGACGTAGGCGAGGGTCAGCATCATGAATATGTAGGCCTGCAGCAGGCAGATCAGGATGTGGAAGATGGACCACATGACACCGGTGATGATCTGGATGACGCCGAGGCCGAGACTCAAGCCGTTGAATCCCGTCCACGCACCGCCCAGCAACGCTATCAGGAGGAAAATGAGTTCGCCCGCAAACATGTTGCCGAACAGCCGCATGCCCAGCGATACCATCTTGGCCGCGTACTCGATGATGTTCAGCAGGAGATTGAACGGCGCAAGTACGACACCCAGCACGCCATGCCCGTGGAACGGCGAGATGAACAGTTCCACGAAGAAATGCCTGATGCCCTTGATCTTGACGCCATAATAAAACAGCATGAGCAGCATGCCGAGCGCCATTCCCATCGGGACGTTCAGATCGGCCGTGGGAAGAATGCGGTGGTAATACAGGAAATCGTGCTGGTGAGCGCCCAGGCCCGTGTCCTTGAAAATGAGCCCAAGCAAATCCACGGGCACCAGATCAAGGAAGTTCATCAATGAAATCCACAGGAAGAGCGTCAGCGCGAGCGGGGCCATGAAACGCCGGGTTACTTCATTTCCAATGGTGCCCTTGGCTTCATCGTCGACCCAGTCGACAAGCATTTCCACCGATACCTGGAAGCGCCCCGGAACGCCGGTCGTGGCCGACCGCGCGGCACTCCACAAGAAATAGAGCACAACGACGCCCGTGAGAATCGACCAGAACATCGAATCGTAGTTGATGACGCCGAAGTTGACGACGCCAACCTGCTGAACACCCGTGTTGTTCAGATGAATCAGGTGGTGCTGAATGTACTCTGACCCTGGCGAAATAACGATGGGAGCTGCCATCCGAACCTACCCCGTTGACTTTGTTACTCGAAGGCGCGACGCCCGTAAATTTCCTTGAACCGCCTATTACTCATCCATACTGGCCGGCCACCCGCTAACGCAGGCGGCGAACCGCCAGCTGCAGCACATACCCGTGCAGCACACACAACAGGCCAAACAGAAAAAATGGCCAGAGCAGCCAGGCATGCCCAAGATAAACGGCCAGCCCCAACGACGATACCGACGCGGTGAGCTTCAGCGCCTCGCCCACAAAAAAAGGCCGCGGACTGGGCGACCGAACAGTACTTGAACCAAGCAGCAACTTGAACGCGAACAACGCGTTGGGCACGAAATACGCACTGCCGCCCACCAGTGCGGAAACCCCTGCCGGCCATCCGGCCACGGCCCACGACAGCAGCGTCGCGAGACCGCCCATGATTGCCTGCGCGGCAAGACCGCGACTGATCCCCCGCCCGGCTTTCTCATTCAGCAGCGCAAGATCGGCATCGCCGAACTCGAGCTTTCCAGCCTCGACATCGGCGCCAATCAATTCGCCGCGGCGCGCGATTTTCGCGTGCGCATCACCGACGGATATCGTCGCTCCGCTCACCTTCATTCCCGACATGACTGTTATGTACCGCAGTTGCCTCAAGTACCGGGTTCCCGGTGCTCAACCCCTTGAAATTGGCGGCAACCGCGCGTGACGCTGCAAGTAAAGCCGCACACCAAACCGATGGCGCAAGCACGCTCAACCGTCTACGCAAGGCGTGGCACCCAAACAAACCATTCGAACCTGACCTTGACGATTCGGGCAAAACCGCCAAGCGGCACGCCATGCGCGCGCCAAGTCTCAAGCGCGTGTCCCGTGCCTCATGCATCCATGCATGTACTCTGACCACGCCTCTTGCATCCAAGAGGCGCCCCGCCCATTACCCTGAATCCATTCTGTCGATTCGAAGGGTGCTTCCCCAAAAAAGCCCCTCAAGAGGCTCACACAATGCTCATGCGCCACCACCCGAAGCGGCTTCGGGTGAATTGATTCAAACAATGCCGCATGCGCGTGAATCGATGGCATCCGGCACCAAACAACCTGCCAAGATCAGTTGCAGTCGACCCTCGGTTGACCCTCGGTTGACCCTATAAGTCGGCCCCGCAAGTCGATTGCGAACCACCACATTCAGTCAAACTCGCAAAGTATAGCGTGTTTTCTTAGGCGCAGGCAAATTCCACGGCACACGGTGCGCCAGCGCAACATTGAGCCGCTATGACTATACGAAGTTGATACATCACAACCGTAAACACGTCACTCCAAACCGCCAATGTCGATGCGCACCGCTCACCATCCATACTGAATCACCAGGGTCGAACGCCACCACTGCGCGGCACACTTCGACGGCGACACGGTACTATACCCAGATGAAAGAAAGCGCAATCACCTACCGCCTCGTTCCACACGACCCATCGAGCCATTCGTTCAAAATACAGATCGGCATCGCGCGGCCCGACCCCAATGGCCAGATACTGCGCCTGCCAGCCTGGATACCCGGCAGTTACCTGATCCGCGATTTCTCGCGTCACATCCAGACCATACGCGGAAGCGCCGAAAGCGGCGATGATATCACCATCGCGAAAATCGACGACCATTCCTGGCGG
>SCQX01000337.1 GCA_004298545.1 Candidimonas sp. | reverse complement strand
CGCCATCCAGACAAGGCGCGAACCGCAGTGATAGCAAGGGCTATCACGAGGATGAGCAACGCAGTATGGGTGGTGTAGGCGCCGAATTTAAACATCAGGATTAACCGAACGGGACACTAGCTCCTGGGCGACGACACCGGCCGTTCCACGAGCCCGCGGCGCTTACGCCGCCACCGACCACGGCAAAGATTCGCCGGCGGCCAACGGAACGATCGATCCACCCTCGACGGCCATCTCCGGCGGAACCCTGCAGGCGGTTCGCGTCAACGTCAGCGTGCCACCGTTCACGGGAAGACCGTAGAAGGCCGGCCCATTGCGGCACGCGAACGCTTCGAGCCGATCGAGCCGGCCAGCCGATTCGAACGCGGTTGCGTACAGGGCCAGCGCATGCGGCGACGTATAGCAACCCGCGCAGCCGCAATCCCGCTCCTTGGCCCCTTTCAAATGCGGGGCGCTGTCGGTCCCGAGAAAGAATCGTCCGGAATCCCCCGTTGCAGCCGCCAACAACGCCTGGCGGTGTGTTTCGCGCTTGAGGATGGGCAGACAATACCAGTGGGGCCGCAGGCCGCCCCGGAACAGGGCATTACGGTTGTACAGCAAATGGTGTGCGGTGATCGTGGCAGCTATCGGCCCCGGCGCATCGCGCACATAATCGACACCTTCCCGCGTCGTGACATGTTCGAGCACTATCTTCAAGGCGGGAAAGCGATGGCGCAGCGGAACCATGACACGCTCGATGAATACGGCTTCACGATCGAAAACGTCGATGTCCGCATCGGTGACCTCGCCATGAACCAGCAGCGGCATGCCCAGCCGCTGCATCGCGCCCAGCGCCCCCACGCAATGCGCCATCAAGTTCGTGACACCCGCCGCGGAATTGGTCGTGGCGCCGGCCGGATACAGCTTGACGCCATAGACCAGTCCGGAATCGCGCGCCCGCGCGATTTCATCGGCCGTCGTGTCGTCGGTCAGGTACAACGTCATGAGTGGCGTGAACGCAGTCTGGTCCACGTCCGCGCGGCGCATCGCCCCGTGGATGCGCCGTCGGTAATCCAGCGCAAGCGCCGTCGAGACGACCGGTGGCACCAGATTGGGCATGACGATCGCGCGCGCGAACTGACGCGCCACGCCGCCAATGACGCCATCGAGTAGCGCGCCGTCGCGCAGATGAAGATGCCAGTCGTCGGGCCGCGTGATAGTGACGGACACCGGCACGCCAGGGGTGGCGCCCACACCCCCCGCCGGCGATTCCTCCGTCGATGAATGCGACCGATTCGACGACGATTCTTTTATACACATGGCGAGCCGCCCAGACAGGAACACGACCGCGACATCATAGCCCGGCATCCATTGGCAAATGGCCCCCGCGCGAGCATACGAATATTCTTGACAGCCATTATCAATCTGGCTGTAATGTACTGCCACGACAAATGTAAGAAGAAACAAGAAGCGCATAGCGTCAAGGCGAACGCACCGGCACTCATCCTCTGATTCAGTTCAAGCATCGCGCCGCCGAACTGACGCCAACCAACGAAAGGAGGCAGCACCATGTCGGACCAGAAGCCCAATCCCGAAAGCCGTCGTAAATTCATACTTCACGCGGGCGCCGTCAGCGGCGCAATGGTTTTCACCAGCACGTTTCCGCTGCACAAGGCTATGGCAGCCGCAACGCCTCCCGCCATCAACCTCGGCCAGATCGCCACCATGACGGGCTCGGCGGCTGAATTCGGCCCGTACTACCGTGACGCGGTTGAACTGGCGGTCAATCAACTCAACGCCGCCGCCAAGCAAGTATTCGGCGGCCCCATCATTGCCAAGCACATCACCGTCGATACGGCCACGCTGCCCACGGTGGGCGTGCAGGCCGCGCGGCAAATGGTCGACACCAGCCATGTACCCGCCATCGTCGGTGGCTGGTCGAGCGGCGTCACCGTCGCCGTGGCAACCTCGGTATCCATTCCGGCGGGTATTCTTCAAATCGCCAATGGCGCAACCTCGCCGCTCATCACGGTGCTTCCCGCCGACGCCAAGGCCGATCTGCTGTTCCGTACCACCGCCTCCGATGCGCTTCAGGGCATCGTCGCGGCGCAGTTGATGAACGGCGAGATCCTGAAGGGCTACAAGTACAAGACCGCCTCGACCATCTACATCAACAACCCGTACGGGCAGGGCCTGTCGAACGCGTTCGCCGCGGCGTTCGAACACCGCGGCGGCAAGGTCCTGGCGCAAGTACCGCATCCCGAACAGGTCCAGGCCACCTACAACGCCCAGCTGACGCAGGCCCTCAAAGGCAAGCCCGACATACTCATGGCAGTCAGCTATCCCGCCCACACCATCGTATTCATCAAGGAATCGCGGGATATTTTCAATTTCACCAGCTGGCAGTTCACCGATGGCAACGCGTCGCTCGACGTGCTCCAGGGTGTCGGCGCCAAGAGCCTCGACGGCAAGTACGGAACCGCCCCCGGTGAGGACACCACCACCACCGCCTACAAAGATTTCGCCAAGCAGCTCATGGCCGACTTCAAATACACCAGCATCCCGCCATTCACCGCGTCGGCCTATGACGCCGGAATGGTCATTGGCCTGGCGGCGGCCAAAGTCATTGCCAACGGCGCCACCGACCCGGCCAAGATCACCGGCACCATGCTGCGCGATCAACTGCGCGTCGTATCCAACCCTCCCGGAGAAGAGATCCAGGGCGGCAGCGAACAGCGTATCGTGGAAATGCTGAAGATGATCAAGGCCGGGAAAAAGATCAATTACACGGGGGCGTCCGGCCCGTGCGACTTCGACAAAAACGGCGACGTCATCACCCCGATCAATATCTGGAAATTTACTGGCGACAAGATCGGGACTGTGCAGATGCAGCCCGCCAAGTCGATCCCGTCGGCGTGAATGGCGCCCCGTCGGCAACCAGTGGCAACCGACACCGCACACGACCCGGGCGCCACCCGGCCAGGCGAAAGGCCGCGACTACCGCAACGGTGCCGCGGCCTTTTCATTCCACCCCCAGGCAAATCCCTGGCACGAACATGAAGTAACATTGAAGCGCGGCGCATCGCGTGCCGCCGATTCCTCGCGCGGCGCCGCTTCGCCGCGCTGTGCGTCGAACACCATGAAAAACCCCAGGTCTCGCCTACCCGCTATCCCATGAGCTACGACCCCCAGAACATCTTCGCCAAGATCCTTCGCGGCGAAGCATCCAGCATCAAAGTGCACGAAGACGAGCACACACTCACCATCATGGACGTCATGCCGCAGGCCGACGGGCACGTGCTGGTGCTCACCAAGGAACTGGCCGATGAAATCTTCGCCTTGTCGGAAGCAGGCGCGGCGGCCTGCATGCTCACGGCGCGCAAGGCCGCCATTGCCGTGAAAGTGGCTTTTGATGCCGATGGCGTGCTGGTGGCGCAATACAACGGACACGCCGCTGGTCAGACCGTGCCGCACGTCCACATGCACGTCGTGCCTCGCACCGATGGCCAGCCACTGCGCCGGCACGCACTAAGCCCCGAAAACCCCAACAAACTGCGCGCGCTGGCAAAGAAGATCATTGCCGCGTGGCCGGCCTGATGCGGCGCTACTGATTATCCGGGACGCCAGCCGCGCCCTTGCGG
Organism: Candidimonas sp.; assembly: GCA_004298545.1. Taxonomy (GTDB): domain Bacteria; phylum Pseudomonadota; class Gammaproteobacteria; order Burkholderiales; family Burkholderiaceae_B; genus SCQX01. Next base: position 5,707 of record SCQX01000337.1, on the reverse strand, counting down.
GAAGCGCGGCCAAACCGTTTGACGAAATCGGAAACGAACTTTTCCTCTTTCAGGATCCCTTCGGGACGATAGAGGACAATGCCCGCCAGCAGCAGGCCGACGAACGTCCACCGCAGGAAGGCCGTGCGGGACGCGATCTGAGGCGCGATGGACGACAGCGACGCATGCATTGCGTCCGTCACGAAGCCAGTACCGCTCCACACCCCCCAGATCACGAACGCCCCCAGGACGGCGCCTTTGTTGTTGCCGCTGCCACCCAGCATCAGCATGACCCAGACTAGAAAAGTGGCAAACAGCGGCTCGAAATGGCTGTAGTCGATCGTCACCATGTACGACGCGTACAAGGAACCCGCGACACCGATGACGACCGCGCCCAGGACGAATGACTGAACGCGCAGCGACCCGACGTTCTTGCCAGTCATCGCTGCCGAGAGCTCATCGTCGCGCACCGCGCGCAGCGCGCGTCCCCACGGTGAGCGCACACTGGTTTCCAGGACCAGGTAGACGATGGCCAGAACCACGACGACAACGACCAGGTATAGATAGCCGTAATCGCGCGGCTGCAGCACCGATAGGAAACTGGCCACCGGCTCGGGAAGCCACGCGCACCGTGGCGACTCGAACACACAGGAAAGCGGCTGGGGAATGCCGCTGAGCGGCTGCGGTCCGTTGGCGAGCCAGCGTTCGTTCTGGAAAATGAGGCGGATGATTTCGGCAATGCCCAGGGTGGCGATGGCCAGGAAATCGACCCGCAGACGCAGCACCGGCAGCGCAACCAGGTAACCCACCACGCCCGACGCGATGCCGGCAACGATGAGCCCGACGACAAAGGGCGCCCTCAGCCCAAAAGCTTGATGCACATACTGCGCCAGCAACCCACTGGGGGGCGCCATGATGAACAACGCCGATATGAACGCCCCGATGGCGAAGAACCCCGCCACACCAAAGTCCAGATGGCCGTTGTAGCCCCACTGGGAATTGAGCCCCAAACTCAAAATGGCGTATATGGACGCCATGATGGAGAAGGACACCAGAAAATCAATGGCGCCGGGGACCATCGCCAACAGGCCAAACGCGGCGATCACCGCCAGCGCGATGCCTGCGGGAACCCGCCACAGCCAGCGCCATGGCAGCACGGCGAAGGCCAGGACCATCAACGGCACGATGAGGAAACATGCTTTGACGATTTCGGCTTGGGTCATGGGCGGCTCCCGTCATTTCTCGGCAAAGAGCCCCTGCGGGCGCACCATCAGCGTAAGAATCATGAGCACGAACGCCACCGCGGGGCCATAGGCGGGACTCATGAACGCGGATGTCAGTTGAATGGCAATGCCGATGACCACGCATCCCACGAACGCGCCAAACGCGCTGCCAATGCCGCCCATGATGACGCCCGCGAACATCGGCAGCAGCAAGACGAACCCCATGTCGGGACGCAACTGCGAGGCCAGCCCGTACATTACGCCGCTCACCGCCGCCAGCCCCCCGCCAATGGCCCAGGTCCAGCCGACGACTTTCTCGGTATTGATGCCGCGCACCTGGGCGAGATCCGGATTGTCGGCGGTGGCGCGCATCGCCTTGCCCATTTTCGTGCGCGCCAACAGCCAGTAGATGAGTATCATCATGACCAGCGCCAGGCCGAACACGAACAACTGATCCGCCTGCACGCGAATGCCGAAAGGCAGGTGCAAGGCGGGATTGGCGCGGCCCACATAGAAAAAATGAAAATCCGACCCCCACAACAGATAAACCACACTGCGCAGAAAGAACGCCATGGCAAGCGACGCCATGGCGAACAGGACCAGTGCTGATTTGCTGCGCCGCAGCTTGCGGTAGAGGGCGAGATCGAGCAACACGGCCACCGCGCCTGTGATCGGAACAGCGATGAGCAACCCGGCGACCAGCTCCCAGCCAAAGGAAAAACGCCAAATCGGCTGGCTGTGCGGTAAAAGCGCGACGACGGCATAGGTGATGTAGGCACCAAGCGTCACCAGATCGCCATGCGCGAAATTCGGGAACTTCAAGACACCGTAGCAGAGCGTCAACCCGATGCCGCCCAGCGCAATGATGGCTCCCAACATGACGCCCCAGATGGTGAGTGAGAGCATTGTCTGGAGATCGGTGCCGGCAAAATAGCCCAGCAGCCACATCGCCAGAAGAAGGATGATCAGACCAACGCCCATGGCGCCACGGCGATCGAGGACGCCACCCTCGCGCACGTCCTGCGCGCCGTCAGCGTCGGACGCCATCACCTCGGACGCCACGGCCCCGCCATTCGACGTGGATCGAACGAGGTTCGCCATATGTCATCCCCCCAGATAGAGGCGACCGACATTCGGGTCTTCGAGCAATTCGCGACCCGTCCCCTGCTGACGGTTCTCGCCGTTGGCGAGCACATAGCCGCGATGTGCCATCCGCAACGACTGCCTGGCGTTCTGCTCGACCATCATGATGGCAATGCCGGTCTCATTGATGCGCGCGATGCGCTCGAAAATTTCATCGACAAGCTTGGGCGAAAGCGCCGCCGTGGGTTCATCGAGCAGCAGCAACTTCGGGTCGAGCATCAGCGCGCTGCCCATTGCCACCATCTGCCGCTCGCCCCCCGACATTTTCCCTGCCGCCTGCCTGCGGCGCTGCTTGAGCTTGGGAAACATGTCGTAAACGCGCTGTTTGCAAGTGTCGAGGTTACCATCGGCAAGCGCGAAAGCCCCCATTTCCAGATTTTCCTCCACGGTCAGCGTGGTAAAAACATTGGCGACCTGCGGCACATAGCACATACCCAATTTGACGATCTGGTGCGCGGCGAAACTGGAAATATCATGACCATCGAACGTAATCCGGCCCTCCCGGGGGTGCAGCAGGCCGAAGACGGTTTTCATGAGCGTGGACTTTCCAGCGCCATTCGGTCCAATGATGGCAACGATCTCATGGGCATCGACGACCATGGAGAGCCGACGCAGGATTTCCGAATCACCATAGCCACCGGTGACGCGATCAACTTCCAGCAGCGGCATACTGGCCCCCGAGATAGGCTTCCAGAACATCCTTGTTGCCGCGCACGTCTTCCGGCGCGCCCTCGACCAGCTTGCGACCCTCGCTCATGACGACCACCGGGTCGCACAGATTCATGACCAGGTTCATGTCGTGCTCGATGAGCAGAAAGGTGATGCCGCGCTCGCGTGACAAGGCCTGGATATTGCTGGAAATGCTCTTGAGCAGTGTGCGATTGACGCCTGCCGCCGGCTCATCGAGCAGAATGAGCTGCGGATCGGCCATCAGCATGCGGCCCATTTCGAGCAGCTTCTTCTGCCCGCCCGACAGATTCACGGCGTATTCGTCTTTGACGTGCGAGAGTTGCAGATACTGGAGAACTTCGAGCGCCTTCACGCGGATCTCGCCCTCCTGATCGCGTACCCGGCCCCGGTGAAAGAGCGCCCCCCAGATACTTTCGCCAACCTGGCGCGCCGGCACGAGCATCAGATTCTCGAGCACGCTCATGGTGCCGTGCTCGCGGGGAATCTGAAAGGTGCGCGACAGCCCGCGCATGAAAATCTGGTCGGGCCGCAAACCGGTGATGTCTTGCCCGAGAAACGTAATGCGGCCGGAATCGGGGGGAATGAACCCGGTGATGGCATTGAACACGGTTGTCTTGCCGGCGCCGTTGGGCCCAATGAGCCCGGTGATGGTGCCGCGCCGCACGTTGAACGAGCAGTGGTCGACCGCCCGCAAACCACCGAACCGCTTGCTGACATCCTGGACATCCAGGACCACTTCGCCCGAATCATTGTCGGGCGCCAGGGTTGACACACTGGTATCCAGTACCATGATAGGCAATCGTCTCCCGAACCGAACACACCCGCATCGCACGGAGCGCCACGCATTGCAACGATGCCGCCACCGCCGCCGCCGCGCGGGCGCCTTGATCATCGGCGCATCTTATCATGAGCCCCACAGGCGCTATATGGCTATTTTCCCGTATGCCGGCGAGCCAATCGCGCGACGCGGGTGTGGCACGGTTGGCCCGCAAGAATGCGTAAAACGCTTTGTGTTTCGCGTGGTCTCAGGGTATGCTCTGAGCGCGGTTTTTTCATTCAAGCTAGGAGTCCCTCCCTATGGCAACACCCCAAAAGTCGGGCCGCAAGCCCAACGCGGCGTTCATGAAACCCCTGACACCCAGCGCAACGCTGGCTGCGATCATCGGCCCCGAAGCCGTACCGCGTACCGAAGTCACGAAAAAAATCTGGAACTACATCAAACAGCACAATCTTCAGGATCCCGCCAACCGCCGCAACATCAATGCCGATGTGCGGTTGCGGCCGTTGTTCGGCAAAGAACAGGTCTCCATGTTCGAGCTCACAAAACTCGTCAGCGCCCACCTAAAATAAATCAACCATTCACGATGCACTTTCGAATACCGCGCCTATTTCAAACATGAAACGCCGCCCCAGAGGGCGGCGTTTCATGTTTGGAGCGCGCTTCCTTCACCGGTCGGATGTCGGAGCGAACCCTGCCAACAGTGCCAGCCATCCCCTGGCGATGCGGTATATCAACCAGACCAGCGTTGCCAGCCCGGCGAGCCACCCCACATAGACCAGCGCCAGCAGTGCGCTGATCACCGCCCAGAGCACCCCCCACCAGAAGGTGCGGATGATCCAGTCGAAATGCGCCGCGTACACCGTGCCCGCGGCGTCGGCCCGCTTCAAATAGGCAACGACGAGCGCAGCAATCGCTCCTGCGCCAAGAAACATCACGCCAACCGTGCCCAGGGCGAATAATCCATACATGATGTGAGTCAGGGTGAGCAGCGACAATCCCTTGACATCGTCAGGCGGCATTTCATCGGTCATACGACCTCCTGTCAGCAATATGGACAATCGCACGCGCGCTGGCGCGGTGTGCGTGGGGAGTATTGTACGGGATTGACACCAGCGCTGGCGGTGCGGACGCGTGTTGTCAAGCGTGTTGTCGGGAGGTGGAGGTGCGGGGGGAGTTGGGGGGTAATTTTTGCGGTGGTGGGATGCCCCGAAGGGGGGTGTACTAAAAGGAACGCCCCGGCCGGGGTGAGCCGGGCGGGGCGTTCTGGGGGATAGGGAGCCTGACGATGACCTACTTTCACGGACGAGCGTCCACTATCATCGGCGCGAAGGCGTTTCACGGTCCTGTTCGGGATGGGAAGGCGTGGGGCCACCTTGCTATGGTCGTCAAGCGTAAAGGGGGAATCTGGCAAGAAGCACGCCCGCCTCGGTGAGGCGGCGGGGCGAAGGGGGGACAAGGATTGGGATTGGGGGAGATACACACGCGCGTGTTCCGCCCCGCTAGGGGGGAACCGCGCGACGACATGGAACTGCCACACACACACGCGCCTGGCGTGTTTTTCCCACAACCGGCAAGGTTATAGGATCAAGCCGCACGGGCAATTAGTACTGGTTAGCTACGCGCATTGCTACGCTTACACACCCAGCCTATCAACGTCCTGGTCTCGGACGACCCTTCAGGGGGGTCAAGCCCCCGGGATACCTAATCTTCAGACGAGTTTCGCGCTTAGATGCCTTCAGCGCTTATCTCTTCCGCACATAGCTACTCGGCGATGCCATTGGCATGACAACCGATACACCAGCGGTGCGTCCACTCCGGTCCTCTCGTACTAGGAGCAGGCTCCGTCAAGTATCCAACGCCCACGGCAGATAGGGACCAAACTGTCTCACGA
>SCQX01000336.1 GCA_004298545.1 Candidimonas sp. | reverse complement strand
CAACGGCTATGCCGAAGCGCTGGCCGATCCTCAGACTCGGCACCTTCAGCTCGTGCAGCCCATCACGCTGCCGGGCGGGCACCGCACGCGCACGGTGGCGTGCCCGGTGTGGCTCGACGGCGCGCCGGTTCCCATGGCGACGGCGCTGCCCGGGCTGGGGGAAGACACCGAGCGGCTGCGCGCGGCGCGCGGGGAGGTCGAACACGGCCGGTTGCGGGGACGGTCGCATCACAGCACAATCGAATGACCCGCTTTCGTCTTGGTGGGCGAACCGCGTGCATGACGTATCCCGCCGCGAAGGGTACATCGCATAGGAGCTCCTGATGCCTGAGTCTTTCAATGGATCTGCCGCGGCGCCCGCGAACGAGCGGCCCGCACCTCGGGCGGACGACCCGGTGCTGGACTGTTCGACGCGTGATGGCGTGGCCGCGTTGCGCCTGAACCGGACGCGGCGGGGCAACGCGCTCTCGTCCGAGCTGGTGGAATGCCTCATTGCGGCGGTCGATGCGGCGTGCGCCGATTCCGGTGTGCACACGCTGATGTTGTGTTCGGCAGGCGCGAATTTCTGCACGGGCTTTGATCTTTCCGATCTGGACGCGGAGACGGACGCAAGTCTGCTGCAGCGGTTGGTTCGCATCGAGCTGTTATTGGATGCGCTTTGGCGCGCACCCGTGCGCACCGTGGCGTGCGGCCATGGCCGCGTGTGGGGCGCCGGCGCCGATCTGTTCACGGCATGCGATGTGCGCGCCGTCACGACTGACGCGACGTTTCGCTTTCCGGGCGCGGGTTTTGGCGTCGTCTTGGGTACCCGGCGCCTGGCGGCGCGCGTTGGCGCCGACCTGGCGCGCCGCTGTGTGATCGACGGGCTCGCGTTGTCGGCCGACGCAGCCCTGGTTGATGGACTGGCAACCGAGCTGAGCCCCGCGTTCGACGCGGGCTGGATCGCCGCGCATTGTCCCGCGCCGGTGCCCGACCGCGCTACCGTCGCGGCGCTGCGCGCGGTCAGCCGAACCGACGCCAGCGACACCGACTTGGCCGCGCTGGTGCGCTCGGCCGCGCGGCCGGGGTTGAGGCAGCGCATCGTCGACTATCGCAGCCAGCAGCTGCGGGCGAAGAAATGAGGGTAACTGAGTGCTGATCGGGGTGCGGCGGGAAGCGGCTGCTCCGCAGGTTCCTGCCGGTGGCCTCGAGATGCCTCTGATCGAGTTCATCCAGCTGGTGCGTCGCCCGACAGGCGCCCCGCGGTATTGCCGTATAATAAAATACGTTATACGTACAACGTATCAAGAAAGGTGAAATGTCATGCACAAGCGAATGACAATCACACTGGACGTAGCGGTTTACGACGGTTTGTATCGACGTGTCGGCAAACGCCATATGAGCCAGTTCATAGAAGACTTGTTGAGGCCCCACGTGATTGATACGGCGCTCGACGAAGGCTACCAGGCGATGGCCACCGATTCGGCCAGGGAGCTGGAAGCCGCCGAATGGTGCAATGCGCTTGCCGGAGACATGGCCGATGAGGCGGGGTGAAGTATGGTGGGTCGAGTTCGAGCCCGCTGTTGGCACCGAGGTACGCAAGAGGCGGCCAGCCGTCATCGTGAGCAATGATGCCGCGAACCGAAACTTGCAACGCGTGGTTGTCGTCCCTTTGACCAGCAACACCGCACGCCAATACCCCGGCGAGGCCATGGTAACGATTGACGGCCAGCGCGGCAAGGCAATGGCCGATCAGATCATGGCGGCCGACAAATCACGGCTCAAGAAGCAACTTGGTTCACTCGGCAGAGTTGATATGCTGGCGGTCGAAGACGCGATCAAAGTGCATCTGGCGCTGCCGCGTTGAGCCGCTCACGCGTGAGCGCCCAATGTTCGATCAAGCCACCTCGTGGCCGGCGTTCTCGGTGTGGGGCTCTTCGGCCTGCATCTGCAGGACGGCGTCGCG
>SCQX01000335.1 GCA_004298545.1 Candidimonas sp. | reverse complement strand
GCCTACAAGTTCACGCGCAAGCCCACCGGCGACATTCTATCCATCGCGCGGGTGAAGGAAATTCATCAGCGCCTGCCCAATACGCATCTGGTCATGCATGGCAGTTCCAGTGTGCCGCAGGATCTGCTGGCGGAAATTCGCGAATTCGGCGGCAATATGAAGGAGACCTATGGCGTTCCCGTGGAAGAAATCCAGGAGGCCATCAAGTATGGCGTGCGCAAGGTCAATATCGATACGGACATCCGCCTTGCCATGACCGGCGCCATCCGCCGGTTCATGGCCGAGAATCCCGGCAAGTTCGACCCGCGCGAGTACCTGAAGCCGGCACGCGAGGCGGCCAAGCGCGTGTGCGTGCAGCGCTACCAGCAGTTCGGCGCGGCAGGCAACGCCGGCAAAATAAAACCCGTTCCGCTCAGCGCCATGGCGCAGCGCTATGGCGCCGGCAAGCTGGCGCAAGTAGTGCGGTAAGGCGGCGCCTCGCGCATCGGCGATCGCGCACATTTTCCCAGGCTTTCAGGACACACAGGTGCAGGCTCTACGTCAATCAACGCTTCATTCCCTTCCCCTGCTCACGCGGGGTAAGGTCCGCGACATGTATGCGGTCGGCGACGACAAATTGCTCATCATCGCAACCGACCGCATCTCGGCATTCGACGTCATTCTCGACGACCCCATACCGGGCAAAGGCGCCGTTCTCACCGCGCTGACCGAGTTTTGGCTGCGCAAGCTTACGCCACTCGTTCCCAACCACGGAACCGGCATCGCGCCCGAGGACGTCGTCGCGCCCGGCGAGCGCGACCAGGTCGCCGGCCGGGCGATGGTCGTCAAGCGCCTCAAGCCCATTCTGGTCGAGGCGGTCGCGCGCGGTTATCTCACGGGCTCGGGCTGGAAGGACTACCAGGCGCGGGGGTCGGTCTCGGGCGTGGCGCTTCCGGCGGGGCTGCGGCAGGCCAGCCGCATTCCAGCGCCCGTCTTCACGCCGGCGGCCAAGGCCGAATTCGGCACGCATGACGAGAATGTCGATTTTGCGTATGTGGTGGCCCAGGCGGGGCGGCACAATGCCGAGAAGATACGCGAAGTCACGTTGGCGCTGTATGCCGAAGCGGCCAACTTTGCGATTGGCAAAGGTATCATCATTGCGGATACGAAATTCGAGTTCGGGCTCGATGCCGATGGCAAGCTGTACCTGATGGATGAAGTACTCACGCCCGATTCCTCGCGTTTCTGGCCCGCGTCCGAATACCGCGAGGGCATCAGTCCCCCGTCGTTCGACAAGCAGTTCGTGCGCGACTGGCTGGAGACGCAACCCTGGAACAAAACGCCGCCCGCCCCTCGGCTGCCCGCCGACATTCAAGCGAAAACCGCCGCGAAATACCGCGAGGCTTTGGATCGCCTGACGACCTGAGGGCGCGGCCGCGCGGTGGCAGGCGCTAAAATGACGTTTTACGACACGACCACCAGGGGGGACCACATGGCCACGCAAAGTGAATCCGTATCACCCCGCCCGCCGCTGGTTGGCGTCATCATGGGGTCGTCGAGCGATTGGGACATCATGAAGGGCGCGGTCGATGTCCTCGAGGAATTCGAGGTTCCTCATGAAATGCGGGTGGTGTCAGCCCACCGCATGCCGCTCGACATGGTGGAATACGGAACGCAGGCGGTTCAGCGCGGGCTGCGCGCCATCATTGCCGGCGCTGGCGGTGCCGCGCATCTGCCGGGCATGGTCGCGGCGGTAACCACCGTTCCGGTGTTTGGCGTACCGGTGCCGTCGCGCCATCTGCAGGGCCAGGATTCGCTGCTGTCCATCGTACAGATGCCCAAGGGCGTGCCCGTGGCAACCTTTGCGATTGGCGATGCCGGCGCGGTCAACGCGGCGCTGCACGTGGTGGCCTGCCTGGCCACCACCGATTCGGCGCTGCGGCAGAAGCTGGTGGATTATCGCAAGCGCCAGACCGAGGCGGCGCGCGCCATGGTCGTGCCGCCGCACGTGCGCATGTAGTGACATTATCACTACATGCCAGCCGGGCCGTATCCTCTTGCATTTGGCACGGTGCGCCTCACCGCGTGGGCGTGTGAGGCGTGCCGCTTTATGGTTTTTCAGAGAATGTTCTTCGATTCATGACCACTTCGCCTTCTCCATCGGACCCTATTCTCCCAGGCAACTGGCTGGGCATGATGGGCGGCGGTCAGTTGGGCCGCATGTTCTGCCACGCGGCGCAGGCTATGGGGTACAAGGTGGCGGTACTCGATCCGGGCGAGCCGTGTCCGGCCGGTGTCGTTGCCGATCGGCATATTCAGGCGCGCTACGACGACCATGCCGCGCTGGATCAGCTGGCGGCGCAGTGCCGGGCGGTCACCACCGAGTTCGAGAATGTACCGGCCGACAGCCTGAACTATCTCGCGCGGCACTGCCGCGTGAGTCCCGCGGGGTCGGCGGTGGCCATCGCGCAGGATCGTATTCTCGAGAAGGCGTTCATTCGTGAAACGGGTGTGCCGGTGGCGCCTTATGTCGACGTGCGGTCGGCGTCCGATATCGATGCGGCGCCCGCGGCGGTCTTCCCGGGTATTCTGAAGGCCGCCCGCCTGGGCTACGACGGCAAGGGGCAAGTTCGCATTCAGACGCGGCAGCAGGCCAAAGAGGCGTTCGCGCGCCTGCATGAAGTTCCGTGCGTGCTGGAAGCGCTGCAGGATTTGAAACGCGAAATATCCATCGTCGTGGTGCGCGACGCGGGCGGACGGTCCGTCGTCTATCCGGCGGCCCGCAACGAGCATCGCACCGGCATCCTGGCCGTTTCATCCGTCGGCGCCCGCGGTGACGACGACCGGCTGCAAGAGCAGGCCAGTGAAATGGCGCGGCGAATTGCCCAGCGCCTCGATTATCGGGGGGTGCTGTGCGTCGAATTCTTCGTCGTTGGTGATGAGAAACTGATTGCCAATGAAATGGCGCCGCGGCCGCACAACAGTGGCCACTACACGATCAACGCCTGTATCGCCAGCCAGTTCGAGCAGCAGGCGCGCGTGATGGCAGGACTACCGCTCGGTAGCCCCGACCGCCTTTGCGCCGCCGTCATGCTCAACATTCTGGGCGATGTCTGGTTCGGCGGCGATGCAAACGCAGACCGGCGCGAACCCGACTGGATGTCGGTGCTGGCCGAGCCCGGCGCCAAGCTGCATTTGTACGGCAAGACCGAGGCGCGCCGTGGCCGCAAGATGGGCCATGTCACCTGTTTGGGCGCCACGGCGGCCGAGGCGCGCGGGGTTGCGGCAACGGTTGCCCGCGCGCTGCATATACCATTTGGCAACTGAAAGCGGTGCGGGCGACCAGCGTTTTTGCCGGACGACGGCGGGCGATATCATGACGGAACTTGACGGGGGACGCGTCACCACTATCGAGCGGGCGGCCAGGCGCCTCGCGGAAGGCGGCCTGGTCGCGTTTCCGACGGAAACGGTTTACGGGCTGGGCGCGGATGCGGAGAATGTGCAGGCGGTTGCCCGCATCTACGCCGCGAAAGGCCGACCCGCGAACCATCCGGTGATCGTTCACGTAACGCCAGAGGCCGACCTGAACTATTGGGCGAGCGCCATCCCGGAAGTTGCGCGCGTTCTGATGGACGCATTCTGGCCCGGGCCGCTGACGCTGATCCTGCCGCGCGCCCCGCATATTCCGCCGGCGGTGAGCGGTGGGCAGGACAGCATTGGGCTGCGCTGCCCCTCGCATCCCGTGGCGCAGGCCCTGTTGCGCGCATTCGCCGCGCTCAAGGCGAACGGGCAGGGAGGGGTCGCGGCGCCGTCGGCGAACAAGTTCGGCCAGGTTTCGCCAACCCGCGCCGAGCACGTGTGCAGCGAGTTCGCCGCCATGAGCCCGGCCGAATTGCTGGTCTTGGCGGGCGGCCCGTCCGAGATCGGAATCGAGTCCACCATCGTCGACGTCTCGCGCACCGCGCGGGGCGTGGGTCCGGTTCTTCTGCGCCCCGGGCATATTTCCGCGGCGCAGTTGGCCGACGTGCTGGGCGAGCCGGTCGGCCGTCCCGACGCCGCGGCGCCGCGTGTCTCGGGTTCGCTCAAGGCGCACTATGCGCCGCGCACGCCGCTGTCCTTGTTCGACCGCGACCACCTGCCGCGGCGCTTGACGCGTTCCGGCGCCAGCGGCGACGCGCCAGGTAGCCGGGTTGCCGTCATGGCGTTTGCCGACCTGGAGAAACCGCCACCGACCGCGGATGTGGACTGGTTCACGGCGCCCGCCGACCCCGACGCTTATGCGCGCGTGCTGTACGACATGTTGCGCCGCTTCGACGACGGCGGATACGGGCACATATTCGCACAGCGCCCGCCCGTCGCCCCCGCCTGGCAGGCGGTGAACGACCGCATTGGCCGCGCGGCCGCCGCTTTTGCCGACGACTCGCTGCCTTGACCGGTGCGGCATGGATGCCGTGGCGGCCTCGTGGGACTCCCGGCGGCCCGTTGTCGATTCAGTACCCCACTGCCGAGCCGTCGCGTCGCGGGTCGGTGGCGGCGATATAGCCGCCATTTTCCTGCCGCAGAATCATCTGGCCCGAGCCGAATTCCAGGCTGTCGGCGGGCAT
>SCQX01000334.1 GCA_004298545.1 Candidimonas sp. | reverse complement strand
CCCATTCGCGCCGCGCCGCTCGCAGCGCGCCCGTATGGAGTCTGCTAAAATGCGCAGCTTCGGGGACGTAGCTCAGCTGGGAGAGCGTCGCGTTCGCAATGCGAAGGTCGAGGGTTCGATTCCCTTCGTCTCCACCAGAATTGACGCCTGACTGAGAACAGTCAGGCGTTTTGTTTTGGGTGATTCCGGTGTGGCGCGCCACTCTCGGGCTCTACCCGCTACCCGGGGGCGTCACAGTCAGGATGCGGATCCCACACGGCTCGATAATCTACGACATTCAAGTCCACGGCGCCAGGCCGAAGCGGCACACGATGCGGTTGTCGACAACGACGACAACGATTACATCCCTGTATGCCTGTGGAATCAAGCATAAGTTGGCACGAAATCGGCACCAACGGAATCAATGGGTTACGAGATCCCAGGAATCGCGATCTGGGGCTTTGCATCGCCCCGCCCACAGTGCGAGAATATTCGACAACGGACGGACGGGCGCGCCGTCCCATGATGGACTGGAAAGCCCAAGTCGGCCCACTCGGTCATCGGTGTCCGGAGGCATGTCATGTACAGCGTCGCCACCCCCATCCTTGGCATGATCTGCCGCGTTCTGGCAGTCGCCGCACTGCTGCAGCCGGGTATGGCCCACGCGCAGGAGATACCCACGGCGGCCAGCACCGGTGCCGACGGCGTGCAGCGGGTCACCATCGTCGGCGGCAGTTACTTCTTCCATCCGGCACGCATCACGGCGCGCGCCAATCGACCACTGGAAATCACCCTGAGCATCGAGTCTGGCGTGATTCCGCATCGTTTCGTGCTGGACGGGCCTGACGGCAAGCACCTGGCCAACGTCCCATTGGGCGCCAACTCGCAGGTCATCCACCTGACCCTGAAGGCTGGCGACTACGTCTTCTATTGTCCCAATCGGCTGCTGTGGTTCAAGAGCCATCGCAAGCGAGGCATGGCGGGCGTGCTGCAAGTGCAGGGATAAACACATGAGATGGTGGCTGCTGATGGCAGCGCTGCTGACCTCCTTCGCCATGGCCGACCCGCTGACTGACGCCGCAGCCCATTTTGAAGCGCTGCAGAGCTACCAGGTCACACTGCGTTCGGTCGACGCCTCGGGCGATCGGCAAGTCATCCGTTACTTTTATCGCAAGCCCGGCTGGGTCCGAATGGATTTCGTCAGGCCGCATCCCGGTGCCGTACTGATCTACTCCCCGGACACCCGGCGCGTACGCCTATGGCCATTGGGTCTGCACCGCTGGCCGACGCTGGACCTGGCGCCCGATGACTGGCTGCTGCGTGGCCCGCGGGGCCGCCGCGTCGATCGCTCGGACGTGGGTGTGCTGCTGGCCGACGTTCTGGCGCTGCGTGCGCACGGCAGCACCCTGCCATTGGGCCATGCGCAGGTGTCCGGCCGGGCGGCAACAGGACTGGAGGTCGTCGGGACAACCGATAGTCCCGTGAGCCATGTGCGCCGCTTTCGGATATGGCTGGCGGACGACACGTTGTTGCCCTTGCGCGTGGATAGTTTCGCCGCGAACGAAAGCCTGATCGAAACCGTGGACATGAGCGACGCACAGGCCAACGTGCGCTTCCCCGACCGGTTCTTCACGCCCTGAATCCTCTCGCATGAACGAACCGATCGTCACCGCCTACCGACTGACCACGCAATGGCGCTTTGATGCCCCCCTGGACGTGGTCTGGAATGCCATCCTCGATGTGGATGGCTGGGCGGACTGGTGGCCAGGCGTGACGAGCGTCCCACTAGTTTCCGATACTACCGGTCCGGGCTCGGCACGACGCTACACCTGCCGCAGCGTGCTGCCGCTGCGTCTGATCCTGGACGCGCGAATCACCCGGGTTGCCCCGCTACGGTTGATCGAAGGTCGGGTCGAGGGTGACCTCGTGGGCATCGGGCGATGTCACTTCAGTCACGCCAGGGGGCAGACGACGGTCCGCTTCGACTGGCAGGTACACACCACCAACCACTGGTTGAATCGGATGGGGGCGTTGGTGGTTCCCGTGCTGAGATGGAATCATGACCGGCTCATGCGCAACGGCGGCCGGGGGTTGGCGCACTATCTTCCCCGCCGTCCTCACGGGTAGCCGATCTCCTCGATCACAAGCAGTCGCGGCTATTGAATGAAAGCCTGTTCTCGTCGAATAAAAGCGTTTTCATTTCAAAGAAATCTATAACGACACGGGTTTCACAGTGCCTAGGGATACTACTTAGAATAGGGCTATGGTGGATGCGTCCATACCTTCATGGATGCTTGCCACATCGTGATGCACAGAGCAACAAAGCGCAGGAGGTAGCTATGAAAGCAATTGCCTGGCTGATGCTGGTGGCGGCGGTTCTGCCTTTCGCGGCAACCATTATCGCCAAAGCCGGCGGCGCGGGGTTCGACAACAATAATCCGCGGCCGTGGCTCGCG
>SCQX01000333.1 GCA_004298545.1 Candidimonas sp. | reverse complement strand
TCAGACTAAGGAGTGGTCATGTCGTCGATGCGGGACGCGTTGTTGACGTCCGAACAGATGCGGCGCGCCGACCAGGCGGCCATTGCGTCGGGTGTGCCGGAAGTCGACCTGATGGAGGCGGCTGGCCGGGCGGTGGCGCGGCGGGTGGCGGCATGCTGGACGCGGCGGCCCCTGCTCGTGTTGTGCGGGCCAGGCAACAACGGTGGCGACGGTTTCGTCGCCGCCCGCCATCTGGCGGACGCCGGCTGGCCGGTACGCGTCGCCACGCTGGGCGGCGTGGAGCGCCTCACCGGCAGCGCGGCGCATCATGCGCGCTTGTGGCGCGGCGTGACGCTCGGTGCCGAACCGGCCCTGCTCGCGGGGGCGGGGCTCGTGATCGACGCGCTGTTCGGCTCGGGGTTGTCGCGCCCGTTGGACGGGCGTGCCGCCGATCTGGTGCGCGCGCTGGTGGATGGCGGTATTCCGGTTTGCGCGGTCGACATTCCCAGCGGTGTGTCGAGCGACACGGGCGAGGTTCTCGGCGCGGCGGCGGCGGCGGATGAAACGGTAACGTTCTTTCGCGGAAAACCTGGCCATTTTCTGGCGCCCGGACGAAAGCTGTGCGGCGTATTGACGGTGGCCGACATTGGCATTCCCGAGGCGGCGCTCGATGCCATCGCGCCCCAAGTTCGCCGGAATGACCCGGCGCAATGGCTGGACCAGTATCCCTGGTGCCGATTCGACACGCACAAATATCGCCGGGGACACGTCGTCGTGTTGGGCGGCGCAACGCAAACCGGCGCGGCCCGTCTGGCGGCGCTGGCGGCGGCGCGCGTGGGCGCGGGCCTGGTCACCGTGGCGGCGCCGGCGTCCGCCTGGCTGGTTTATGCCGCATCGCTCACCAGCGTAATGGTTCGATCGATTGACGGCGCGGACGACTTTCAGCAATTGCTGTCCGATGACCGCAAGAATGCGCTGGTGCTCGGCCCCGGCGCCGGGGTGTCGCCCGCAACGCGCGAGTGTGTGGCGGGCGCGCTGGCGACGGGTCGCGCCGTCGTGCTCGATGCCGACGCGTTGACGGTATTCGCGGACGACCCCGGCGCGTTGTTTCGCGGCATCACCGGACCCTGTGTGATCACGCCGCACGAGGGTGAATTCGCACGCCTGTTTTCAGTGCGGGGCGACAAGCTTACGCGCGCGCTGGCCGCCGCGCGTGAAAGCGGGGCAGTGGTCGTTCTCAAGGGCTGGGATACGGTTGTCGCCGCCCCCGATGGGCGCGCCGCGATCAACGCTAATGCGCCGCCGGAACTGGCCACGGGGGGCTCGGGCGATGTACTCTCGGGACTGGTCGGCGGGCTGCTGGCGCAGGGAATGGACGCGTTCGAGGCGGCCGAGGCCGCGGTCTGGCTGCATGGCGAGGCGGCTGCCGGCGTTGGTCCCGGTCTGATCTCGAGCGACCTGCCAGCGGCGCTGCCGCCCGTTCTGCGGCGGCTCAAGGCCATGTCCGCGGACGGTGCCGCCGATGGCGGATGGAAGTAAAAAGGTGACCGATGCCTTTTCAGCCGCCGATAGGGCGTTCATGCGGTGCGCGCTCGCGCAGGCCCGCTTGGCGGGCGAGTGTGGCGAGGTGCCCGTCGGTGCGGTGCTGGTCGACGAAGCGGGCCGCCGCATTGCCGAGGGGTTCAACCGCACCGTCGGCGCGCACGACCCGACGGGGCATGCCGAGATCGTGGCCCTGCGGGCGGCGGCCTTGCAACGGGGCAATTACCGTTTGCCGGGGATAACGCTGTACGTGACGCTCGAACCCTGCCTGATGTGCGTTGGCGCCATACTGCATGCGCGTCTGGCGCGTGTCGTGTTCGGCGCACCGGACCCCAAGACCGGCGCGTGCGGCGGCGTCATCGACGCGCCCGCCGTTGCCGGACTCAACCATCAGACGCGATTCGAAGGGGGGTTGCTGGCCGGGCCCTGCGGCGACGTATTGAAGTGTTTCTTTCGTGCCCGCCGTGTCGCGTGGTAGCGCGTGGTATCGTGAGCGGCGTCGTGGCCTGCCGCCGTGGGCCGCTCATGGTTTGAAGTATTGATGTCAATGGCACGCACAACCCCACCACCCGCGCCTCTTCGCAGCGTTTATCTGATTTCGCCATCAGGTGTGGTGCGCGAGCCCGCCGATCTCGACCGCGCGCGCGCGCGCTTGTCCGATCTGGGCTTCAAGAGTCGGCTCGATCGCACCGCACTCGCGGTGCATGAACGGTTCGCCGGCACCGACCGCCAGCGCCTCGCGGGTATTGCGCGGGCGCTCAGGCAGGCCTATCCGCTCGTCATGGCCACGCGTGGCGGCTATGGCTTGAGCCGCCTGCTGCCTTTCATCGACTGGCGGGCCGTCGCCGACAGCGGCAAAATCTTCATCGGGCAAAGCGATTTCACGGCGTTTTGCCTTGCGCTGCTTGCGCGCACCGGTGCGGAAAGCCTTGCGGGGCCAACGGCCATCGCGGATTTCGGCCGCTCGACGACCGACGATTTGACGACGGCGTTATTCACCGAGCTGCTGGATCGTCAGCTTGAAATCCTCAGCTTCGAGACTGCGGACGCCGATCCGGTCGACGCGCGTGGAATTCTCTGGGGCGGCAACTTGTCCATGGTTGCGGCGCTGGTCGGCACACCGTATCTGCCGGATGTGCGCGGTGGAATTCTTTTTCTGGAAGACGTCTCCGAACATCCCTACCGGATCGAGCGCGCATTGGCGCACCTCTGGCAGGCGGGCATCCTTGCGCGGCAGAAGGCCATCGTTCTGGGTCATTTCACCGATTATCGCCTGGGCTCCCATGAGAACGGCTTCGACATGCCATCGGTCGTGCGCTGGCTCAGGGCGACGGTGAAGGTACCCGTCGTCACCGGGCTGCCGTATGGGCATATCCCCACGCACGCGACACTTCCCGTTGGCCGCCGCGTTGGGCTGGCGACGGAAAAGGGGCTGGCGCACCTGGTGCTGCACGAGCACGCCTGATCGCGCATCCAGTGTTCGTTTGGCCGGCGTCTCCGTCCGGCTTCGGGGGCACGGGCCGATCAAGCCAGGCACCCGCTGATCACCCGTTCCGTAGTCAACTCGGAAAGAGCGCGTACTTGATGACGAACAGTATGGCGACGAGCAGCGTGGCGGGGTGGATGTCGCGGAATCTCCAGGTGGCGGTCTTGATGACGACATAGGTGATGAAACCGAATGCGAGGCCATTGGCGATGGAGTACGTGAATGGCATCACGATGGCGGTCAGCGCGGCCGGCGTGGCTTCAGTGATGTCGCTCCATTCCACGTCGGTGAGTTCGCGCAGCATGAGGCCGGCGACGTAGAGCAGCGCGGGGGCGGTTGCGTAGGCCGGCACCGAACTGGCAAGCGGCGCGAAGAACAGGGAGAGCAGGAACAGTATGCCGATGGTGGCCGCCGTCAGGCCGGTGCGCCCGCCCGCCTGCACGCCCGAGGCGCTTTCTATGTAGGCGGTCGTGCTGCTGGTGCCAAGGAACGAGCCGATCACGATGGCGGTGCTGTCGGACAGCAGTGCGCGGCCAAGCCGGTTTGGCTTGTGTTCCTGGATCAGGTTGGCGCGTTTGGCCACGCCTATCATGGTTCCGGTGGCGTCGAACACCTCGACCAGAACGAATACCAGAATCACATGTAGAAACCCGGCGTGCAGAGCGCCCGGGACGTCCAGATGGAGAAAGGTTGGCGCGATGCTGGGAGGCGCCGAGAAAACACCGTTGAAAGCGTTGTGCCCGGTCATCATGGAAAGCGCGGTGACGGCCAGAATGCCTATCAGGATTGCGCCGCGCACCTTCAGCGCGTCGAGCCCGGCAATAATGAAGAAACCCAGCATGGCAAGCAGCGCCGGGGCTTTGGTCAGGTCGCCGAGACCGATCTTGGTGGCCGGGTTGGCAACCACGATGCCCGCATTGCCCAGCGCGATGATGGCGAGGAACAGGCCGATGCCCGCCGCGATGGCTGACCGCAGCGACCGCGGAATGCCCGCGATCAGCCAGGATCGTATGCCGGTGACCGTGAGGACCACGAATACCGTGCCTGATATGAATACCGCGCCCAGCGCCTCCTGCCACGAGTATCCCATGGCGCCCACCACCGTGTACGCGAAGAACGCGTTCAGGCCCATGCCGGGCGCCATGCCGATCGGCCAATTGGCGACGAACGCCATGATGAGCGTACCCGTGGCCGCGGCCAGGCAGGTGGCCACGAAAACGGCATCGTGGTTCATGTGCGCGGCATCGTGCAGGATGTTCGGGTTCACGAAGATGATGTACGACATCGTCAGGAAGGTTGTCACTCCCGCCAGTATCTCGGTGCGCACCGACGTGTTGTGTTCGCGCAGCTGAAAAAAATTGTCGAGCATGATCCTCTCTTCACCGATGCCATTCGTTCAGTCGATTCAGCCATCCGCGCCATGT
>SCQX01000332.1 GCA_004298545.1 Candidimonas sp. | reverse complement strand
TCCGCGAACGCGTTGCTCAAAGTGCTGGAAGAGCCTCCCGAACACACGGTTTTTCTGATCGTCGCGGATGCCCCCGATCGCCTGCTGCCCACGTTGGTGTCGCGTTGCCGCCGTTTGCCGCTGCCAATTCCTGCGGGCGGCGAAAGCATTGCGTGGCTGGAAGCGCAAGGGGCCCGTACCCCTGAACAATGGCTGGCGCGCGCCGGTGGCGCGCCGTTGCGAGCCTTGAGACTTGCGCATGCCGAAGCCACCGCGTGCCCGCGATGGCTGGGCACGTTTTTGACGCTACCGGTCGAATCGGATGTGCTGGATGTCGGCCCATTGGCCGACGAACTGAGCAAAATATCGCCCGAGGAATGGTTGGATGCGCTGCAGCGACTATTCGTGGATCTTGCTTTGGCGCGTGTCGGAGCGCCTGTGCGTTACTACCCGGCCTTGCAGGGTACGACCCACGCCGTCGCGCACCGCGCATCACTGAAGGAATTAACCGGGATGGGGCGCTGGCTTGCCCGGCAGCGCGCGGTTGCGCGTCATCCGTTGAACGTGCGGCTCCTGACGCATGCCGTGCTCGATCGCGCCGCGCTAGCCTGGCGCCCATTGGATTGATACCATGTTCGTCGATTCACATTGCCATTTGCATTTTCCCGAACTGGCGCCCGATCTGCCGGACATTCTGTCGCGCATGGCCGCCAACCAGGTTGATCATGCGCTCGTCGTCAGCGTGGACCTGTCGCACTTGGCCGACCTGATGGCGGTCGTGACTCCGCGGCCGAACTTGTACGCGTCGGTGGGCGTTCATCCCGATTGCGAAGGCGTGGTGGAACCGACGGTCGATGAACTGGTGAAGCTGGCGAGGCCCCCCAAGGTAGTCGCCATTGGCGAAACCGGTCTCGACTACTCGCGGCTCGAGGAGCCGCTCGAATGGCAGCGCGAGCGGTTCCGGGTCCACATCCGGGCCAGCCGTGAAAGTGGGCTGCCGATCATTGTCCACATGCGCGCGGCAACCGCCGACACGCTGCGGATCATGCGTGAGGAAGGCGCCGGGGAAGTCGGCGGCGTCATGCACTGTTTCACGGAATCGTGGGAAGTGGCCGAGGTGGCGATGGCTATGAATTTCTATATTTCATTCTCGGGAATCGTCACATTCAAGAACGCCAAGGCACTGCAGGGGGTCGCGACGCGCGTGCCGCTCGACCGCCTGCTGATCGAGACCGATTCCCCCTACCTGGCGCCGGTGCCGGTTCGTGGCCATGTGAATGATCCGTCGAAAGTCGTGCACGTGGCCGAGAAGATCGCCGCGCTGCGCGGCATTCCCGTCGCACAGGTTGCAACGAAATCTACAGACAATTTCTTCAGATTATTCAATAAAATACAACGCATTGTTAATCTAACTTAGAAGATAGGATGCGATTGGAAACCAAAATTGTGGGATATTCTAGAATCTACATTTAATATAATGAATAAATCATTGATCTTAATTAATAAAATAGTATTATTGATTTGTATATCGTATGCCGGTCTGGCGGCGGCCGCCCAAGTGGCGGTGCCGGCCGCATGGTGGCCGGACATCAACAACAATCGCACCGCCGATATCGAAACCATGCTGAATGCTGGCGCCAACCCCAACGCACTCGATTCCCAACGGGAACCTTCGATCATGCTGGCGGTGCGGCACAAGGCGTGGGGCGTATTCGACGCCTTGGCCGCCGACCCCAAGACCGATGTGAATATCGTCAACCGGCTCGACGAGACGCCGCTGATGTATCTTGCCATCGTTGGCCAAACCGACCGCGCAAGGGCCCTGATACGCCGCGGGGCGAAAGTCAACCGCCTGGGGTGGACCCCGCTGCATTATGCGGCCTCCACGGGAAAGGTGGAGACGGCAAAAATGCTGCTTGCCCACAAGGCCATCGTCAATGCGCCTTCACCCGACGGCACCACGCCGCTGATGATGGCGGCGCTGTCGGGCAGTAAAGCCATGGTTCAACTTCTGCTCGATCACGGCGCCGATGTGACGACACGCAACCTGAAAGGGCAGAGCGCCGCCGACTGGGCGCGGGCAAAGGGTCATGCCGAGCTGGCCGATGAATTGCACGCCTTGTCGGAAAAAGTCATTGCGCTACGCCAGGCACAACGCGAGAGAGACATCGCCAATCGGGGCGGGGCGGGGCATACGCATGAGCCTTCCATCGACAGCGCGCCCCCCGTGCTGAAATTGGAATCGGCCCGGCCTTCGTCGGCTCCACCGCTGGTTTCCGCGCCAGCCGCGGCTCCCGAGGCGCCGAGCCATTCGAATGGCAACGGAACGTCGCGCTACTTCAACTCCGGCGACACCCGCACCGCCCCCGGGAATTGACGGGCGTTCAGCGGCGTGCCGAATCCGGCAGATACCGGGGGCGCAGAATTCCCTTGAGCGCGGCGTACGGAATGAGCAATTCGGGCTGGCCGGCCGAGTAGGGGGCGATTTGGTACGAACCGTACTTGACGACGAGCCCCTCGTCGGTAAGCGCAAAGTTGTCGCTGGGCTGGAACGGCCAGATGCGCCGGTAGGTTTC
Source organism: Candidimonas sp. (assembly GCA_004298545.1). Classification (GTDB taxonomy): domain Bacteria; phylum Pseudomonadota; class Gammaproteobacteria; order Burkholderiales; family Burkholderiaceae_B; genus SCQX01. The sequence goes on along the minus strand of SCQX01000332.1, from coordinate 24,650 downwards.
AGGATCACGCTGCGCGTCGGGGTTGCGCGCCAGCCATGCCTGGTAGCTTTCGTCGAGCGCCGCCACGTACGCCGCGTGCCCGCCGGGCTCTAGAATGTCGGCAAGTCCGAGAACGCGGTGACGTTCATTGTCCCAGTTCAGGAACTGGGTTGCGGAAACACCGTGCGCGGCACCGGTGTAGTACTGCCAGGTGTCGAGTTCGATGACCGTCAGGTTCCGATTCCCATAGCGGATCTTCGCTGACAGCACCGTCGAATCGCGTGGCGCCGCCGTTTCCCAGAAATACGTTTCGTAGCCGGCAACCGTGTCGTAGGGCGGCGGGCCCGACGCGCCCACCCCCGTCATGACCGCCAGCGCATGGTCGACGAGCGCGCCGAGGATGGGCACGGTTGGGAAAGTGATCGAATCCAGCTTGATGGATGGGCACTCGCTCTTGCAGCCCGGTTTGCGGTGCTCCCATTTCACCGTCTGCGTGGGCAGACCGGTGCGCTGCGTCTGAGAGGCGATCTGGTTGGCCGGAATGAGGGAAATATTGCCCGAGGGGCCGCTTGTACAAGCGGTCAGTGCACCGAAAACCGGCGCCAGCAGCCAAGATCGCCAGCGGTGCCTGGAAAATGTGGGTCGCGCGGCGGTCATGAAATTTCCCGCGGTGGCATAATCGGTCCTGGGGACGCTTTGAGTCGGAGGGTCCTTAACTTTACCAGCGGCCCCACGCGGGGGGCAAACGCTGAGTGAGCGCACCGGACTACTCACCACCTCGTGCCCCTTCACTTATTTCTGCTCATCCTTCTTGCGGCGGTCCTGCACGCCACCTGGAACCTGGTTTCCAAACGGGCCGCCGCGGCGGGCGCTTCTTTCGTCTTTGCCTATCGTCTTTTTTCCACGGTCCTGTTCGCCCCCTGGGTTGCCTACGTATTATGGTTCGACGACATGACGTGGAACCTGGCCGTCGTGGGATTCATTCTGTTGTCGAGCGTCCTGCATCTTTGCTACGGCCTGTGCCTGCAGCGCGGCTACCAGGCCGGCGACCTGTCGGTCGTCTATCCCATTGCCCGTGGAACGGGGCCTTTGCTGGCGACGGGCGGCGCTTTTATGCTGCTTGGCGAACAGGCCACCGCATCCGGGTTGATCGGAATCGCCTGCGTGGTCGGTGGCGTCTTGTTGATCGCGACGCAGGCGCGCTGGCAATTGTTCCTCAAGCCCCAGGCATGGGTCGGCGTGCGCTGGGGCGCGACGATCGGCGTGTTCATCGCCTGCTATACACTTTCCGACGCATACAGCGTCAAGGTGTTGGGTATTGCGCCGGTCGTCCTCGACTGGATGGCGGGCGTGGGCATCACCTGCATGATGGCGCCAGCCGCCTGGGTCCAGCGCGACGTGGTACGCCGCAAGATGCGTGGCCAATGGAAGCTGGCCTTCATCGTTGGGTTGCTGTCGCCTACCGCGTACATTCTGGTTCTCTATGCACTGCGGCACGGGGCGCCGGTGAGTCTGGCAGCGCCCCTGCGGGAAACCTCGTTGATGGTCGCCACATTGGCCGGCTATTTCATTCTTAAAGAAAAGGTCGGTCCGATCCGATGGCTGGGTTGCCTGGTCATCCTTGCGGGCGTCGTCGCGTTGTCCGGGCATTGATGCGGGCGACGCCCGTATTTCCATCGTGGTCCCATAGCGCGTAGACTCTAAAAGCAACTACCAGAAGGAGCGCACATGAAGCGCGGCTACGATCATCCACTTTACCTGCTGCCGTTCGACCATCGTCATTCGTACGAAAGCAAAATGTTCCGTTTCACGCCACCCCTGACCGATGAGCAGCGTGCTTCGGTGACGGAAAGCAAACGCCTCATCTATGAAGGTTTCCTGCAGGCGCTTCACGGCGGCGTGGCGGCGGCGCACGCCGGCATTCTGGTCGATGAGGAATTCGGCACGCCCATACTGCGCGACGCGGCCGCGCACCATTATGTAACCGCGATGCCGGTGGAAAAGAGCGGCCAGGCGGAATTCGAGTTCGAATACGGGAGTGACTTCAAACGCCATCTGCAGGAGTTCAGCCCCACCTTTGCCAAGGTGCTGGTTCGCTATAACCCCGACGCCGACGCGGTGCTCAATCGCCGCCAGCGCGAGCGCCTCGAGCAACTGTCCAGTTATTGCGCGATGGCGAACCAGCACTTCATGTTCGAGCTGCTGGTTCCGGCCACGCCGGTGCAGCTTGCGGCGGTTGGCGGCGATACGGCGGCGTATGACCGGCAGCTGCGGCCGGCGCTCATGTGCCGCACCATCACCGAGTTGCAGGACGCGGGGGTGGAACCCGATATCTGGAAGATCGAAGGCCTGGACAGCGCGGATGATTGCCGCCGCATCGTCGAGATTGTGCGGCGCGGCGGCCGCGATGGCGTAAGCTGCATCGTGCTCGGCCGAGGCGCCGACGAGAGCAGGGTGCGCCAGTGGCTGGAAACCGCCGCGGGCGTCTCGGGATTCATCGGCTTCGCCGTGGGTCGCACCACGTTCTGGGATGCCGTGCAGGGCTATGAAACCGGGAAACTCCCAAGGCCCGCGGCCGCGTCGCTCGTCGCGCGCCGCTACAGCGAATGGGTGGGTGTTTTTCAAAAGGCGAAAGCTCGCGCGGATCAGCAGCCCGCGCGGGGCTGAACGCGCCACACCACACTTGCCTGGCCGTTGGCCGCGACAGGCTGCCGCGTCAATCGCGGCGGTGGCCGCGCGATGCGGCGCGTGACATTCGTGCGGTGGCGAACGGCGTGCAATACGTGGCGCACACAACACCGGTGCAACGGCGTGCGCATGCGACATTTTCATAATATTTCGGGGAGCCGCAACCTGAAGCCGCGACTTCGCGTAAAATCCTGCGAGTTGCGCTTCACCCTACGAATTGGACCAACGCGCCCGGTGCCGGGCACCGACGCCAATGCGCCCGGTGGCGCCAAGTTGCCAACGCAAGACAAGCATGTTTCGAAGCAGGTGGGTGTCGTATCTGATTTGCGTCACCGGGCTGTGTCTGTCGCAGCCCGCGTTTGCCACGCCGTCGCTGGCTGAATGCCATGGCATGCGCGACTTGGTGTTTGTCGCCCACGAAGACGACGACCTGTTGTTCATGAACCCGGACATCGGCGACATCATTGGTGCCGGCGGCTGCATGCGTGTCGTCTACCTGACTGCCGGAGAACGCGGGGAGGGCGTGGCTTACATGCGTGGCCGCGCCGAAGGCATACGGGCGGCCTATGCCATGCTGGCCGACAAACCCGACCGCTGGACGAAACGCGTCGTCCACTACGACGGCAAGCATCAGTTTCTGTTCACACTGGATGACAACCCCCGCGTGTCGCACATTTACTTGCGCCTGGATGATTCGTGGCTGGGTGGGGGCGGGTGGGGCGATCTCACGCCGCTCAGCCGGGTCGAATCGGTACCCGGCGCAGTGGCGTTCTCAATAGGCCGCTATCAGGACAGCTATTCGCGCGCCGACTTGGTGACCACGATCGCCGACATGATTCACGACTATCGGCCCACCACCGTTCGCCGCATGGACGGGACGATAGCTGTTCCATACAGCAAGCTGTGCTGGGGCTGCGTGGGCGATGACCATCCCGACCATATCGCCAGCGCGCGCCTGGTGCGTGACGCGATGGTGCTCGCGCCCGGCGACTATGCGCAAGTTGGCTACGTGGACTACCCCACACAGGAACGTCCACCCAATCTGAGCTCCTATGAAATCTTGAGGAAATCCCGCGTTTTCAGGCGCTATGCGGAACATGATTACCATTACTGCGAAAACGCGGCGCAGTGCAAGGAGCCGCTGGGTCCCGCCGCCGCCTGGGTCGAACGCAGCTACTACGTGGAGCCGCGCGTCACGCCGCCGTCGCTGCTGGCCGATGGGCACGGCGGCTTTCTACTCTTTGCGGTTGGCGAGAAAAGCAGCGCGGCAAACGTCTACGATAGCCGCACCCGCACGTGGACGACGCTGGGCGGGCGTTTCGTCGGTCATCTCACCGCATTCAGCCTGCCACAGGGTGGAACGGGTCTGCTGGCGCGGGATGGCACCGGCCGCCTGTGGCTGGCGACCCGGGCGGCGAATGGAGACTGGCGGCGCTGGCTGCCGTTTCTAGGCGCGCGCATCGTCGATCGGCCAGTGTCGGTGACCGCGTCCGACCGAATCTCCGTTGTCGCCATGGGAACCGACGGCACCTTTCAATATGCGGAACTGCCCCTCACGAATACAGAGGCAAATTCGCCGCGGTGGTCGGCAATGCCAGCGCTGACCGACGCGCTGACGCACGCCGCCGTGGTGCGCGATGCGGGGGGGCGGGCAGTGGCATTTGCCGCCGATCGCCGGCAACGCCTGTGGTATACGGTGCTTGGCGCCAGCGGCTGGGGGCCTTGGCACCTGATATTCCGGATTGCCACCAGCGGAGGCCTGGCAGCCGTACGGAACCGCGCCGGCCGCATCGAGCTGTATGCCCGCGACGCGGCAAGCGGCCACTTGCTGCGCATTGACGAGAAACGCCAGGCGTCCGGTGATATCGCATGGTCGGCGCCGCAAGATCTCAAACTCGAGTACGCCGGGATTCCGACCCCGAGCCTCGACAAGCAAGGCAATGTCGTAGTGGCCGTTCGCCACGGAAACTCGTTATGGCTGCTGGGGCCCAATGGCATTCATCGCCTGGGTTCGGGGGTTGTGTCAGATCCCGCGTCGTGTATCGCCGCCGATTCACTTCACATCGTTGGACGCCATGCGAACGAGCGCCAGATCTACCGCGTCTGGACGCGCCATCGCAATGTCTGGGAAGCCGAAAATTTGAGGGCTCCACCGCCCGCTGGCGGCGGTATTTCCGTAAGCTCACTTCCGTCCCTGCAGTAGTCAGTCACCGCAGCCGAAGCAATCGAGCGCCGATCATTCCCCAAAAAGCGGTCGTGTGAGAAGCTGGGGGGCTTGGTCTTTGCCTCGACCGCCGGAGTCGCGCTGGTTTCGTCGGGGAACTGCGCATGCTGATATGCGCATAATGTGTATTATGTAAAGTATTAGATTTCACCGGATATTGGTGGGTGGATGAGATTGATTGCTGCACTGACGCCAATGTGATTCGGATCCCGCAGAATGAGGCGCGCGATTGACTGAATCTGAGCTGGTTTCCCACGGCTCGGTTTGACGCACCCTGCTTCCAGCTCCTGAAGAAGGCGATTGCCATAGGCAGTGGCCGAGAAGTCTTTACTTGCCCCGGTTCAAGCGCCGGGCAGCCAGCCACACGCCGATGCCATCGTGCACGAGCACCTTCACGCGGGTGGCTCGCCGGTTGGCAAAGACACAGGGGGCGCCTGCAGGGCGCCGCGCTGCAAGCGGATATCGATCGCCTGCGCTGCGGTGTCATGCACATCTCGATGCCGTGCCGTCACGAGGTCTGATGGGGCAACGACGGGGATGAATGCGGCCGCATCCGATGACGTCAACGCGCCGCGTCTGGCCTCCCGGCGCCAGCGCTGCACCATGGTCTCGGAGATTGGAGGATACCGGCGCCTGCGCATGTGATCGCGGCCAGTAATGTTTATATGTTACGGCGTGACCACGATGCGCCCACATACCTTGTGCGTTTCCATATCCGCCTGGGCCTTGGCAGCATCAGCAAGCTGGTAGGTCGCTCCGACCCTCGCCTTCAGGCGCCCTGCCGCCAACAGGCGGTTGATCGTAGCAGCTGCTGCCGCTAGGTCGACAACGGTCGCGTTACTGATGGCGAAACCCTGCAACGTAATCTCCCGAGTATATAGGGAACCCACAGGCAATACCGGATCAGACCCGCGTAACCCGGACATGACGATTGCTCGGCCACCAGGGGCAAGAAGGGGCAGACAATGCGTAAAGTCGTTGCGACCACTCGTATCCCACCATACATTGATTCCCCTGGGGGCTGCCGCACGGACCTGCTCATAGAGGTCTTCGCGGCGATAGTCAAACACCTTTTCTGCGCCACAGGTTTGACACCACTCGCTATCCTTGCCAGAGGCACTTGCAATAACCCGCACTCCCATCGCCGTTGCCAACTGGACGACGGCGCTACCGACGGCACCACCACTACCCTCAACAAAAATCGTTTCACCCGCTGTGAGCTTTGCCTCGCGCACGAGGCCAATATATGCAGTGGCTGCCGCATGCAGCACAGCCGCTGCCTGCTTAGTGTCCACGCCAGTGGGGAGCAGGTAGAGCCGATCATCCGGGACCACAGCATATTCAGCCCAAGCCCCCTGACGTCCGTCGTGCCCCAGGCTATTGCACCAGACGCGATCTCCCGGCGAGAACTGCTCAACCCCTGGGCCGACCTCAACAACAATCCCGACGAGGTCGCGACCAATGACAAATGGAAACGGAGTGTGTGTTCTGTACGCTCCAGAGCGTACAAACAAATCGACAAAGTTAACTTCACTTGCCTCCATCCGAACCAGAACATCGGTTGGTCCTGGGTGCGGTACGGGCAGCTCCCCTACGCAGATTTCCTCGATACCTCCCGTCTTATGTATAAACGCCGCCTGCATGGTTTGTGCGATCGTCATCTCAGACCTCAATCTTCGTCTGCCAGATCACTGGGGGTGAGACCGGCAGCCCTTATGTAGAGTGCGGCATACTTCGGTGCCAGATCCTCCTCTACTCCATGGCCCCACTGGTAGACGGGCGAAAGGACCGGTTGGACCGTCTCGATATCAATGAGCGCAGCCTCGTGAGCTGGGTATTGCGGACCATTTAAGTCGATCAATTTCTGCTCAAGCCACTTAAATGCGGGGTCTCCGGGGGGCACGATGCGTGCGCGGCCCTTGAAACGATAGCCACGGCGGCGAAAGACATCCACTGAATTAATCTCCACGCGTGGATCGCGGCGCAGATTGGCGAAGGTGCCCGGTGAATTCTGGTTCATAAAGATGAGGTGGTCATCGTCAAAGACAAACACCGAGCCCTTGGGTGACAGGTTGGGCGAGCCATCTGCACAAATCGTGGCGACGTAGGACAACATGGCCCGCCGAATCACTTCCCGCATATCCTGATTGATCATCGCCATGCCGATCTCCTTAGTCGAGGTTTCCAACAACGAACTTGCTGCATGATTATGCGCTTCAGGCGAACTGACATACCTGAAGCCAGACCTTCCTCAGGTATTTACCGATCGGATGTCTTTGGCCAACGCTCGGGTCGGTGAGGCTGTCGCTCACATGTACCCGAACATACGAGTCACGAACGGTCTCGGTAGCCAGGGCAATGGAGCAAATAATGGTTTAACTCCCCAAGCCGCCATCTCCAGGAGGTGGCCGCTACGCAATTCTCATGAAGAAACAGAGTTCGAAAAACCATCGCCCGGGCAAAAATACCTTCCTGGCGATGTAGTGGCAAGTGAGTCGCGCGGAGGAATTTCACCCCCACGCGCTCCCAGAACCGTACGCATGGCCCTGATCCTTCACCGTACTGCGCGAACCATTCGGCACGCAATTCCCGCGTGCTGCGCCCTCGCCGCCGCGCTCATGACCGGATTCACCACTGGCGCGTTCGCGGCCGAATCCCACGATACGTTCCCTGCTCCCGTATTCGTCACGCTGCAAAAGAGTGGCTCGGTGGAAGCGCTGCCCAAAGGCACGGCCTGGAATGGTCTCGCGGGTGCCCATTACGACGCAGTCAGTCCCGACGGCAAGTACCTGCTCGTCAGCAGCGTCAACCTGCCCGAGGCGTACCTGCTGAATACGGACACCGGCAAGAAGCTCGGCACTTTTCAGGTGGGCCCGGTGGCGCAAGGCGTTGCGATCAGCCCCGATAGCCGCTGGGGTCTGGCAGTCGGCGCGGCGGACGGCACCGTCACGGTGATCGATATCAGCAAGCACAAAAAACTCAAGACCGTCGCGGTTGGCAAGGGGCCGCACAATGCCATCTTTACGGCAAATGGCGACAAGGCCTATGTGACTTTGCAAGGTGGCGGCGCGGTGGTGGTCCTGGATGTTCCGTCGTTCGATAAAGTGGGGAACTTCCCGTTCCCGGGTTGAAGGGTCCACACAACCTTGACCTGTCGGCTGATGGCAAGACGCTGTGGATACGTGGGTTCGTGGGCCAGGTCGCCGCCGTCGATCTGGCGACGCACAAGGTGCTGGCAGTCATTCCCGTGAGCCTGGGACATGCGGGAATCACGGTGGCCCCTGACGGCTATGTTTTCACGGGCGCGATTGCCGACCACGTCGTCGATGTCATCGACCCCGCGACGTTCAAGGTCATCAAGCGGATTGACGTTGGCCAAGGTCCACACGGCGTGCGTGCGAGCGCCGATGGCCGGTGGGTGTATGCCGGCGTGTCGGGCACCAACAAAGTCGCCGTGATCGATGCCCACCGCCTCGACGTGGTGAAGCAGATTTCCCTGAAGGGCCAGCTGCCGTTCTTCGTGGCAATACCCGCTGGTCAAAAAACCAGCAAGTGAAGGAGCCATCCATGTCAGAAGCCAAGAGGTTTTCGCTTTCCCGCCGCCATGTGCTACGGCGCCTCGCCACCACGGCGGGCGCGGCGCTCGTCACTTTCGGCATCCCGGCGGCCGCGGCCGTGGGTCACGGTTCGCGGGTGCCAGAATGCCCTCTTTGGCGGATGGTCCGTTCGCCGCTAACAGTTGCCCTTCTTCGCCTGGCCCGGTGGGCAGAACCGCCCCTGGCTTGGGTAGGGGCCGGGATCCACCTCGACCGCGGCGCCAGGGGTATACACCGCGCAGGAAGATAGGGAGAATAGTCCCGCCAGGAACAAACTCAGAAGGGAAAGTTTCAACACGGCGCAAAGTATCCATATCGTTGAGTTGCCGCCATTTTCACACGACTGCCGATCCGCGCCGCACCAAAAATGTAATGAAATGCTTGCCCCGGGAACCATTATGTCCAGGCAGGCGCACCCCGTGCAATTTTCAGGTTCACCATCCGCGGGTGGTGGTGAGCGGCATCGTATGCACTCACGGTCCGGGCGCGCAGTAAGATTGCCAATAGGAAGGCCACCTATCGCGCAATGCAAATCACCCAGCCGGGCGTCCTGGAATCCGTCGAGCGCGACATGTCCGTACCCCCGCCCTGCCGGTCGCCGGCGAACGTGGCGTCCTGGGTTCGATCACCGGCACACCCTACGAGATCGAAAAGGCGCTGAATTTCAGTGTGCTGGCGGACGTAAGGCCGAGAATCGAGATCATGCCCCTGGCGCGCGCCAACGAGGCGTATCAGAAAATGAAATCCGGCAAGGCCAAGTTCCGCATGGTGCTGGCCATGGCGCGCCGGAACGGGTTGACCGCGTAGCGTGTTTCACACGCCGTTGGATCGAAATGGCGGATCGTATCGCTGTCGCGCCTTCACCAGGAAGACACCACGATCGGCGGCCTGGGAACCGCCATCTGCCTCTTTCTTTATATGCCGTCTATACGTCCCGGCACGAAAAAACAACGCCAATTTCACGCCGTGCTCCGTAGACTGGGATCTTCCTGCTGGGAGAATGCGATGAGCGCGAGTCTTGTCCATTTATGCGTCGGGATCGCAGCGCTGGGGCTTTGCGCGTATCTGTTCTACGCGCTGATAAGGCCCGAGAAATTCTGAATGTGCGGTCAGGTGCTCCGCCACCTGGAAACAATCGTTCTCGACGCGGGGCCGGGTGCCACGTTACCCGCAAACCGGCTGGCCATTCGGGAGGCGCATCCATGGATGACGTCGTTTTCGTGGTCTTGACGCTCGCGGCCTTCGCCCTCGTCGTTGGCTTCCTGCTCGGCCTGGAAAAGATCTGACAGGAGGCGGCATGATTGACGATATCACGCAATTCGTCATCGTCCTCGCGATCATGGCGGGGCTGACGGTGGTGTTGGGCAAGTGGATGGCACGTCTATTCACCCGCCCCGCTCACAGTTTCATCGAGCGTGGCACGTATCGGGTTCTGGGGATCGACCCCGACGAGAAAATGTCCTGGAAACGCTACGGCCTGGCGCTGGTGCTCAGCAACGCCGCCATGATGCTGCTTGGCTATCTGTTTTTGCGGCTGCAACAGTGTCTGCCCGGCGATCCGCTGGGACGCGCGTCGCAACCGCCGGATCTGGCTTTCAACACGGCCGCGGCATTCATCACGAATACCGACTGGCAGTCCTATTCGGGGGAAGCGAGCCTGTCGAATTTATCCCAGATGGCGGTCATCACGTTCCTCATGATGGCCAGCGCCGCGACTGGTATCGCGGCGGCGGGCGGCTTCGTCCGAGGCATCGGCCGCAAGCGCGCGACGGATATCGGTAATTACTGGGTCGATTTCACTCGCGCCATCTACCGACTGCTGCTGCCGCTGAGTATCATCGTGGCGCCCATCTATGTATGGCAAGGGGTGCCGCAAACGCTGAACGCCCAAACAGTCGCGACCACACTGGAAGGCGCCAGGCAGCACATCATCATGGGGCCTGTTGCCAGTCTGGAAGCGATCAAGCACATCGGCACGAACGGCGGCGGTTTTTTCTCCGCCAGTTCCGCGCACCCATTCGAAAACCCCACACCATTGACCAATGCGTTGGACATCCTGGCCATGCTCTTGATTCCCGCGGCGTTCACCTATGCCTTCGGCGCGATGACGTTGCGCCGTCGCCAGGGATGGGCCTTCTTCAGTGCGTTTCTCATTCTTTTCATCGGTTCTCTGGCGCTGGTCTACGGCGCCGAGCGCGTGGGCAATCCAATGCTCTCCGCGATCGGCGTCGACCAAAACCAGTCAGCCTTGCAGGCCGGCGGGAACCTGGAAGGCAAGGAATTGCGCTTTGGCCAGGCGCAGACCAGTTTGTTCGTGACCGCGACGACGGCCACGACCACGGGTTCCGTCGATGCCTCCCACGATTCCCTGACGCCGGCGGGCTAGTCCCGCTCGCTCAGATGATGTTGAACACGGGATTCGGTGGCGACGGGGTGGGTCTCATCAATCTTGTCTCGTACGCGATCCTGACGGTGTTCGTCGTCGGCATGATGATTGGGAGAACGCCCGAATTCCTCGGCAGGAAAGTGGAGGCGCGCGAGATGAAGTATGTGATGTTCGCCATTCTGATCCACCCTGTCAGCATCCTGGGATTCACCGCCCTGGCCTGCCTGGCGCCGTCGACGGTGCGCGATCTGGCCAATCTGGGGCCGCATGGGTTCAGTGAAGTGCTCTATGCCTATTCATCTGGAACCGCCAACAACGGCTCCGCGTTCTCGGGGCTCAACGCGAACACGCCGTTCTTCAACACGACGATCGGGTTCGCAATGCTTGCCGGGCGCTACCTCACTTTATTGCCGATGCTCGCCGTCGCCGGCGTTTTGGGGGCGAAGAAACGTGTGCCGGAAGGGCCGGGAACGTTGTCGACTTCCACCCCTCTGTTCACCGGCCTGCTGGTATTCACGGTTCTGATCGCCGGCGTGCTCACGTTCTTGCCCGCCCTCGCATTGGGGCCGATCGTCGAGCATCTGCTGATGCTCGACGGCAGGACATTCTGAGGATCATCATGAATGGCATGAAAAAAAACAATGATGCGGGAGGCGCCTCCGTGTTCGGCGGAATGCTTCGTCCAGCTGTGGTGTCGGCCGTGTTCTTCATGGTCGTGACCGGTATCGTGTATCCGCTGACGACGACGATCGTGGCACAGGCGCTCTTTCCCGGCCAGGCGCACGGTAGTCTCATCGAATATAACCATCGTCTGTTGGGTTCGCGTCTGATTGGACAGTACTTCACGATGCCGCGATACTTTCACGGCCGGCCCAGCGCCACGACGGGAACGGACCCACACGACCCGGCCAAAACGGTTGATCAGCCTTATAACGCCGCGTCCAGTGGCGCCAGTAACCAGGGTGCGTTGAGCCGGGCGCTGCTCGATGCCGTCGCCACGCGCGCGAAGGCCTACCGCGAAGAAAACGGCCTCGCGCCAGACGCCAAAGTGCCGGCCGACGCGGTAACGGCCTCGGCGTCCGGTCTGGATCCGGACATCTCGCCGGAGAACGCCCGGCTGCAGGCTCCGCGGGTCGCCAGAGCACGAAATCTATCCCTGCGGACGATCCTCACACAGGTGGACCGACATACGGCCGGGCGTCAGCTTGGCGTGCTGGGTACCCCCCGCGTCAACGTCCTCGAACTCAACCTCGCGCTGGACGAAGCCGCGCCGGCCAAGCCACTGGTGCGATAGCGAGCGCGGTCATGTCACACGAAAAGGTCGCCATGCCCGGTCGCACGAAACAGGGCGTCGTCAAGCCGGTTTCGTGGACTCCGATCGTCGTCGCGGCATTCAGGAAATTATCGCCCGCGGCGCAGGTGAGGAATCCGGTAATGTTCGTGGTGTACCTTGGCAGCATGGTTACGACGGTGCTCGGTATCCAGGCACTGCAAGGCGGCGGTGACGCACCCGCGGGGTTCGTCTTCGCCGTCTGCGCCTGGTTGTGGTTCACCGTGCTCTTCGCCAACGGCGCCGAGGCGCTCGCGGAGGGCCGGGGCAAGGCACACGCGGATGCGCTGCGCGCGACGCACCGCCAAGTGATCGCCCGGGTGCTGAAAGAACCGAGGCTCGAGAGCGAATCCTGGCGGGCACCCAGCGATGAGTTGCCCGTCGGGGCTTATATGCTGGTCAATGCGGGTGAGATCATTCCCGCCGACGGTGAAGTGGTGGCTGGCGCCGCGTCGGTCGACGAATCGACGATCACGGGTGAATCGGCCCCCGTCATCCGCGAGGCGGGAAGCGACTTCTGTTCCGTCACCGGAGGCACACGTGTGCTTTCCGACTGGATCATCGCCCGTGTCACCGCCAAACCGGGAGAGGCTTTCCTGGATCGCATGATCGCCATGGTCGAAGGGGCCAAACGGCGCAAGACGCCCAACGAAATCGCGCTGATGATTCTGCTGGTCGCGCTGACCCTGATCTTTCTGCTCGTTTGCGCCACCCTGCTGCCCTTTTCCAGCTTCGGCGTCACCGTCAATGGCGCGGGGAAAAGCGTCAGCCTGACGGTGCTGATCGCGCTGCTCGTGTGCCTGATCCCGACCACCATTGGTGCGCTGCTCTCGGCTGTCGGCATTGCCGGGATGAGCCGGATGATGCGCGCCAACGTACTGGCCATCTCGGGACGGGCGATCGAGGCCGCCGGCGATGTCGACGTGCTGCTGCTGGACAAGACCGGCACGATCACGCTGGGCAACCGGGAAGCCACCCGATTCCATCCCGCGTCGGGCGTGGCGGCGCTGGAATTAGCTGCTGCCGCGCAACTGGCGTCGCTATCGGACGAAACGCCGGAAGGCCGTTCCATCGTCGTTCTGGCCAAGAATGCGTTCAACATCCGCGGGCGCGAGCTGGGCCGCGCGAAATCTATCGCGTTCAGCGCGCGCACCCGCATGAGCGGCATCGACATCGAGGGGCGTCAACTCCGGAAAGGCGCGGCATCCGCCATCGAGGCACACGTAGAACAGCTTGGCGGCGTGTTCCCCGAGGCGGTAAGGGGAACGGTGGGCGAAGTCTCACGGAATGGCGCCACGCCGCTCGTCGTATCGGAAGGATGCCGTGTCCTGGGGGTGATCGAGCTCAGCGACGTCGTCAAGGGTGGGATCAAGGAACGCTTCGCCGAACTGCGCGGCATGGGCATCAAGACCATAATGATCACCGGTGACAACGCGCTCACCGCGGCGGCCATCGCGGCCGAGGCGGGTGTCGACGATTATCTGGCGGAGGCCTCGCCCGAGGACAAACTGCGACTGATACGCGAATACCAATCCGACGGGCGGCTGGTCGCCATGACGGGCGACGGCACCAATGATGCTCCAGCCCTCGCACAGGCGGATGTGGCGGTGGCCATGAACAGCGGCACGCAAGCTGCCAAGGAAGCCGGCAACATGGTGGACCTCGACAGCAACCCTACGAAACTGCTGCGTGTCGTCGAAGTGGGCAAGCAGATGATCATGACGCGTGGCGCCCTGACGACCTTCAGTATCGCCAACGATCTGGCGAAGTACTTCGCCATCATCCCCGCCGCGTTCGTCGTCACCTATCCGGCGCTGGGAGCACTGAACGTCATGCACCTGCGCAGTCCTGAATCGGCCATCTTGTCGGCCGTGATCTTCAACGCGCTGATCATTGTTGCGTTGATCCCGCTTGCCTTGCGCGGTGTGAAGTACCGGACGGAACCCGCCAGCCGATTGCTGAAACGCAATCTGCTGCTCTACGGTTTGGGCGGGCTCGTCGCACCCTTCATCGGCATCAAAATGATCGACATCTTCCTCGCGCTTCTGTCCTGACACCAGTGTAATATCGGCATCGAGTCCATCGAACAGCGGCCTGGGGATACGTGATGGCAGAGGACCGCCCCGACCCCGACGCGCTCATGCGCATCGTGGAGGATGACCCGCATCAGCGCCGTCGGGGCCAACTGAAGATTTTCTTCGGCGCATGCGCTGGGGTGGGAAAAACCTATGCCATGCTCCAGGCCGCGCACCAATTGCAGGCTGAAGGCGTAACGGTTGCAATCGGCATCGTCGAGGCGCACGGGCGCGAGGACACCCAGGCGCTCACGCAAGGGCTGCCCGCGCTGCCGCTCAGGGCGTTTCGGGCACGTGGGCGGGAGGTGGTGGAATTCGACCTCGACGGCGCGCTGGCCTCCGGATCGCAGCTGCTGGTCGTTGACGAGCTCGCGCACTCGAATGTCGCGGGCAGCCGGCACGCCAAACGCTGGCAGGACGTCGAAGAACTGCTGGATGCGGGCATCGACATTCACACGACCCTGAATGTGCAGCATCTGGACAGCCTGAACGACATCGTCAGTGGAATCGTCGGAGTCCGCGTTCGGGAAACTGTGCCGGATCGCGTATTCGACCATGCCGCCGACGTGATTCTGGTGGATCTGCCAACCGACGACCTGCTGGCGCGCTTGAATGCCGGCAAGGTGTACCTGCCTTCCGCCATAGGACATGCGCGGCGAAATTTTTTCCGCCGCGGCAACCTGATTGCCCTACGTGAACTCGCCCTACGCCGAATGGCGGACAGGGTCAACGCGGACGTGCGCGGTTACCGGGTCTCGCACGCCATCCGCGCGGTATGGCCCACGCGCGAATCGCTGGTGGTCTGCGTCAGCGCCAGCCGCTCGCAGGAATCGCTGATCAGGGAAGGTGCCAGGCTTGCGCAGCACCTTCAGGCCAACTGGGTCGTCGTCCATGTGGACGAACCCACTGAAAGTGGAGCCTCGAAAGCTCAGGACGCCCTCCTCTACCTGGCCGCCTGCGTTCGGCAAACGGGTGGCGAGTTCGTGAACATTCCCGGGCGCGACGTGGCGCGCGCCCTCCTTGGCCATGCCCGGGAGCGCAACGCGACGAAACTCGTCATGGGAAACGCTGCGGCGCATCCCGGGTGGCGGTTCAAACCGCGCCTGACGGAACGCATCGCGCGAGCCTACCCGGAGATGAGCCTGGTATTGCTTCGAGTGGACGACGCGCGACCCAATGCCAGGCGCCGCAAACTGGAAGAACCGATGGGGCGAATGGCCGCCCTGTTCATTGCGACCGCAGCCTGCTTCGCGACCACGGCCGTTGCCGGCTGGCTGCTGCGTGTCTTCGAGCTTTCCAACGTGGTCATGCTGTTCCTGATCACCGTGGTGTTCATTTCACTGTGGCTCGGGCGCCTGGCCGGTGCGTGGGCCTCGATACTTTCCGTCGCATCCTTCGATTTTTTCTTCGTCGCGCCCCGTTTCTCTTTCACAGTCGCCGATACGCAGTACATCTTCACGTTCGCACTCATGCTGGCCGTGGCGGTCACGATCGGCCAGCTTGCCGCCAAGCTGCGCGCCGAGGCGATCGTAGCGCGCGAGGGTGAACGGCGCGCGGCCGCGCTGGTGCGCGTGACGCGCGACCTGGCTGGCGCGCTGGCGGTCGAACAGATCGTATCGGTCTGCCAAGACACTATGGCGCCGCTTTTCGAAAAACGGATGATCCTGATCCTCCCCGACGCCAGCGGCAATCTGGTCACGAGCCATTCCGTGGATTTCGTCGATCTGTCGGTGGCACGGTGGTCGTTCGACCATGTGGAGGAAGCGGGTCACGGGACACAGACGCTCAATGCCGCGCGAGCCCTATACCTGCCCCTGAAGGCGCCGATGGCGATGCGTGGCGTGCTGGCCATTCAGTTCGACGACGAAACCACGGCTATTCCGCCAGGTGGCAGGAGGCTGCTCGACGCCTGCTGCGCCGCGATCGCCCAGGCGCTCGAGCGCATTCATTTCGTGGAGGTGGCCCGCGACACGATCGTTCGCATGGAAGGCGAGAAAATGCGCAATACCTTATTGTCCGCCGTGTCGCACGATCTCAAGACACCGCTCACCGCCATTCGCGGCTTGGCCGAGACGCTGGAGCATCCGGATGGTCTGTCCGAACTCGAGAGAACGGACATCGCCAGATCGATCAGAGCGGAATCCGATGAACTGCGGCGCCTGGTTTCCAATCTGCTCGATCTGGCCCGGATCCAGGCGGAGGGCGTAGCACTACACAAAGAATGGCACTCGCTCAGCGAAATTGTGGGCAGTGCGCTCGCACGATTCGCCGCCGTATGGCCATTACGCGTGGTATCGACCGAGCTGCCCCCCAACCTTCCGCTCGTGGAAGCCGATGGGGTGTTGATCGAACGGGTGCTGACCAACCTGTTGGACAATGCGGCCAAGTACACGCCGCCGACGAGTGTGATCACGATACGCGGCGGGTACACCGGCGGCGGCGTGTCCATCGTCGTCGAGGACGACGGCCCCGGCCTGCCGCAGGGTGATCCGGACCGGTTGTTCGAGCCGTTCGCGCGCGGATGGAAGGAGTCTTCGATCGCGGGAGTGGGCCTGGGTCTGGCGCTGTGCCGCCGAATCATCGCGGCGCACGACGGCACCATCACCGCCAGGCCCCGGCAGCCGTGCGGCGCCACGTTCGAAATCCGCCTGCCTTGCCCCGCCGCGCCGGCCTTTCCTGATGGAGGGGACGAATGAACCGGTCAACGATATTGATCGTCGAGGACGAATCGAACATCCGGCGGTTCATCCGCATCGCTCTGGAAAAAGAGGGGCTCGCCGCCGTTGAAGCGGAAAGCGGCGCGCTTGCGCGTGTGGAGACGGCAACGCGCAAGCCGGACTTGATCATCGTGGATCTGGGTCTCCCCGACGAAGATGGAAAAGACCTCATCCGCGAAGTCAGGACGTGGGTCTCATCGCCGATACTGGTACTGTCGGCGCGGGAGCGCGAGGAAGAGAAAGTCGAGGCGTTGGACGCCGGTGCGGACGACTACCTGGTCAAGCCGTTCGGCGTGCCGGAACTCGTCGCGCGTATTCGTGCACTCTTGCGCCGATCACAGGCTCTGTCGACCGTGACCGGTTCGTCATCCCGGGCGTCATTCGGCGATACCGTCGTCGATCTCGTCAACCGCGAAGTGACGCGTGCCGGCCAGCCAGTCCACCTGACACCCATACAGTTCCGGCTGCTGGCGGCGCTGATACGTGGACACGGCAAGGTTCTGACCCACCGGCAGCTGCTGCTTGAAATCTGGGGCGCGGCCTATTCCGATCGGGCGCATTACCTTCGGGTCTACATGATGCAATTGCGGCAGAAACTGGAAGACGATGCGTCGCAACCGCGATACCTGATCACGGAACTGCAAGTCGGCTACCGGCTGGCGGGCGTGACGATGGAGTGATTCGCGCGGATCGCGTCAGGCGATACGTCGCCGATGAGAGCCAGACGACCGCATGGTCCGCATTTTGCGATGGAATGTTGACGTTCGCGGTCCGGGTAGCCAAAAGGGCCGTGATTCCCGTGCCGCTTGATCAGGCAAGCATCGCGTGCAGGCTCGAGAACAGCATGCCGAAGCCAGAACCGATGAGCAGCACGCTGACGATATTCTTCACTACGGCGGCGGGCATCGGAAGCGGCCGCGAGGCCCCGAGGGCCGTTACGATCAGGGTGACGGGAACGGCGTCGATTGTCAGCATGACCGCCATGTGGCTGAAACCACCCTGCGCAAGCACGATCAACAGCCTTAGAACTGCCCCCACACCGAAACAGAAGATGAGCGATTCCTGTATTCGCGCAATCGGCCACGGCTGGCGGTAGACCGCATACACCAACGGGGGCCCGGGAGCGGAGAACATTCCGCCAAGCACTCCGGAAAGCAGGCCGATCCCCGCGAAGTAGCCGACGCCCGATGCAACCGTGTATGGGCTCGAGGCGCGCCACAACAGCAGCGCGCAGGCCACTATGCTGATGCCCAGCAGCAATCTGAGTACCTGGTACTCATGGGTGGCGAGAAAAGTCAGTATCGTCGTGCCCACGAAGATGCCGATCAGTGTCGTCCCAACCGCCGATAAGATTGCGCGTTCGACGTGAACGGTTTTTCGGCTGTAAAAAAACATCAACGCGTTGACAATCATGATGACGGTCACCACGTTTGCCGCATCGGGCAAGGGCACCAGATCGATGAGCCCCACCATTCCGAGCAGGATCAGCGCCACGGCGAACCCGGTCACGCTCTGCGCGTAAACCGCGACAGCGACCAATAGCGTGAAAATCATATGTGTCGTCCACATGTATTGGCGCTGCTCCGGGAACCTATGCGACGGGTATCGCGAAAGGTTATCAGACGCGGCGTTCACGACCAAGTGCGAAGTGGCCACCGCGTCGGCAAGAATGATGGACTGGTGGTGGGTTACGTGCTTTCTGTCGGACTCAAAGTCATCTGGCGTATTGGGATCGGAACGTGACGCTTCAGAAGTGGCGCGACCAGTGCTCCCACGCGCATCCATCGTATCTGCCAGCCGCGGTCGAGCACGGGCGCGCGAAGCGCTTGCTGTACCCCGCTTACGGAGCGGGACACCTGAAAGGATACCCGCGGCCTGGGGCTTGATTCGCCGTCGGTGGCCTGGCGTGCTCGAGGCGAGGCGCCGGTCTCACGCCCACGCCGCGAGCGCCTGCGCCACTTGCGCTGGCGTTCGTGGCCCGCGGCGCAGCAACAGGGTAAGCAGTGCCTTGGCTTTCAAGCCGTCGAGCCAACCCGCGCGAATCAGGCCGCGACGCAGCAGGTCGGTTTCGCTACCCGGGAAACCGTAGGTGTGCTCGAGCACTTCACCACTGCCGGTGCGTGAAGCGAGCACCACGGGTATATTGCGCGCGGCGGCTTCGAGCGCCTCGGCCACTTCGCAAGGAACGTGACCGCCGCCGGTGGCCTCGACCACCAGGCCGCTGAAGCCAGCATCGTGCAATGCCCGTACCTGTTCGCCGCGATCACCCAGCGCGATCTTCACCAGGGCCACGCGCGCGTCGTTGCGGGTCACGGGGCCACGTATGGCGGGCACGGGCGGGACTTGCACGACCACGCGTACCCGACCCTCCGTGACCCAGCCGATGCGCCCGCAGGCGGGCGACTGGAAGGTGTCGGGCCGACTGGTATGCGTTTTACGTACGAAGCGCGCGGCGTGGATTTCATCGTTGAACACCACCACGCAGCCCATCCCTCGGGCCGCTTCGCTTAGAGCCACCCGTACGGCGGCCAGCAGATTCGCGGGGCCGTCAGCCCCTGCTTCCGTGGGGTTGCGCATGGCGCCGGTGACCACGACCGGCATTTCGAGCCCCAGCAGGCGGTCCAGCACGAAGGCGGTTTCCTCGATAGTGTCGGTGCCCTGGGTGACCACCACGCCGCGGCAGCCGTCGTTGTTCAGTTGCCCGATGGCGGTGGCCAGCTCGTCCAGATCGTCATAGCCCAGCTGCGCGCTGGGAAGCTGCCGGAACGACCGCGCGTGAATGTGGGCGATGGCATCCAGCCCCGGAACGGCTGCGACCAACGCTTCGCCGGTGAGGGTGGGCACCACGCCGCTCCCCTCGCCGCCCTTCCCTTCCACCATGGCGATGGTTCCGCCCAGCGCCATGACGGAGATACTGTACTTATCCGTTTCCCGCATGCTCACTCCTTTCCAGTCTCATCATCGGTTCAATGGTAGGCTGAAACCACGCACTCAGGCGCAGTGGGGTTCCCGGCGGACTCAGGTGTCCCGTTCGATCGCGCAGCGCACGCCCGATTGCCGTGACGTCGAGCGCGGTGGTCGTTGGCACCGTCTTTTCGCTGCGCTTCCATTTTGCGCTCGCGACTACGCGCTCCGTAGCCGCGATGCGCCTTCCCCTATATGGAGTCGCTCTACCTACTGGCGGGTGGGACTCGCTGAAGCCGCTGAAAGAAACGCGGCAGCTAGCTCAATCGTCATCATCATCCTCGCCGTGATGCTTCCAGTGGTCGCGCTTCCACGCATGCTTCCAATAGTGCTCTCGCCAGTCGCGATCGCGCGCCCATTCGCCGCCAACGACGACGACGCCCGGCGTATAGATTTCGGGGGGCTCCCGGTACACGATCGGCGGCGGTGGGGGCGGCGCTTCATAGACCACGGGGGGCGCTACGTAAACGGGCGCGGGGATGCCCAGATAGACACCCAGATCGACACGCGCCGACGCGGTCTCCGACAGGAAAAAGGTACACAAACCGATCAGTAGAATGGGGGCTGCACGTTTCATACGGTGCTCCTGTCGAGATCCACCGCGATCATGCGGCGGCTGCACGGAATGCTAAACACTTGGATCGTTTCCTGCCGAAACGGTTGTCGTCAGTCTGTAACTTCGTGGCCAGCGTGCGGCGTTTCGGTAAGACTCTGTATACCGATATACAACTTTGAAGTACGAATCGCCCGCTACCTCGTAAATAATAGTGGTTGATCAGTTACGACGTGCGTCGTAAACTTTGAGTCATGCCTGACTTCCGCCTCCCCGCCGACGATCTGGAATTTGCCGCCCTCAGCCTGCTCTGGGAGCTTCGGGAAGCGTCCGTGCGTGAACTGCATGAACGGCTTGGCGCGCCTGTCGGCAACGTCTACACGACCACCGCGAAAGTCGTCGACCGTTTGCGCGGCAAGGGGCTGATCGAGCGGCGGCGCGTAGCGCACACATTCGTCTACCGCCCCGCGGTGGAGCGGCGCGACGTGGAACGCGCGCGCGCCCGGCAATTGATGAATCGCTTCCTGGGGGCAGCGCCGCACGCCGCCGTGGCCGCGCTCGTCGAGGCTGCCGGCGACATCGACCCGCAATTGCTCGACGAACTGGAGCGCGCCATCCGCGACAAGAAGGAATCGAACCATGGAGCGTGAAACGTTGCTGACGCTGCTGCTCGTACTGTTCGGCGGCTTGGCCCTTCAGCCGCTGGCCGCGCTGCGTTCGTGGCCAACCCGCGAGAACGTGGCACGCACCCGCGAATCCCGTGCGTGGCTGCGGTTGTGGCTTCCGGTGATCCCGACCCTGGTCATCGCGGCTTGGCTCTGCGGCTGGGCGCTTCGGGCGCCCGATCCAGTGCGCCTGCCCCTCGGCCGCACGGTGATCGTCATGGCGTGCGCGCCTTTCGCGCTGGTCGCGCTGCGCGCCCTGCTCAGGGCAATAGGGGTGCTGCTGCGCGGACCCACTGATTTACCGGTATGCACCGTTGGTCTGCTGCGCCCCAGAATCATCTTTTCACCGTTCCTTGCACGGAATCTTGAAACACGGTTGCTGCGCGCGGCGTGGGAGCATGAACTCGCGCACGCGCGGCATCACGATCCGCTGCGCATCTGGCTGGCCCAGATTGCAACCGACCTGCAGTGGCCCTGGCCATCGGCCGCGAAGCGCTTCGCGGTCTGGCTGGAAACGCTGGAATGGGCACGCGACGACGAGGCGCGCAGCCGCGGCGTGGCCGGCACTGATCTCGCATCCGCCGTCGTCATGGTTGCTCGTTATGGCGCGTCCACTACGATGCGCAATGGCGCCGCCAGGTGGGAAGCATCCCCCGACGCCGCTCTGACGGGGGCCGGCGCGCAATCGCTGGAGGCGCGAATCTCGCGGCTTCTGCTGCCGCTGGCGAATGAAGCCGGGATACCTTCCGCCTGGTATGGTGGCATTGCAGCCGCGACAATCCTCGTGGGCATCGCACTGGCTGCCTGCGCGCTGGGCGTCGTCGACGGTAGCGCAATCCTCTCCCCCTTCTTCGCCTGGACATGGGCCGTCTGACACCCGCCGTTCGCGTGAAACGACGGCTCTCGATCGCGCTTCTTCTCATGAGCGCGGCGTGGTGTGGCGCCAATGCGATCGCTCAGCCCGATAATTCCCAAGCGGAAGACTTCGTCAAGGTTCACGCCAAAGTCATCACCACCCGGCTGCGCGCTTACGGACGGATCGAGCCGGTCGTCAACGTTCCGGTGCGGGCGATTGCGCCAGGTACGCTAAGCGGCCTGCGGGTGGCGCAAGGCACCGCCGTCAAAGCGGGCGATGTGATCGCCCATATCGGCGGATCGCAGATGCGGGCTCTTCTGGTTTCGCGCGAACAGGCGCTGTACCAGGCACAAGCGCAGGCGCAAACGGCGGGTCGTGTGCTCGAAATCGCTCGCCGCCAGTTATCGCTCCATCTGGCCACCCGCCAGGCGGTCGACAGCGCGCAGGCAAGCGCGGCAACCGCTCGCGCGGCGGTGAAAACGGCCGACGCGCAATTAAAGGAAGCCCAACAATCGCAGGACGTGCGCGCACCGGTTGCGGGCGCTGTCACCGACGTTGCGGCGGCGAACGGCGAACAGGTCTCCGCTGGTCAAAATCTGGTGACGATAGAGCCTGCGGATGGCCTGCGGATCCGTGCCGCCTATTATGGCGCGGACGCGGACCTGATACGCGTCGGAATGCGTGGCGGTTTTGCGCCGTCATCGGGCGGTGACCCCATTCCCGTCGAGGTCGTCGCCGTCGCCCCGGGCGTCGCCGTGGATGCGGGTCGCTATGTCGGTTTGATTTCGACACGGCACACTCTCCCGCCACAGTGGATGAGCGGGCGCTGGGGCACGGTGACGCTCGACGGCCCGACCAGCCGCGAGGTCATGGTGCCGACCGTTGCCCTGGTACTGGACCAGGGGCACTGGTGGGTGCTCGTCCACACCGCTACGGGAAACAAACCCCGGCGCGTGACACCCGGGTCAAGCGAAGGCTGGCAGACGGCAATCACGTCCGGCCTGTCGCCTGGACAGCAAATCGTGGTACGCGGAGCGTTCCTTGAGTTTCACCGCGGTATTGCGAATTCTTATCAGCCGCCTGACTGAGGGACTGCCGGACGCAGAGCGTCATTCGCAACCGATGATTTCCAAGTCCAGCGGCCTCTCAGTGCCCACCCGACTGGTTCTGCGCACTCTATTCGAACTAACCGAACGGAATACTGATTCATGCCCAAGGATGCTCCGGCATCACGAATTTTGCGCCGCCGGTCGCTATGGTTGCTGGTACTTGGCGCGGTTCTGCTGTGGACGGTCAACGCCATTGTGCATACGCCGTTCGAAGTGCTGCCCCAGTTCGATTATCCGCAAATCGGCATTACGGCGCATCTGCCCGGAACCACTGCCGCGGAACTCGAGCACCTGGTGGTCAATCCGCTGGAAAGCCAGATTCTGACAGTTCCTGAACTGAGCAGCGTACGTTCGATCATGGGAAATGGCACGATCGAAATTCACGCGCGCTTCCGTCAGACGAGCAGTGTGCAAACCGACCTGCAGGCCGTCAACGGCGCAATCGATTCCGCGCGCGCCGAACTTCCATCGCAAGTGCATCCGGTGGCGCGAATCATGGGAACCGCCATCAACGAGGTTGCCGACTACACACTGCAAATTCCCGGCGACGTTGCGCCCGCCCTGGTTCAACGCGCGGTGCAGGCGGTCGTCGCCCCCGCACTGCGCGCCGCTCCAGGTGTGCAGTCGGTCGATGTCTTCGGCCCGGGTGACGAGGCGCTGTGGATTCAGCCAAATGTCGACGCCATGCGGCGTTATGGCGTAGGGGTCGAGGCCATCGTCGGCGCCCTGCGCGCGCGGATTCTGCTCGCGCCCGCCGGCTACCTCACGCTTGGTCACAATGATGTTCTGATCGAAGCGCGTGACCTTCCCACGCATGTCCGGCAACTCGACGCGCTTCCGGTGCCCGCGCCGCAAGGCCCGGTACCCCTGGGCGCGCTCGCCCACATCGTTCGCGCCGCCACGCCAACCCACAGCGCCGTGGCGCTGGACGGCCACCCCACCGTGGCGCTGACCGTGACGAAGCAACCGGGGGCGTCGACCCTCGAGGTCACGCGGGCAGTGCGCAAGACACTCGACCAGACGCTTCCGCAGCTTCCGCGGGGCGTGCAGTGGCTGCAAGTCTACAACCAGGGATTCCTGGTGGGCATCGTTGCCAGGGATCTGGGGCGAGACCTGCTGATCGGCGCGCTGCTGGCTGCCCTGATCCTGTTCTGGGTTCTGGGCGCGGGCCGGGGAGTCATCGTGCTCGCGCTCAGCATCCCCCTGTCGCTCGCGCTCGCGATCGCGGCACTGCATGCGCTGGGCCAGGATCTGAACTTGATGACCTTCGGCGCGCTGACGGTCGCGGTGGGGCTGCTTGCCGACGATGCGATCGTCGTTCTGGAAAGTATCTACCATCAGTGGGAAAGTGGAGACACGCATTGGCAAGGCATCTGGCAGGGCGTCAAAAGCATCGCGGTTCCCGACATCACCGGCACGCTGACGAACGTTGCCATCTATCTGCCGCTACTCTTCGTGGGCGGTGTCGTGGGCCTGTTTTTCGTGCCGTTCTCTCTCGCCATGACGCT
>SCQX01000031.1 GCA_004298545.1 Candidimonas sp. | reverse complement strand
CAACGGCTATGCCGAAGCGCTGGCCGATCCTCAGACTCGGCACCTTCAGCTCGTGCAGCCCATCACGCTGCCGGGCGGGCACCGCACGCGCACGGTGGCGTGCCCGGTGTGGCTCGACGGTGCGCCGGTTCCCATGGCGACGGCGCTGCCCGGGCTGGGGGAAGACACCAAGCGGTTGCGCTCGGCCCGTGCGAACGTGGAACCGGAATCAACTCGTGCGAAACGGATTGCACAATCACCGGACTGAAACGTGTCCGCAGTAGCGGGCCCACTGCACAGGAGTTCCTGATGTCCGAATCATTCAGTGGGGCCGGTTCGGCCCCCGCAAACCCGCGGTCCGCGGATAGTCCGGCAGCCTGCCATCCATCGATCCAGGTGGAGGACGCCCCGGCTCTGGCGTATTCGGCGGGTGATGGCGTGGCCACGCTGCGTCTGAATCGGACGCGGCGGGGCAATGCGCTGTCGGCCGAACTGGTCGAGCGGCTCATTGCGGCAGTCGATGCGGCGTGCGCCGACTCCGGCGTGCACACGCTGGTGCTGTGTTCGGCGGGCGCGAATTTCTGCACCGGCTTTGATCTTTCCGACCTGGACGCGGAGACGGATGCAAGTCTGCTGCAGCGGTTGGTTCGCATCGAGCTGTTACTGGATGCGCTTTGGCGCGCACCCGTGCGCACCATGGCGTGCGGCCATGGCCGCGTGTGGGGCGCTGGCGCCGATCTGTTCACGGCATGCGACGTGCGCGCCGTCACGGCTGACACGACGTTTCGCTTTCCCGGCGCGGGTTTTGGCGTCGTCCTGGGTACCCGGCGCCTGGCGGCGCGGGTTGGCGCCGACCTGGCGCGCCGCTGTGTGATCGACGGGCTGGCGTTGTCGGCCGATGCGGCCCTGGCTCATGGGTTGGCGACCGAGCTGAGCCCCGCCTTCGACGCTGCCTGGATTGCCGCGCGCTGCCCCGCGCCGGTGCCCGATCGCGCCACCGTCGCGGCGCTGCGCGCGGTCAGCCGAACCGATGCCAGCGATGCCGACCTGGCCGCGCTGGTGCGCTCGGCCGCGCGGCCGGGGTTGAGGCAACGCATTGCCGACTATCGCGGCAAGCAGCTGCGGGCGAAGAAATGAGGACAGTTGAGCGCTGATCCAAGCAGACCGTCGATTCGACCTGGGCCGCCCACGCGCGTGAGTGCACGCAATGGTCGATCAAGCCACCTCGTGGCCGGCGTTCTCGGTGTGGGGCTCTTCGGCCTGCATCTGCAGGACGGCGTCGCGTTTTTCCAGCAGGTGCAGGCGCAGAATTGCCGATAGCCGCGTGCCGTCGCGCGCTTCCAGCGCCTCGATCATTTCCCCGTGTTCCTTGATGGCCCTTTCCCATTTGGCGGCGCGGAAATTGGAACGGAAACGCAGCGCCTGGAGGCGGCGGTTGGCCATGAGATAAACCTGGCGCAGCGCGGAGTTGCGGGCGGCCAGATTGATGCGGTCGTGTATGGCGCGGTTTTGCGCATAGTAGCCCGGCATGTCGTTCTGGGCGCGACAGGCCAGCATCATGTAGTGCAGCGCTTTGATCTCGCCGATTTCGTCCGGGGTGACGCGCTCGCAGGCCAGTTCGCCGGAAAACGCTTCGAGGCCGCTCATGAGTTCGAACGCCTCGCGAATTTCGGCCTCGGACATGTGCGAGACGGAAGCGCCGCGATTGGGGATGATGTCGATCAGCCCTTCGGCGGCCAGCACTTTGAGCGCCTCGCGCAATGGCGTGCGCGAGATGCCCAGGGTATCGCACAGTTCGCGCTCGTTGAGCTTCGCGCCGGGGGCGAGCACCCCTTCGACGATGAAGTTGCGCAGGTGTTCAACGACGGTGTCGTGCAGGCGCAGCCGCGTAACCTTGGCCAGCTTGGCGACGGGGGATGGCTGGGAGTGATTGACTAAATTTTGCATGCAAAATGGAATTATAAGAATAGGTTGTCATTCTACGTCGTCTGCGTTGCCACATAAGCGGCGTGTAGAGGCCGTTGCGAACGGTGGCCCTGCTTTGCCCTCAATTACCACTATCATAAAGTATTTAAAGTGCCTTATTGTAACTTTTTTGAAGTAAGTGCTTGAAAGCGCTTGATTCAGGTGCCTGCGTCCGTGGCTCGTCCGTGACTCATCCCGCGGCCGATCGACGACTTCCCCGGCGGCCCGCTCGCGGCTCACTCATCCATGGATTCGCCGAAAGCCGGAAAAAAAGACTTGCCCGCTGTCGCGCTCGACGCCGGGTGGATCACCACGGGTGCCGCCGCCCGGAACGGCCGGTTGAACGGAAGGCGCCATGGAAATGCGCAATCGTTGATTCAGGTCGCTTCGGGGGTCTTGCTCTATGGAGGATGAGAGGGTAGGATGGTGATTGTATTTTGAATACATATCAGCATTCCACACTAATCAATAAGGAAAG
Organism: Candidimonas sp.; assembly: GCA_004298545.1. GTDB lineage: Bacteria > Pseudomonadota > Gammaproteobacteria > Burkholderiales > Burkholderiaceae_B > SCQX01. The sequence continues at coordinate 135 of SCQX01000031.1, read as the reverse complement.
GACAGTCATGATAGAGTTCAGCGCGCATCCGTCGGGGCGACATTTTTTGCAGATACCGGGGCCGACGAACGTGCCCGAGCGGGTGTTGAGGGCGATTGATCACGCGACGATTGATCACCGGGGGCCGGAGTTTGG
>SCQX01000331.1 GCA_004298545.1 Candidimonas sp. | reverse complement strand
TGGCCTGTCCAAGCTGCAGCGCCTTGAATTCGCCACCAAAGCCGAACAGCAGGCCGAAAGCTTTCGCAAAATGCTCCTGGCCATGGCGCGCGACGTGCGCGTCATTCTCATCAAGCTGGCCGATCGCCTTCACAACATGCGCACGCTGGACGCCGTCACGCCCGAGAAGCGCCGCCGCGTCGCCCGCGAAACACTCGACATCTATACCCCCATCGCGCACCGCCTGGGGCTCAACGCGTTGTTTCGCGAACTGCAGGATCTCTGCTTCCAGGCGCTCTACCCCAACCGCTATCAGGTGCTGCACAAGGCGCTGCTGGCAGCGCGTGGCAACCGCCGGGAAGTCCTCGGCAAGATCGCCGACGCGGTCAAGATGGCGCTGCCGGCCGCGGGCATAGAAGCGGAAGTCACTGGACGCGAAAAATCGCTTTTCAGTATCTACACCAAGATGGTCGAGCAGAAGAAATCGTTCTCCGACGTGCTCGACATCTATGGCTTTCGCGTCGTCGTCCATACGCTGCCCGAGTGCTACCTGGCGTTGGGAACGGTGCACCAGCTCTACCGGCCGGTACCCGGCAAATTCAAGGACTACATCGCCATCCCGAAACTCAACGGCTACCAGTCGCTGCACACGACGGTGGTCGGGCCGTACGGCACGCCGGTCGAATTCCAATTCCGCACGCGCGACATGGACCACGTGGCGGAAGAAGGCGTTGCTTCCCATTGGCTCTACAAAGACGATGCCGCCACGCTGAACAGTTTGCAAAAGCGCACGCACCAGTGGCTGCAGTCGCTGCTCGACATTCAGAGCCAGACGGGCGATTCGGGGGAATTTCTCGAGCACGTCAAGGTCGACCTGTTCCCCGACGCCGTCTATGTATTCACCCCGCAGGGCAAGATTCTGTCGCTGCCCCGCGGGGCGACACCCATCGATTTTGCCTACGCCATCCACACCGATGTCGGCAACCAGGCGGTGGCCTGCAAGATCAACGGCGAATTCACCCCGTTGAGCACTGAACTGAAAAGTGGCGATGCCATCGAAATCGTCACCTCGGCGGCGTCGCGGCCCAGCGCCCGCTGGCTGAATTATGTGCGCACCGGTCGCGCCCGCTCGGAAATCCGTCATTACCTGCGCACCGTCAAATACGAGGAATCGGTCGCCTTCGGGCAGCGCCTGCTCAACCAGTCATTCAGTCAGTTGCAACTGCCTTACCCGGGCGACGACGATCCGCAATGGGAGAAGCTGGCGCGCGGGTCGGGCGCCAGCTCGCGCGATGAGATCCTGGCCGACATCGGCCTGGGCAAGCGGCTGGCGGCGGTGGTGGCGCGCCGCTTCGCCCCGGAAAACGCCATTCTCGCCACCACCGCCGCCGCCGTCGACGAAATGACGGCACGCGCAAACGCCCCCATTCTCATCAAAGGAAACGAAGGCGAAGCGGTGCAACTCGCCCCCTGCTGCGGTCCGCTTCCGGGCGACGCCATCATCGGCGGCATACGCCTGGGCTACGGGCTGGTGGTGCACATGGAAGAATGCGCGGTTGCACAGCGCCAGCGCGCACGCGAACCTGAACGCTGGATTCCGGTCATGTGGGATACGACGACCGCCCGTCACCTTTCAACCCGGCTGGATGTGACGGTCATCAACGAACGGGGTGTTCTAGGCCGGGTGGCGGCGGAAATCACTGAAGCCGATTCGAACATCCTGCAATTGACCATGCAGGACGATTCCACGACGACCATGCTTCATTTGACCGTACAGGTCGACAGCCGCAAGCATCTGGCGCAGGTGATCCGCGCCATACGGCATGTTCCCCAGGTGCAGAAGATCGTCCGCATCAAAGGCTGAGCGGGCGGACCGAAATGCTTCGGCCCCGTGGGATCGGGGCTCGATCAACTTTCCTGATCAGAGGTTTCGCCCGCAAGCACTTTTTTGGATTCGGGCAGCATCTTCACCTTGACCTCTTCACGCAGCGCGCGAAGTACCGCCTGCCTTTCGGCGCTGCCCCACATCTGATCCAGCTGCGCCTGCAACCCCGCCAGCTGGGGATCGCTCGACTTGCCAGGCCGGGCCTGCTCGATTCGCATGACGACGTACGCGGTGTCGGTTCGCAGCCCGGCGTAACCGGGAAGTGTCTTGACGCTTGCGCCCAGGGCGGCATCCAGAACGGTCTTGCTCAACCCCTGCGGATCGATTCGGCTGACCGCCATCGACGAGCCGAAGCCCGCGGGGGCCTTGCCGTGATCATCGGCCTTGCGATAGGTGGCCAATGCCGCCTCGCCCGCCTTGACCGACGCCGCCAGCGCGTCCTGCTTGACCAGTGTGCTGCGGATGGTATCGGTTACCGATTCGATGGGCGGCACGTGCGCGGCAACCGTTTTGAGCACCCGCACCACGATGAGTGTATCGGGAGAAATCTCGATGACCCCCGAATTTTGTTTGCCGGTGAGTACCCTGGACGCAAACAACGCGCGGCGGACACGCACGTCGCCAAGCACCGCCGCATCGGGGCTGCCAGCCGCCGCGCCCGGCCCGATTTCCTTCGCGTCGAGCAGGCGGTCGCGCGCAATGCCATTCGCGGTCTTCACCTTCAGCCCCAACGCGTCCGCCGCCGGCTGCAGGCTGCTGGAATTATCGTACACCAGGCTCGTGAGCTTGGTCGACATGTCGGCAAATTTGTCGGCCCCAAGCTGGCGCTGAATCTCTTTCTTGATTTCAGGCTCGGCCGCATCGAAAGACTGCGTTTTCGTGGGCTCTACCTCGTTGGCTTTGAATATGTGATAGCCACCGGGCCCATCGACCACCCCCGAGATTTCATTCTTCTTCAGCGCGAAAACGGCGCTGTCGAGCTTCTGTGGCCAGGTTCCCTGCGTGATCCAGCCAAGCTCGCCGCCCTGGCGCGCGGTGCCGGCATCCTGGGATTGCGCGCGCGCAATGTCGGCGAAGCGCGACGGGTCGGCTTTCACTTCGGCGTCGATGGCCTGCGCCTTCTTGAGCGCTGCGGCATGCTGCGACTCTGTCGCGCCGATCGGCACCGCCACCAGGATGTGGCTGAGATCGATACGCGCCGCGGTGACGAAGCGCGCCTTGTTTTGCTCGTAGTACTTTTCCATGGCCTCCCGGTCGACCGCCGGCAGGTTCTTCATGGCGGCGGCCTCGTCAAGCAGCAGATACTGGATATCGACCTGCTGCGGAAGCTGAAGCTGCTGCTTGTTCTGCTCGTACCACGCATGAATGTCCGCATCGGTGACGTTGACGTTTTTCTCGTAGTCGGATGCAGGAAAGATTCGCAACTGAATCGTCCGCTGCGCCGTCAACGTCCGCTCTACCGAGCCAACGACGGATTGCGGCACCGTTGCCGTCGTGTCGACCGGATCCAGCACCAGTCCCAGCGCCAGTTCACCACGCTGATTGTGCTCGAAATCGCGACTGGTCAGCCCCATCGACTTGAGCAGGTCACGGTAGCGCTCTGCGGAAAATTCCCCATTGACCTGAAGCTGCGGAATGGATGCGATTGCCTGGCGCAAGACGACGTCGGACACATTGAAGCGGTCGCCGCTTGCCACCGTGGCGACCACGCTGCGGTCGATCAACGATTCGAGCAGCGCGCGACGCGCGTCTTCATTGTCGAGGGAAGAGGGATCGAACCC
>SCQX01000330.1 GCA_004298545.1 Candidimonas sp. | reverse complement strand
GCCGGCATCTTGAACTTCGCGGGCGCGGCATTTTTTGGCGTGGGCAGTTATACCGCCGCCGTGCTTGCCACCCGCACGAACATGACCGGCCTGCTCATACTGCTCAGCGGCGGCATCCTGTCCGCCGTGATCGGATCCCTGCTCATTTTGCCCGTGCTGCGCACCCGCGGCCACTACTCGGCGCTGGTCACACTCGCGTTCGGCATCCTGTTCGAAACCTTCCTGGAGGTCAACGACGCACTGGGGGGGCCGCAAGGCGTGCAGATCCCGGGCATGAAGCTGTTCGGCTGGGCGATGAACGAGAACATACAGATCGGCGGGATCGAGATCTCTTATGTCGCAAACTACGCGGTGCTGAGCGTGGTTCTGTGCGCGGCGTCGTTCATCCTGGTTCGCCGGCTCGAGCGCTCGTGGATCGGCGTGGCCATGGATATGGTGCGCACCGACGAAATCAGCGCCGCCACCTTCGGAATACCGATAGCTCGAATCAAGATCACCGCGTTCACGATCGCCAACTTCCTCATCGGCGTCGCGGGGGCGACATACGGAATGCTGACCAGCTATACGGCGCCGGGCAACTTTACATTCGTGGACTCCCTGATCCTGGTGTCCGTCTTGTTGCTCGGCGGCATGGGGAATCCGGTGGGGGTTCTGCCCGCCACCGCAATCATCCTGATTCTGCCGCAGAAACTACAGTTCATCCAGGAATACAGGCTTCTGATCTTTGGTCTGATGGTGATTGCGATCTTGCTGTTTCGGCCCGACGGCCTGATACCCCGGTCGACGCGCAAACTGTTCGCGGGAAGAGGGGCGGCATGAGCGCGCCTGTGCTGAGTGCCCATGACCTGGTGGTGCGATTCGGCGGACTGGTGGCGCTCGACGGCGTAAACCTGACGGTGTTCGATGGGGAGATTCTTGGACTGCTGGGGCCGAATGGGTCGGGGAAGACCACTTTTTTCAACGTCGTCACGGGCTTGTACACAGCCGCTTCAGGAAAAATATTACTGAGCGACGACAACATCAACGGGAAATCGCCACAACAAATTTACAGACTCGGCATCACCCGAACTTTTCAGCGATCGCGATTATCGCTGGGACTGACCGTGTTCGACAATATGGTCCTCGGCAACTACCAGCGCCTGCGCATGGGCCTGTGGTTCAATCTGCTGGAACGGAAGAAATTGAAGGCGCAATACGACGAGATGGTCGACCAGACACATGCGCTGCTCCACACATTCAGCGCTCCGTTGGCCGACAAGCTGTTTCAGGCCGCCGGCACGCTGACGATGATCGATCGGCGGCGTGTGGAAATTTGCCGGGCGCTGCTGTGCGGCCCGCGGCTGGTGCTGCTGGACGAACCGTCGGCCGGAATGACCCGGGATGAGTCGAGCGAACTGATGGAAGACATCCTGCAGATTCGCGGGCGGCTCAAACCGTTCACCATCGTCATCATCGAGCACGAGATGAATGTCATTCGCCACATCACGGAACGCTGCATCGTGCTGGCATCCGGCAAGAAAATTGCGGAGGGAAGCTACGCGCAGATCGTCGCCGACCCGCAAGTGCAAAGCGCCTATCTCGGACGGGAGCGGACATGACCACGCTTCTTGCATTGACGAATATCTCGACCGCGTACGACCAGGTCAATGTACTGCATGGCGTATCGCTCGACGCGAAAGAAGGCGAGATAACCTGCATCCTGGGAGCGAACGGCGCGGGAAAATCCACGCTCATCCGCTCCATTCTGGGCTTGACACCCCCCAACCAGGGACAAATCGAATTCGCCGGTGCGTCTCTTATCGGCCTGCCAACGCACAAGATCATCAGCCATGGCATTTCCTGCATTCCCGAGGGGCGCAAAGTATTTCCCAAAATGACGATCGACGAGAATCTTCGCGTCGGCGGATACCAGGTTTCCAGCGAAGCCGTGCTCAGGCGCCGGCTTGCGGAAGTGTACGAGACCTTCCCGCGCCTGAAGGAACGCATCAGTCAACTGGCGGGAACCTTGTCGGGTGGCGAGCAAAGCATGCTGTCCATCGGCCGCGGCCTGATGTCGAAACCGAAGATGTTGATTCTGGACGAGCCGTCACTGGGGCTGTCGCCGCTTCTCGTGCAAGAAGAATTCCGCATCATCGGCGACATCAATCGATCCGGTGTGACGATACTGCTGGTGGAACAGAATGCCCGTCAGACGCTCGCCATTTCCAATTATGGCTATGTGTTGTCGCAGGGCCGGCTGGAAGCCTCGGGCAGCGCGCAGGAATTGAGCGAGAACCCACAAGTACAGGCCGCTTACTTCGGTTGAGAATTGCCCGCGTCCACCGCGAAGCGGCCGACGCCCCGTTCCACGATGCATCCGCCGTGGCGCAGCAGAAACAGCGCCTCCAGCCCGAGGCGCCGCGCGAGGGCCGGGCCCTCGTCCGGGCCGGCCACCAGCAGGGCCGTGGCCCAGCCGTCGGCATCCATGCAATCGCGCGCCAGCACGGTGACCGATGCGACGCCATTGTTCAACGGCACGGTGCGGCGCGGGTCAATCGTGTGAGCCAGGCGCGTCTCGCCCACCTGCCAGTAGCGGCGGTAATCGCCCGAGGTGGCCACGGCAAGGTCCCGCAGCTCGATCACGCCCCGCGCCGCGCGGCGGCCGGGCTCGGGGCTCTCCAGCGCCACGGCCCACGCCCGGCCGTCGGCCTGGCCGCCGATGGCGCGCAGTTCGCCATCGAGGCACGCCAGCGCGTAGCGCACGCCGTGATGCCGCAACACGGCCGCCATGCGGTCGACGGCGTACCCTTTGGCGATGCCGCACAAGTCGAGCCGCATGGGGGCTTGCTTGCGCGCGCGGCCCGACGCCAGATCGAGCTCCAATCGCGCATGGCCGGCGATCTTGACGCTGGCGCGGGCGCTCTGGATGGCAGCCGGGTCGGGCCGCTCGCGCGTCGCGCCGAAGCCCCAGGCGTCGACCAGTTCGCCCACGGTGGGATCGAACGCACCCGCGCTCAGGCGCGCGACTTCGAGCGCGCGTGCCAGCACGGTGAACATCTCGGGCGGCAGCGCGACCCATACACCTGCCGGCGCCAGATTCAAGCGCGTCAGGTCGCTATCCGCTTTCCAGGGCGACATCTGTTGGTCGACCTGCCGCACCGACGCGGCAAGATCCTGGCGCAGCGGTTCGGCGCCGGTGGCGGGCGCGCCATCCAGCGTCACCGACCAGCGGGTACCCATGACGGGCCCGTACAGGGTGACGCGCGCGCCAGCCGCACCCGAATCAGAAGATATCTTCGGCATAACGCCCCTTGGCTTTCAGTTGTCGCACGCTCAGGCGCAGCGCGGCGAGAATGCCATCCAGCGTCTCGGCCACGCCGCGCGCCATGGGGCGGCTGCCGCATACGCGCACCAGGGCGCCTTGCGATACCAGCTCGCGCACGCGATCCGCATCGCGCCGCAGGGCATCCTGTACGTAGCCGCCGCCATCGGGCACGCGCGAAAACGCGGTCCGCACGCTGGCGACACGGCCCTCACCACGCCAGCGCTCGATGTCGGCGCCAAAGTAATAGTCTTTCGCCGGGTCGCGCGTACCGAACCACAAGTGCATGGGCGCGCGCCGGTCGTTGCGGCGAATGAAGCCGGCCAGCGGCGCCACCCCCGTGCCCGCGCCGATCAGCAACACCGGGCGCCGGCCGCCCGGCAGGGCAAAGCCCGGATTGGGGCGGATGAAGGCCTGCGTGCCATCGCCGGGTCGCAACCCCAGCAAGTGGGTCGAACACAGGCCACCAGCCAGATGGCGCACACAAATCTCGACGAAACCGTCTTCGCTGCCCGAGGCCAGCGAGTAGTAGCGCGGCACGAAGGAGCCTGGCGGCACGATGGCGATCAGATCACCCGCCGCGAACCGACCTAGCCCACGCCCGAGCAGCCGGTCACGGACACCTTGCGCGGGCCAGTGGAAGCGCAGGATGGCGGCGGGCTGGCCCCCGCGGCTGGCGTACGCTTGGCGCGACACCAGCCGCAATGTCGTGGTTGCCGGCAGGCGCGGCCGGTACTCCAGCGCCAGCGGTTCGCCCAGCGCCGCGGCCAGTGCCTCGCCCCAGCGCGCGAACTGCTGCGCCGACTGCTGGTGGATGCGTTCGAGCGGCAACAGCCCGGGCCAGCCGTGCTGGCGCAACGACGCATCGACCGCCTCCGCGAAAGCGCAATAGGCCGGGAACTGCCGATCGCCAAGGCCCAGCACGGCAACGGGTACCCGGGTCGTCCGCTGGCTGGCGATGCGTTCGAGCGCGTTGACGGCGTGGGCCGGCGCCTGGCCGTCGCCATAAGTGGCCGCGAGCACGAAAATCCGCCGCGCCTGGGGACCGGTTTGGAATTGCTCCAGCGGCGCGCTGTGCACGCGGTGGCCAACGCGCACCAGCGCCTCGTGCAAGGCCTGGGCGAAGCCCCAGGTACCACCGCTTTCGCTGGCCACGAAAATCAGCGTGTCGGCCTGGGCGAGCGGGCTGTTGTGCGTGATGCGCGGCCGGTCGCGCCGCGTACGCCACCAGATCAGCAGACCCGAGAGCCAGAACAGCGGCAGGCTGGCGCCGCTGAGGCCAAGCAGGATGGCCCAGATCCACCACGCGCCTTCGCCGGCATGCAGCATCAGGGCCCAGTCGTAGAGGCGCTGGGCGGTGCTGACGTCCCGCGACGCCAGTGCCCGGCCCGAGTAACGGTCGATCCAGGTTTCACCCTGGCGCGTGGTCAGCTTCCAGGCATCCTTCGGGTCGGCCGCATCGGGGAAATTCAGGGCGCGCAGGTCCCTCAACGCAACCTCCTGCAGCAGCGTGATCCGCGCGCCCGCCACGCCGGGCCGGCCATCGGTTGCCATCGACGCCACGTCCGGTTCGGGCCCGGCATCGAGCGCGACCACCCCCAGCGTGGTGGCGCTCATGTAGAGCGCGGAAACCGAGCTCAGCAGCAACACGGCCAGCACGACGCGGCCGGCGATGACGTGGACGCGCTGCGTCAGCGAACCGCGTACGCGGCCGGCCACGTGGCGCCAGCCGCCCATGCGCCGCAGCAGCAGCACCAGGCCGGAGGCGCTCAGCAGCAACAGCCCCAGCGCCGCGATGGCCGTGCCCCAGCGCCCCGCGTCGCCCAGCAGCAGCGTGCGGTGCAGATTCTTGACCCAGCGCGGCATCGCGGACGGCCGGTAGGGGCCGAGGATGGAACCATCGGCGGGGTCGACGCGCACGGCGCGGGCCTGGCCATTGTCGAACGAATAGACCACGACCACGCCCGACGGCAGGCGGCGTACTTCCTCGATGCCGTGGATGGCACCCTCCACTCGCGCGACCAGCGTGGCTAGCGGCGGATCATGGGCCGCGGGTGGCGCCTGCCATGCCTGCCACACCGGGTCCACCGACAGGAGGGCGCCGGTCATGCCCAGCACCAGGGCCACTGTTCCCAGCCCCAGACCCAGCCAGCGATGTATCGGCTTCCAGCCCATCCGCGCGCCCCGGTTACCGAAGCTGATACGTGAGCGACTGGATATACTGCCTGCCCGCCGCCGGCTTGCCCGCGCCGGCGCTGGTCAGCGGCACGCGAATCTCGGACGGGCTGTCACGCATGTCCTCCGCCGCCGCGTCGACACGGATCTCGTAACCGGCGTCGACCAGCGCGGCGGCCAGGTCGGCCGTCACTTTCAGGGTGCGGCCGGCGCCGACACTGGCGCCGGTCACGCCCGCCAGGCGATTGGCATCGCCGGCCGACAGACGATTCCAGTCCGCCAGGTGCCGGTAGTACTTGGCCTTGCCGCCCGCCACCCAAAGGGTACCGGCATAGGCGCCCTTGGCGTCGGTCACATAGACGGCAAGATACGCGCCATCGCCGCCGTAGTTCTTGAGCTGGGCGGTCAGGCTGACTTCGCGGCTTTGCGCCAGCGCCGGAAAGGCCAGCGCGCACGCGGCCACGAGGGCAGTGAGAGCGGGGGTCTTGTTCATCGTGAAGCTTCTTCGAGTCTTGTTCATGGCGATATTCCGTTGCAAATTGGTTTCATTCGACCTGGCCGCGCGGCGCGGTGCCAGGCGTGAACAGGGGTGAGGGAGCCGTTGCGGGCCCCTGCCCGCCCGCCGCCGCCGGAACGCCACCGGAACGGTGTTCGCGCTCGCGGTCACGCTCCCGTTCGCGCTTGTGGTCGCGCTGCCTGAGTTCCACCACCTCCAGCGTTTCCGGATCGATCTTGGCCTTGAAGCCGCGCCCATTGGCGTCGGTGCCGCGGACTTCGTAGCAGCCATCGTCGATCTTCAGGCGCTGGACCTGCCAGCCCTTCTCGGAAGCCATGCGCCGCACCGCGTCGCGCGACTGCCAGTGTTCCACTGGCGCGTCGCAGTCGTCGCCGGCCAGCGCCGGCGCGGCGGCGAGCACGGCGGACAGAGCCAGCAGGCCGCCGCCGAGGATCTTGTGGTAGTGCCTCATGGAAATCTTCCTTTCATCGACGATCGAAACCAGACCGACGTCATGCCGGTACGGAAATCATTGTCGAAGAATCGTCATGAACCCATGCTGAAGGGCGCGTTCATCGGCCATTCATCCCAATACCGCTATAAGTTTCGCCATGACCGCATCCTCCCCCCTTCCCCCACGCCGCCTCGCGCTGGCGGGCCTGCTGGCCTGCGCACTTGCCGTGTCCGCGCCGACGCATGCCGAACCCAGCGAGCAAGACCTGGCGCGCCAGGCACTGGAGCGGGGCCAGGTACTGCCGCTACGCACCGTGCTCGATAAAATAGAACGCGAATACCAGGGTCAGGCGCTGAAGATCGAGTTCGAACGCGACGGCGGCCGCTTCATCTACGAGATTCGCCTGTTGCAGCGAAACGGGCACTTGGCTAAGCTCAAGGTCGACGCGGCCGACGGCCACGTGCTGGAGATCAAGCGCAAGGAGCCCTGATGCGCATCCTGGTGGTGGAGGACGAACCCGTGCTGAACGCCCAGCTCGTGCAAGCCATTGCCGATGCCGGCCACACAGTGGAAGCGGTGCGCGACGGCAACGAGGCGCACTATTTGGGCGGCGCGGAAGACTTCGATGCCGTGGTGCTCGACCTTGGCCTGCCCGAACTCGACGGCCTGACGGTGCTGCGCCGCTGGCGCGCCGCGGGGCGCAACATGCCGGTGCTCATCCTGACCGCGCGCGGCGCCTGGCAGGAAAAGGTGGCAGTCATCGATGCCGGTGCCGACGACTACCTGGCCAAACCCTTTCACATGGAAGAATTGCTGGCGCGCCTGCGCGCGCTGCTGCGCCGCGGGGGCGAACATGCCACCGCCGAATGGCAGTGCGGGCCGATCCTGCTCGACACGCGCTTGGCGCGCGTGCGGGTGGACGGCCAGCCGCTGCTGCTCACCAGCCACGAATTCAAGCTGCTTGCGTTGCTGATGCAGCGCAAGGGTGAGGTACTGTCGCGCACCGAGCTGTCCGAGCATCTTTACGCGTACGACAGCGACCGCGATTCCAACACCATCGAAGTCTTCGTCGGCCGCCTGCGCAAAAAGCTGCCACCCGGCAGTATCGAGACGGTGCGCGGGCTCGGCTATCGACTGGTGGACCTCGGCGCCGAGCCATGACCGGGGGATCGCTGCGGCTGCGCCTGCTGGCCGGCACACTGGCTTGGGTCGTGGTCGCCATCGCGCTGGCGGCGTGGGGCCTGCGCGGCCTGTTCCAGGACCACATCACGCAACAACTGCAAGCGGAGCTGGCGGCGCAGCTCGACCGCCTGAGCGCCGCCGTCGACAGGACGCCGGACGGACAGGTGACCGTCGGGCCGATGGCCGCCGACGCGCGGCTCGATCAGCCGCTGTCGGGCCTCTACTGGCAGGTGGACGAGCTGGGCAAGGCGCCGCGCACGGCGGTGGCGCGCTCGCGTTCACTGTGGGACCAGGTACTGCGGCTGCCGCCAGCGCCGACGGGCTATCCAGCGCAGGGTTATCGGGTCTTGCACCTACGCGACGCCCAGGGTCACGCGCTGCTGGCCGTCGCGCGCATCGTGCAGTTGCCGGAAAAGGGCGCGCCCCGGTTGCGTCTGGCAGTGGCCGCCGACACGGCGTTGATTGCCGAGCCGATCCAGCGTTTCACACACCTGCTGCTGATGGCCCTGGGTCTGCTGGCCGCGGGCCTGGCGCTGGCGGTGGTGCTGCAATTGCAGCTGGCGCTGCGGCCGCTGACCGTGCTGCGCCGCCGCCTGACCGCCGTGCGCGCGGGCCGCGCGGCGCGGCTGGAGGGAAACTTCCCGCGGGAACTACAGCCGCTGGTGGTCGAGTTCAACCATGTGCTGGCGGAGAACGCCACCATGGTGGAACAGGCCCGCGCCCAGGCCGGCAACCTGGCGCATGCGGTGCACACGCCACTGGCCGTCCTGGCCAACGCGGCCGAACAGGAGGACAGCGCCTTCGCTCAACTGGTGCGCGAGCAGGTGGGCAACGCACGCCGCCAGGTCGACTACCACCTGGCGCGCGCCCGCGCCGCCGCCGTGCGCGCCACCGGCCTGGCAATACCGGTGCTGGAGCCGGTGCGCGCCTTGCTGCGCACCATGGAGCGCCTGCACGCGTCGCGCCAACTCCGCTTCGAACTGGCGCCGGGCGCCGCGGACGCGGCCTTCCGCGGCGAGGAGCAAGATCTGTACGAACTGCTGGGCAACCTGCTCGACAACGCCGGCAAATGGGCGCGTTCGCGTGTGCAAGTCGACGTGCGGCGCGAAGGCGGCCAGATATGCTTCCTGGTGGACGACGACGGCCCTGGCATCCCCGAGGCCGAGCGCGCGCACATGTTCGAGCGCGGCGTGCAGTTGGACGAACGCCATCCCGGCGCCGGCCTCGGACTGGACATCGTGCGCACCCTGGCCGAGACCTATGGGGGTAGCGTGCAGGCGCTGGAATCTCCGCTGGGCGGGTTGCGCATGCGGCTCTGGTTGCCGGCCGCTGCGTAGGGCATCGATATAAGGTCGCGTCAGCCCGCGCGCCATCAATGCGGCCGCTCAACATAGTTGACGCCAACCCGTGTGGAACGAATCGCCGCCTGATTCTGCCACATCACGGCAACGATGCCGCTGCAGGGCTACCAAGATTCACCGGAAACGCCTGCGCAATTTTCGGTTCATCCCCGCGTGTGCGGGGGTGGCGGCGCAAGCTTACCTGAGCTATCGCCGCCGCGGTGGCACACGCCTCGTTCCGCTACCCGATTTCTACATCGGCGCCCACGCAGCCGCCGCCAACTTAAGCGTGCTCAGCCGCGACACGCAGCCCTATCGCAACTATTTCCCGCGTTTGCGCCGCATCAGCCCAGATGCGGAAACCTGACAATTTTCCACGGAAGATTCGGCCAAATCCCTCCGACTGCGAATGGGTAGTCTCGGCCAGGAGCCGACACTTACGACTACATAAAACCCGGATTCCGCGGTAAGT
>SCQX01000329.1 GCA_004298545.1 Candidimonas sp. | reverse complement strand
ATGCCCAGAAACGCCGTGACCGTGCCGCCGGTGATCATCGCCATGTCTTCCTTCGAAAGCGCCGGGTCCGTTTGCAAAACGGCAAGCGGCGCGGCCGCGCCCATGTCGAACGGAAAGTCGGCACCCAGCATAACGCGATCGGCGCCGACCGAAGTGACGATCAGCGTCAGCGGCTTCGGCGCAAAAATCAGCGTGTCGTAGTAGAAGCTGCGCAAATAGGCGCTGGGCGGCTTGGCGTTGTACTGCCGGCATTCAGAGCGGACCTGATAACCGTGATCGAAGCGGCCGATGATATACGGCAGGAAGCCACCCCCTTGCCCGAGACAGATCTTGAGGCGGGGAAAGCGATCGAGCACGCCGCCAAAGATCAGCTTCGCCGCGGCGATCGTCGTATCGGTAGGAAACCCTATCAGGTTCCTGAGATGATGATTGCCCAGCCTATCGCGCCCGACACCATTGTTCGGATGGATGAGAATGGCAAGATTCAACCCCTCGGCCGCCTCGAAAAACGGCAAAAGCTTTTCCGAGTCCAGATCGAGGCCATTGATATTGGAGCCCATTTCGACGCCACGCAAGCCAAGTTGCGCGATTCGCTCACACTCTTTGACGGCCAGCGGCGTATCCTGCAACGGCACCGTGCCAATGCCAAGATAAGTATCGGGGTCGGCGGCGCACACTTCGGCAATGGCGTCATTCTCGATTCTGATCGGCTCATAGGCCCTCTGAGAATCGATCCAATAGTAGAAAACGAAAGGTGGCGGAGCGATGACTTGGCGGCGAATATGATTTTTCTCAAGAAATTCGCGGCGCACGCCCATGTCATAAAACCCCGGCGCGATCGGACCATAGGGCCTCTCGGGCGTTACGACAAACAACCGCCCCTTCTCGTCACGAATAATCGGCGAATCACATTGCGCGCCCTTCTTCTCGAGAAACTCAAGCATGCTCCGCGGTATGAAATGACTGTGCGCATCAATATATTCATTCACAACTTCATCTCCGTCGCTCCAAATCTGGAATATTGAATTCATTTGAGCACTGCGTCCCGCGACCGTCAACAGAGAGCATCGTGCCCGACCGCTGGAATCTCCGGTACGTACGGCGTACCCGGCGCACCCGCCGAACACCCCGCCAACAACGGGTAAACTGTCGCAATCATCACCGAGGGAGGACCGCTCCCATGCTGCGGAAAGCGATTCTGCCAATTGTCGTATTCGTCATCATCCTGGTTGCGCTGACGTTCGGCGAATCCATTGGACGTGAGCTCTTCTCCTGGATTTCGCACCTGACGGGCCTGGTGATCTACAACTTCGCCGATCTTTTCCGCGCGTTGGCGAGCTACGTCGAAGCCCACACCGGCCGAGTAGTCGTCGCCCTGGCGCTGACCGTGCCCGTAACCTGGTGGATCGTGAAGAACAAAGGCGGCGAACTCGACAAACCCGGCAGCCGCCGTCGGATGGCGATTGTCCTGGCAATCTTCCTGGGATGGCTGGGCGGCCACCGCTTCTATCTCGGACAGGTGGGAACCGGCATCCTGTACCTGGTGATCTTGTACGTCTTCGCGCCCCTGGTCGTCGTGCTGAGCCTGATCGACGCCGTGCGCTATCTGTTCATGAGCGACGACGACTTTGCCCAGCCGGGGGCGGCGCTGATGTGATGCGGGCGGCACCTACCGCGCACTCCCCGCATGACTGACGCCAACATTCCGCGCCACATGCCCTTCATACGACTGAGTCCGCCAACCGAGCGGCGCATGCCGGCCGATTTCGATGAATTGCTGATGAGCCGCGCCGCACGGTTCGGCCCATCGGCCTGCGTGTGGGAAGCCGGCCGGGCGCTGGTGGTGCCCCGCACCTATCGCCGCCTGCCGCGTTTCACCAAGGCGTGCCGGCGTTTCGCGCAAATCGGCTGGCCGGTGACCGTGCGGCAGTCGGGCGGCGGGCTGGTGCCGCAGGGGCCAGGCATCGTCAATCTCAGCCTGGCCTACGCCGTCGACGGACCGCCGCTGT
This sequence comes from Candidimonas sp., assembly GCA_004298545.1. Lineage (GTDB taxonomy): Bacteria > Pseudomonadota > Gammaproteobacteria > Burkholderiales > Burkholderiaceae_B > SCQX01. The sequence goes on along the minus strand of SCQX01000329.1, from coordinate 15,588 downwards.
CCCGAACGGAAGGTGTCTACCGCCACCTCTGCGCACTTGTCGCGGAAACACTCGGGGACTACGGAATCGTCAGCCACCCGCAAGCCGTCACGGGGTCGTTCTGTGACGGGCGCTACAACCTGGCATGGACTGGCGCCGATGGCATCGCCCGCAAAATTGTCGGAACCGCGCAGCTGTGGCGCCGGATTGCCGCGCCAGTGAACGGCGGCGCGGCACAAGAACCCGCTGATCCGCGGCCAGGAACCCCCGGCATTCCCGCCCAGGCCGATGCCCGGCACACGCCCCCGATTCAAATCGTGCTGGCGCACGCGGTGATACTCGCGGCAGTGGATACGAACGCTATCACGCGGGTTGCGAACGGCTTCGAGCGTGCCGCCGGCGGCACGGCACATTACGATCCCGACCGCATCGCCTCACTGCACGCAATTGCCGGGAAAGATTCGCATGATGGCTGCGCATTCACCCGGGACATCATCGAAAGTCTGGAAAAGCATATTGCAACCGCGCCAATTCCGTAGCCCGCCAGGGGCCACGGTTGCTCATTTCGGTGACAGACGCCCCCTACTGAACGAGTGGCGATGCCGCACCATCGAGTTCCACGCCCATGATGTCGGCATTGCCGGCCAACACCCGCACATACTGCGACAGCGCATGCGCTTCGCCGCGCTGGCGAAGTTCCGCGCCGATCTTCTCGCGCACGGCCTCGAACGGTACCTGCTTGCCCTCGATGCGTTCATCGACGGCAATGATGTGAAATCCGTAACGGGTCTTCACGAGATCAGGCAGCACGCCGATCGTCACGTCCTCGAAAATCGCTTTCTCGAACTCGGGCACGGTTTCGCCGCGTTGCAGCTGGCCCAATTGGCCGCCATTGGCGCCCGATGGGCAATTGGAATGCTCGCGCGCATGCTTGTCGAACAGGGCCGGGTCTTTCCTGACTTCATGCAGAATCGCCTCGGCCAGCGAGCGAACGGCCGGCACGGGCGTGCCCGGGGTGATCTGGAACAGGATATGGCGCGCGCAGACGAGGTCGCCACTGCGGAAACGCTTCAAGTTGGCGAGGTACCAGCGGCGGCACTCCTGTTCGGTGGGTTCGGGCACCGTGACGTCTTCGGCCAACGTGCGTTCGATCGCACGCTCGGTGTCGGCATCGCTGGCGTCGTCGCCAATGAAACCAAGTTCATGGGCACGCTGGCGCAGCAGTTCATGCACCGCCGCAAGCCGCGGCGTGGGCCATGCGGCGGCATCCACCGCCGTGCCATTGACAGTGATAGTCATGAGTTTCCCGAGCCTCCACGCCTGCGAACCAGTTGATAGGGACGAAATACATACGCGAGCGCGCCAACACCGCTCCAGATGTGCACCATGCGGGTGAATGGCGACACCAGGAAGATGGTGAAGCCCAGCAGGATATGCAGCTGATACACCCACGGCACGCCCTGCACCAGGGCGGCATTGCCGCTGTGGAACAGCACGACGCCCTGGACATAGGCGACGAGCTGCTCGAACATGGCGCCATCCATGTGCTGAGCCGACAGCGGCACCGTGGCGATGCCCAGCGCCAGCTGCAGCCACAGCATGACCACGATGGCGATGTCCCACCGGCGGCTGTTGGCGCGAATGCGGCGGTGGTAGAGCCGCCGGTGGATCAGGATGGACACGCCGATGAAGGCGATGACGCCCGCGATGCCGCCAATCACCATTGCCAGCAGTTGATGCTGGGTTGGGCTCATGAGCCACATCACCAGCGGTTCCGGCATCAGGAAGCCGGCAAAGTGGCCCAGGACGACCACGATCACGCCATAGTGGAACAGATTCGACCCCAGTTTGAGTTCGCCGTTGTGCAGAACCTGGGACGAGTCGCTCTTCCACGAATACGGCTCGCGATCGAAACGGATCAGGCTGCCCAGCAGCAGCACGACCAGACAGATGTACGGATAAATCCCGAACAGGAAATCGTTCAATGGGCCAGGTAGGGTCATGGTTACCTCCGGATGAATCAGGGTGGAGTAAGGTGTCTGGGAACGACGGTGGGGTTGGGGTCGCGCGGATCGAACGCGGGCCGCTCTTCCCAGGCGCGGTCGAAATCTTCCGGCGGCGGCTCGGGCGCGCGCGCATCGAGGCCGTCCTCGCCGCCCAGCGCGAGCAGCGCGGCCATGACCGCCGCATAGTGGCTGCGCCGGTGCAGCAGCGCGTTGCCGAGTTCGCGCAGTATGTGCGCCACCTCGCCGATAGTCTCGCGCATTTCCGCGCGGTCGCGGCAGCTGAGGTACTCCAGCAGCAGCGGCAGGTGGTCCGGCAGCTCGTCGCCAACCGGTTCCAGTTCCGCGTCCAGATAGCGCTGACGCAGTTCCAGCATCGCCGGCCCGCGCTGGCGTCCGTCGCCATATACGTGCTCGAACAGATTGAGCGAGGTGCGCCGCCCGCGGTCGAACAGGTCGACGTACCGCCCCTGCACATCGAGCGCGTCGCCCGCGCCGATCTCCTCGGCCAGCGCGGCCAGGTCATCGCGCAGTTTCCTGTCGAGCGCCCGCGCGCCGCGTATCGTGTCGACGATTTCCGGCAGCGCCGCGCGCAACTCGGCGTCGGGGTAGGCCAACAGCGCCGCCAGGGCGCGCAGCAATAAGGTGGGGTTATGGGACATGGCGCGGTTTACTGCGAGTCGTCGAGTTCACGGATCGGAATCATCTTGCGCCGCCCCATCTTGCCGCCGAACAGGCCGGCCTTCGCGTCGATGCCGTCACAGCCGTTGCCAAAGGTGAAGCCGCAGCCGCCGCGGATCTGGTAGGCGTTTTCGGCATCTTCCCGGTGCGCCGTGGGTATCACGAAGCGATCTTCATAATTGGCGATCGCCAGGTAGCGGTGCATCGATTCGGCGATTGCCTCATCGATGCCCACGTCGGTCAGCAGCGTGGGATCCTGGGCTTCACCGAGCTGCCGGGCGCGGAACCACGCGCGCATCGCCATCATGCGTTCCAGCGCGCTGACGATGGGCGGTTCATTGCCGGCCGTGAGAAGGTTGGCGAGATAGCGCACCGGAATGCGCAGCGAGCTGACGTCGGGCAGGCCGTGCTTCCCGCCCTCGATGGCGCCCGCATTGGCGTAGGACGTGATTGGCGAGAGCGGCGGCACGTACCACACCATCGGCAGGGTGCGGTACTCGGGGTGCAGCGGAAAGGCAATCTTCCACTCGACCGCCATCTTGTAGGTGGGCGAACGCTGCGCGGCCTCGATCCAGTTGGCTGGAACGCCGTCTTGCGCCGCCTGGCGCTGGATCTCCGGATCGAACGGATCGAGGAAGACGTCGAGCTGCGCCTGGTACAGGTCTTGCGGATTCTCGGTGCTGGCGGCCGCGGCGATGCGATCGGCATCGTACAGCAGCACGCCCAGGTAGCGGATGCGGCCCACGCACGTTTCGGAACACACGGTTGGCAGACCCGCCTCAATGCGCGGATAGCAGAACGTGCACTTCTCGGCCTTGCCGCTGACCCAGTTGTAGTAGATCTTCTTGTACGGGCAACCCGACACGCACATGCGCCAGCCGCGGCACTTGTCCTGATCGATGAGGACGATGCCGTCCTCTTCGCGCTTGTAGATCGAACCCGACGGACACGATGCCACGCAAGTGGGATTGAGGCAATGCTCGCACAGGCGCGGCAAGTACATCATGAAGGTGTTTTCGAACTGGCCGTAGATATCTTTCTGCACGGCCTCGAAGTTGTAGTCCTTGCTGCGCTTGTCGAATTCGCCACCCAGGATTTCTTCCCAGTTCGGCCCCCACTTGATCTTGTCCATGGTGCGCCCTGACACCAGCGAGATGGGCCGAGCAACCGGCGCGGTGGGCAGTTCGGGCGCGGTTTGCAGGTTTTCGTAGTCGAACGTGAACGGCTCGTAGTAGTCATCGATCTGCGGCAGGTTGGGGTTGGCGAAAATGCGCGCCAGCACGCCCCAGCGCCCGCCCTGCTTCGGCACCAGCTTGCCATTGGGCTTGCGCTCCCAACCGCCCTTCCAGCGCTCTTGATTCTCCCAATCCTTGGGGTAGCCGATGCCCGGCTTCGTTTCTACATTGTTGAACCAGGCGTATTCCATACCTTTGCGCGAGGTCCACACATTCTTGCAGGTGACCGAACAGGTGTGACAACCAATACACTTGTCGAGATTCATCACCATTGCGATCTGTGCGCGTACCTTCATTTCTTTGCTCCAACCAGTTTTGCGTTGATCTCGACCTCGCGCGCGGCGCGCTGCGCGCCGTCCATCCAGTCGATCTTCGCCATCTTGCGTACGATCACGAAGCCATCGCGATCAGAGCCGACCGGCCCGTAATAATTGAAACTCCACGAGAATTGCGCCGCGCCGCCGATCATCTGGGTTGGCTTCACCACGATGCGGGTGACCGAGTTGTGGATGCCGCCGCGCATGCCGGTGATTTCCGAGCCCGGCACATTCACGATTTTTTCCTGCGCGTGGTACATCATGCACATGCCCTCATTGACGCGCTGGCTGACCACCGCGCGTGCGACCAGCGCGCCATTGGTGTTGAAACACTCGATCCAGTCGTTGTCCTCGACGCCGATCTTCTTCGCATCGACTTCCGAAATCCACACGATCGGCCCGCCTCGCGACAGCGTCAGCATGATCAGATTGTCGGTATAGGTGCTGTGGATACCCCATTTCTGGTGCGGCGTGATGAAGTTCAGCACGATCTCGCGCTTGCCGGTGCCCTTCTTTCCCAGCAGCGCGTTCACCGCGCGCGTGTCGACGGGCGGACGGTAGAGCGCGAACGCTTCGCCGAAATCGCGTATCCACGGATGATCGAGATAGAAGTGCTGGCGCCCGGTCAGCGTGCGCCACGGTACCAGTTCATGCACGTTGACGTAACCGGCGTTGTAGCTGGTTTTCTCGCTCTCGATACCCGACCAGGTGGGGGACGTGATGATCTTGCGCGGTTGCGCCTGCAGATCACGGAAACGAATTTTCTCGTCCTGCCGCGCGGCAGCAAGATGCGTGAGGCTGCGGCCGGTGGATTTCGACAGCGCCTCCCAGGCGCGCACCGCCACCTCGCCGTTGGTTTCTGGCGCCAGCATGAGAATGGTTTCCGCCGCGTCGATGTCGCTGACGATGCGCGGGCGCCCCTTGGCCGGGCCATCGGCCACGGTGCGGTTGAGCGCGCCCAGCGCCTCGACTTCATGCTTCATGTTCCAATTGATGCCCTTGCCGCCGTTGCCAAGCGTATCCATCAGCGGGCCGAGCGACGTATAGCGCGCATACACCGCCGGGTAGTCGCGATCGACGAAGGTGATGCCCGGGCCGGTGACGCCCGGTATCAGGTCGCACTCGCCCTTCTTCCAGTCGCGCACCTCGAAAGGCTGCGCGAGTTCATTGGGCGTGTCGTGCAGGATGGGCGATAGCACCACGTCTTTTTCAACCCCCAGCTCGCCGTCGGCGAGTTCGGAGAATTTCTTCGCAATCGCCTTGAAGATTTCCCAGTCGCTTTTCGATTCATACACCGGATCCACCGCCACCGAGAAGGGATGGATGAACGGATGCATGTCGGTCGTCGACAAGTCGTTCTTCTCGTACCACGACGCGGTGGGCAACACGACGTCGGAATACAGCGCCGTGGTGGACATGCGGAAATCAAGCGTGACCACGAGATCGAGCTTCCCTTCGGGCGCCGGGTCGCGCCACGTCACTTCTTCAGGCTTGGCACCGCCTTCTTCGCCAAGATCGCGCCCCTGCAGCCCACAGCGGGTACCGAGGAAATGCTTGAGGAAATACTCGTGGCCCTTGCCGGACGAACCCAGCAGATTCGAGCGCCAGACGAACAGATTGCGCGGGAAGTTATCAGGATTGTCGGGATCTTCGCATGCCATTGCGAGCTTGCCGGACTTCAGCGCATCGACCACGTATTGTTTCGGATCGCCCCCCGACTGCGCCGCTTCACGCGCGACGGCGAGCGGATTGCGGTTCAACTGAGGCGCCGATGGCATCCAGCCCATGCGCTGCGCGCGCACCCCGCAATCGACGATGGCACCCGTCTGGCGGCCGCGATCGGCCAGCGGCGAAAGCAGGTCGTCCACTTTCAACGTTTCGTAGCGCCATTGATCGGAATGCGCATAGAAGAACGCAGTGCCAGCCATCTGCCGTGGCGGGCGCATCCAGTCGAGCGCGAAAGCCAATGCGGCCCAGCCGGTTTGCGGGCGCACCTTTTCCTGACCCGTGTAGTGCGACCAGCCGCCGCCGGACTTCCCGATTGTGCCGCATAGCATCAGCATGTTGATGATGGCGCGGTAACTGACGTCTTGGTGAAACCAGTGATTCATGCCCGAACCAATGATCACCATCGAACGCCCCTGGGTCTTTTCGGCGTTCGATGCAAAGCCGCGCGCCACCTCGATGGCATGCGCGGCCGGCGTGCCGGTGATGGTCTGCTGCCAGGCCGGCGTGTAGGCGACGTCGTCGTCGTAGCTTTTCGCGCATTCGCCCCCGAGCCCGCGATCGAGCCCATAATGGGCGCACAAAAGGTCGAACACGGTCGCGACCGCCACCTCGCCTTCGCGCGTCGACACCTTGCGCACAGGCACCTTGCGCAGCAGCACATCGTGCTGCTCATTGTGCGGGAAGTGCTCGTTCACCACCCCGCCGAAATAAGGAAACGCCACGTCTAGCACGTCGTCGCGCCGGTCGATCTCGGTCAGTTGCAGTTCGACGTCCACGCCATCGGCGGTTTTCTGCTCCAGATTCCATTTGCCCTGGTCGCTGCCGGTTTCCCCCGGCCAACGATAGCCGATGGAGCCGCGCGGCGCGACCGGCCGGCCATCCTTTCCCATGCCAACGGTTTTCCACTCGGCCCGATCGGGCGACCCCAGCGAATCGTCGAAATCGGCGGCACGCAAATAACGATCGGGCACCCAGCGCCCGCCATCGCGGCGCAGGCGAACCAGCATCGGCAAATCGGTGTAGCGGCGGCAATAATCCTGGAAGTACGGAACCTGGCGATCGAGAAAGAATTCGCGCAGCATCACGTGACCCATTGCCATCGCCAGCGCGCCATCGGTACCCTGCTTGGGATGCAGCCAGATGTCGGAAAGCTTGGAGACCTCGGAGTAATCGGGGCTCACAGCCACGACGAAGGTGCCGTTGTAGCGTGCTTCCACGAAAAAGTGGGCGTCGGGCGTACGCGTTTGCGGCACATTCGAGCCCCACGCGATCAGGTAGCCCGAGTTGTACCAATCGGCCGATTCGGGTACGTCGGTCTGCTCACCCCAGGTTTGAGGGCTGGCCGCCGGCAAGTCGCAATACCAGTCGTAAAACGAAAGGACCGACCCGCCCAGCAGGCTGACGTAGCGCGTGCCGGCGGCGTAGGAAACCATGGACATCGCTGGAATGGGCGAAAATCCGACGACGCGGTCGGGGCCGTGCGTCTTGATGGTGTGCACGTTGGCGGCCGCCGCAATCTCGAGCGCCTCGCTCCATTGAGCGCGCACGAAGCCGCCCAGGCCGCGCGCGGCCTTGTAGTCTTGCATGGCCGGGTCGGCCATCAGCGCCGCCCACGCCTGCACCGGCGCGAGCTTTTCACGCAACTGGCGCCAATGCCGCAGCAGCCGCCCACGCACCATGGGATACTTCAGCCGGTTAGCGCTATACAAGTACCACGAATACGAAGCGCCGCGCGAGCAGCCGCGCGGTTCATGATTCGGCATGTCGGGCCGCGTGCGCGGGTAGTCGGTGGCCTGCGTCTCCCAGGTGACCACGCCCTGCTTGACGTGGATTCGCCAGCTGCACGAGCCGGTGCAGTTCACGCCATGGGTGGAGCGAACCACTTTATCGTGCGACCAGCGGTTGCGGTAGCCGTCCTCCCACTGGCGCGCTTCGGTGCGCAGCTCGCCCCATCCGTCGGAAAACGGCTGCCGCGGCCGGCGAAAGTAGCGGAGACGTTCAAGAAATTGGCCCATGATGTGATTCCTGTGCTGAGGTGTTGCGAGGATGGCGCTAGTCGGACGGCTCCCGTCCGCGGAAATCGATGCGCTTGACCTCCGTGAAATAGATCAGGACGAGCGACGTCCAGACGATACCGTAGAGCAGCATGAACGCGCTGGAACGAATGCCGAGCAGGTCGAGCAATCCCCCCCAGATGATGGGCAGCAGAAAGCCGGCCAGGCCGCCAACCATCCCGACAATGCCGGCGACGACACCAAGATTGTCGGGAAAGTCGTCGCCCAGGTACTTGAACGTGGACGCCATGCCGAACGCCAGCGCCACACCCAGCACGAACAAGAGCGGCGTGAACGACCACAGGTTCAGGCCAATGCCGAACTGCGCCGGGCCGCGAACCGTATGCACGATCAGCTCGGTTTGCGGATATGACAGCAAGAACAACGCAATCCAGGCCACCCACAACACCCACCACGTGGTCGCGTGCGCGCCGTAGCGGTCGGCCAGCGCGCCGCCCAGCGCGCGCAACACGCCGCCAGGTAGTGAAAACGCCGCCGCCAGCGCCGCGGCCACCGCGATCGTCACCCCGTACTCGCCAATGAAATACTGCGGCATCCACAGCGTCAGCGCCGTGAAGCCCCCGAACATCAACGAGTAGAACTGGCAATATTTCCAGACTCGTGGATCGCGCAGCACCCGCAGCTGCGTGCCCGGCCCAGCCGGTTTGCGGTCACCGCCCACGCCGGGGTCGGGTGCGGAAAACAGCCAGAACAGCACCGCCGTGGCCAGCAGGGCCAGTGCGTAGATGCGCGGCACCATGTGCCAGCCGAAGTGGTCGACCAGCCAGGGGGCGACGAACAGATTCAATGCCGCGCCGCCCGTGCCAGCGCCAAACACGCCCATGGCCAACCCGCGCCGCGCCGCCGGAAAAAAACGCGCCACATAGGGAGTGCCGACCGCGAATGACGCGCCCACCGCGCCGAGCAGCAGGCCGATCAGCAAAAACTGCCAAAGCTTCTCGGCGTATGTGACCAACCATGTGGGGATCACGGCCAGCAGCAGTAGAGCCGCCATGACACGACGCCCGCCAAAGCGATCGGTCCAGATGCCAAACGGCAAGCGCAGCACGGCACCCGACAGAACCGGCGTTGCCGTGAGCAGACCAAACTCGGTGCCATTCAGGCCCAGCTCCCGCCGGATCGGAATGCCGATGACACCAAACACCATCCATACCGCAAAGCAGATGACGAACGCAAACGTACTGGCAAATAACGTTCTGTAGGCGGCACCCACTGCTAAACCCCCATCGGCTAGCTGGTTTTTACGTCTGCAATGATTCTACACGATGGCACCGCGATACCCATGTGTTTCCCACAGTTTTTATTGATTGCCAGCAAGTTCGGCACACTGGCTCCCAGAGCCGGTTACAGGCCCATCATGTCACAACCGCGTTTCACTATGCGGTATAGCGCCGGTATGCTGTCAGAATGCGAACAACCGCGCGCCTCTCCACCGGAGCCGACCACAGTGTTTGGCGAATCTGTGACGATAAAGTTCCACGACGATTGTAGCTATTCTTCCGCAAGAGAATTTTTCGAAAAAGACGGAAAGCCCCTGATGGCGGTGGCACATTGACAGAAATCACGATTGCTAATACAACGAGTGTTACAACGGATATCGCCAGACAAACGATCGCATCGACGATCCATCCCCGGGAGCCTGTGATTCCAGAACCTGACAGGCCCGCGGTGGACAGCGTTGGTGCGGGTATTGGCGCGGCGTGGCGCGACCGCGCCCGATCGAGGAGGCCATCCATGTGCCATATTTCCAGTTCAATTCGACCCAATTTTTTCGAGCGTGAGATTCGCTCGGTGCGTCTGAAGGGTTACGTGACGAGCATGGGGCTGGAGGAAGAATTCTGGACCGTGCTCAAGGGCCTGGCGAAAGACGAGGACATGTCCATATCACGCCTCCTCGCACAGCTCTACGACGAATATGTCGCGCAGGCAAGCAATTCAAACAATTTCGCGTCTTTCCTGCGCGTGTCGTGCATGGAGGTCGTGCGCAACCGGCAGCGCCTGTAGTACCTACGTACTACCACGGAACCCCACCGGGAAATTATAAAAAGCATTGCGGATCGGCAGTCGGTGACGCGGGCGGCGCAAGCCCGCGCGCGAACCCAGCAAACCACCCAGCGCATTGCGCGCGGCAGGAGAAAACCATGTCTGGAGACTCTATTTCACGACGCGATTTCTTGAAGGAGTCCGGGTCCGTGATCGTGGGCACGCTCGCACTGACGAACGGTGCGATCGCCATGCTGGCACCCACCAAGACCTGGGCGCTGGAACTTGGCAGCCTCGATGCGCATCAAGGCAAGGCACTGCTGCAATTCACCCGTTACCTGTATCCGCACAAAACGCTCGAGGACGCCGCCTACGCGCTGGTCGTGAAAAATCTCGACCACGACGCCGCGGGCGATGCGAAAGTGCGGGAGCTGCTGACGACAGGCGTCGCGGACCTGGACAAATCGGCGGGCGGAAACTGGCTGGGCATCAACGCGGCGGACCGTTTCACCTATGTGAACGCCCTGGACGGCACACCGTTTTTCGAAAAAGTGCGAAGCACCGCGGTCGTCGCGCTCTACAGCAACGAATTGACCTACGCGCATTTCGGCTATCCCGGCCCGAAAGGGAATGCCGGTTACCTGCGCCGCGGCTTCAACGACCTCAAGTGGCTCGTATCGCCACCCGCCGCTGCAAGCGGCCCCCTACCCCACTGACAGCGCAAACGCGAACGGAGACCATTATGGCTAGGTATGACAATACGAAAACGTTCGCCCATACCGACGACAGCGTCGTCGTGATCGTCGGCTCGGGCGCGGGCGGCGGCACGCTGACGAATGAACTGGCACAAAAGGGCATCGATGTCGTGCTGTTGGAAGCGGGGAAACTGCATGCTTCTTCCCAGTTCATCGCGGACGAATGGCCCTCGTTCAATCAGCTGGCGTGGCTCGATAAACGCGTCGCCGCCGGAGGATGGCGTCTGGCCAAGGATTTCCCGAATCTCCCGGCCTGGATCTGCAAGACGGTCGGCGGAACGTCGGTCCACTGGGCGGGAGCCTCGCTGCGCTTTCAGCCGCACGAATTCAAGGCGCGCACGACCTATGGCGATTTGCCGGGAACTACCCTGCTCGACTGGCCGATCACTCTCGAAGACCTTGCCCCGTACTACAAGAAGGCCGAATGGAAGCTGCGGGTGACGCGAACGAACAAGCTTCCCGGCCTGCCTGGAAACAACAACTTCAAAGTGATGTACGCGGGCGCCAGGAAGATCGGCTACAAGCAGTGCCATACCGGCCGCATGGCCATCAACAGTATCGCGACCGACGACCGTTCGTTCTGCCACCAGCGTGGCTTCTGCTTCCAGGGCTGCATCTACGAGGCGAAATGGTCCACACTGTTCACGGAAATTCCACGCGCGCTCGCGACTGGACACGCCGAACTGCGCGCCGAGTCCATGGTCTCCCGCATCGAACACGACGACAAGGGAAAGGTCACGGGCGTCGTCTACTTCGACAAGGATGGACACGAGCAGCGGCAGAAGGCGCGCGCCGTCGCCGTGGCGGGCAACTCGATCGAATCGCCGCGACTGCTGCTCAATTCCGAATCATCGAAATTCCCGCACGGCCTGGCGAACGGCTCCGATCAGGTCGGACGCAACTATATGGCGCACCTGACCGGCTCGGTGTTCGCCGCCTTCGAAAAGCCAGTCGACATGTACAAGGGCACGGTCATGGCGGGCATCATCGAGGACGAGAAGGTGTTCAAGCCAAGCCGCGGCTTCGCCGGCGGATACCACTTCGAGACCATCGCGCTGGGGCTGCCGTTCACCGCGGCATTCTTGAACCCCGGCGCCTGGGGCCAGGCATTCGCCAGCGCCATGGACCAGTACACTCACCTGGCGGGGATGTGGATCGTCGGGGAAGACATGCCGCAGGCAAACAATCGCGTGACACTGCATCCAACGGAAAAAGACCAGCACGGCCTGCCAATACCGGTAGTCACCTACAGCGACCACCCGAACGACCGAGCCATGCGCGAGCATGCCTACGAGCGCGGCACCGCCCTCTACAAGGCTGTGGGCGCACGCCATGTCTACCGCGTTCCGCCCTATCCCTCGACACACAACATGGGCACCTGCCGCATGAGCGCCACGCCCGAAACCGGCGTATGCAACCCGCACGGCCAAACCCACGAAATTCCGAATCTGTTCATCTCGGACGGCAGCCAGTACACCACCAGCGCCGCAGAGAATCCGACACTGACCATCGTCACATTGGCGATCCGTCAGGCGGACTACATCGCGGAACAAATGTCGAAGCGCGCGATCTAGTGTCCGGCCGAAAAAAGTTGATGCGCGATCCGGGGATCGGCTGGAATAGAGGCCCACAACGGCCAGGGAGATGTCATGAAGGCAGTGCGACTACATCGGTACAAAGAAAAGCCGACGATCGACGAGGTCGATGAACCCACCGTCAAGGGGCCCTGGGACATCATCGTGAAGGTTGGCGCCGCCGGTCTGTGCCGGACCGACCTGCACATCATCGAAGGGCAATGGGAACCCATCCAGCACCCCAAGTTGCCTTATACGCTGGGGCACGAGAACGCTGGCTGGGTGAAGGCCGTCGGCAGCGCCGTCACCCATGTCGCCGTGGGCGACACGGTGATCATGCACCCCATCACGAGTTGCGGGCTATGTCCGGCCTGCCGCATCGGCAACGATTCGCACTGTTCCAGCTCCACCTTTCCAGGGCTCAACGTCGATGGCGGCATGGCCGAAGTCATGCGCACCAACGCCAGAGCGGTCGTCAAGCTCGACCCCAGTCTGCAACCGCGCGACATCGCGGCGCTGGCGGACGCGGGCATCACGGCCTACCACGCGGTGCGCAAGGCGAGCAATCTGCTGCGGCCCGGCAGCCACGCGGTCGTCATCGGCGCGGGTGGTCTCGGCCACATCGGCATCCAGGCGCTGAAGGCCATCACGGCCGCGGAAATCACGGTGGTCGACCGCTCGGAAGGCGCGCTCGAACTGGCGCGCGAGATCGGCGCCGACCACACCCTACTCGCCCACGACAACGACGCGGTCGCCAAACAGGTCCTGGCAATCACTGGGGGCGGCGCGCATGTGGTCTTCGATTACGTCGCGGAACATGGCACCGAAGCCCTGTCGACACGGATTCTGCGCGATAGCGGGTCTTACTACGTCATTGGCTACGGCGGAACGGTGAGCCTGCCGACCATCGAAGTGATCTCGCGCGAGATCAATGTGGTGGGAAATCTGGTCGGCACGTATAACGACCTGGTGGAACTGATGACGCTGACCGCCCAGGGAAAAGTCAAGCTGCACACCAAAATCTATCCCCTGGAAGCCGCGTGCGATGCACTCGACGATCTCGACCACGGCAGAATGGTCGGCCGCGGCATCCTGATTCCATGACGACAACCCACAAAAGCAAGGAACCGATCATGACAAGCCCCTACGACGCGATCGCGCGCGTTCCCTCATTCACACTGACCAGCACCGACATCGCCGACGGCGCGCGACTGCCACTCGCGCAAGTCAGCGGCATTTTCGGCGCGGGCGGCCACGACACGTCACCCGAGCTGCGCTGGTCGGGGTTCCCGTCGGGAACGAAGAGTTTCGTCGTCACCGTCTACGACCCCGACGCGCCCACCGCCAGCGGGTTCTGGCACTGGGCCGTCGCCGACATCCCGGCAAGTGTCACGCAACTGGCGTCCGGCGCCGGTGACGAGCAGGGCGACGGGCTACCGGCGGGCGCCTGGCAACTTGCCAACGATGCGAGCATTCGACGCTACCTCGGTGCCGCGCCCCCGGCCGGCCACGGCAGGCACACCTACTACACTGCCGTCCACGCCCTCGATGTCGCGAAAATCGGTATCGACCGCAACGCCACGCCGGCATTCCTGATGTTCAACAGTCGTCCGCACACCCTGGCACGCGCCGTGCTCGCACCGTGGTGGGAGGCAAAATGAATCATCGGGAGCTCTCTGAACCCGTTCGGCGGGCCCTCGGTTCCACGTCACGACGACAATCGGAAACTCTTCGTTGAATACGGCTTGCCGGTGAACTACAATCACTGCCGCATCAAATGAATCGCTAGGGGTGCCGCGTGGAATGCGGCTGAGAAAGTCCCTTCGAACCTGACTGAGATAATCCTCGCGCAGGAAAGCGACAATCGGTCGAAACCGTGCCGTGCACTCTTCGGGTGCGTGTCGCTCCTGCCATAACCGGCAAGCACCATGACAAGCACGACCGACACGCCAACAAACCAAGCCCTCACGCCGCTCGACGACGCAAACCGCGCATTCGGCTGGACACAGCACGCCTCGCTGTGGTTCAGCCTGGGCGTAGGCCTGCTGGTCATGCAAGTGGGCGCGTATCTGGTGCCCGCGGCCGGCACCAAAGAAGCTTTCACGGCCATCATCGCGGGTTCCGTCATCGGCTCCGGGCTGCTGGCCTGGGTGGCGCGCGCAGGCTGCGCCAGCGGCCTGTCCAGCGCGGGGTTGATCCACGCAACCTACGGTCGCTCATTCGCCCAGCTGCCGGTGCTGCTCAACATTGTGCAATTGCTGGGCTGGACGACCTTCGAGCTCGTCATCATGCGCGAGGGGACGGTCAACATTCTCACCAAAACCCTGGGGGCGGGGGCCGGTGGCACGATGGCCACCGTGGCGGCCACGCTGGTGTGGGGCGCGATCCTCACGCTGCTGCTGGCGGGATCGATGGTCAATCTGGTGCGGCGCATCGTCAGCCGCGCCGCGCTGCCGCTGGTGATCCTGTCACTGCTCTGGCTGAGCTGGCAATTCATGGGCAAGCTGCAGGCCGGCAGTCTGGCGGCGATCTGGAACCGACCGGGCGACGGTTCCATGAGTATGTTCTCGGCACTCGACCTGGTCATCGCAATGCCCGTATCGTGGCTGCCGCTGGTGGCCGACTACGCGCGCCACGGCAAAAGCGGGCGCGGTGCGCTGGGCGGCACCTGGCTGGGGTATACCGTGGCCAACGTCTGGTGCTACGGACTTGGCATGCTGGTTGTCAGCGTCGTGCCGCCCGGCACCGATTTGCTGGCCGCGCTGCTGCTGGCGCAGGGCGGCTTGCTGGCACTCGGGCTGATATTGGTCGATGAACTGGACAACGCCTACGGCGACGTCTATTCGGGCTCGGTTTGCGCACACAGCATCGAGCCGCGCTGGAGCATCCGGCACTGGGGGTTGATGCTGGCCGTCGTCAGTACTCTGCTCGCGCTCGTGCTGCCGATGCACAGCCTGGAGCCGTTCCTGCTGACACTGAGTTCCATCTTCGTCCCGCTCTATGGGGTCATTCTCGGGCGACTCGGGTTCAATCAGACGGGCCTGGTGGCCGATCAAGGGCCCAAGATCGACATAAGCGCCGCCGCAACCTGGCTATTGGGCATCGGCGTCTACCAGGCGCTGGCGCAATGGGCGCCAAACGTTGGCAGCGCCCTCCCGACGCTGGCGCTTACCTTCGCATTGGCCGTACTGATGCGGCCGTCAAAGCATCTGGCCACCGCCGCCGTCAAGTAAGCAACCTGCGGGGTGCCGATGGCTC
>SCQX01000328.1 GCA_004298545.1 Candidimonas sp. | reverse complement strand
CGTGCAACCTTCGGCCGGTAGCCATTCGTGGAGGGGTGGCAGAGCGGTTGAATGCAGCGGTCTTGAAAACCGCCGAACCCGCAAGGGTTCCGTGAGTTCGAATCTCACCCCCTCCGCCATTCGGCCTCGACAACCCCTCCAGCGAATCCTTACGCCATAAGGGGTTGAGGCATGCCCGCTCGCCTCACTAACCTGCCGACAACCAGCCCGCTTGCCCACTATTGGCCCACGTTTTTTTTCGGGGGCCCCTCATGGAACAGGCTGGCGGTCGCCTGGACGGCGGCATCCTGGCCGCCGGGAACGGCGTGCGCGTACGTCGCCATCGTGAAGGCGGCGCTCGCATGCCCGGCCCGCTGGGCCACCACTGGAATCGGCACCCCGGCCGCCACCAACAGCGAGCAGGCCGTGTGACGCAGGTCGTGCCATCGCATCGGCGGCAGGCCGGCCCGCTCCAGGACCTTCCCGAAGTGCTTGACCGCCGCGGTCGGCTTGTACGACGCGCCGTACCGCGTGGCGAAGACCCATCCCCCATCCTGGTAGCGCGGCCCCAGGGCAAGCCTGCGTTCCGCCTGGCGCGCGTGGTGCTGGCGCAGGAGCGTCACGATCTCCGCCGAGAGCGCGATCGTGCGCAGGCCCCGCTCGCTCTTGGGAGGACCCACCGCACCGCCGTCATGTAGCTGGCGGCGCACCGAGAGCGCGCCGGCCTGGAAGTCGATGTCCTCCCACTTCAAGCCGTAGAGTTCTCCGCGCCGTAGCGCGCTCGCCAGCGTGAGCGCGATGGGATCCCGCGTCCCGCCCTTCCCTCTCCGCGCTTCCTACGTCGTTTGAAGGATATAGCCAATGGCGCGAAGGTCTGCGACAACCTGATTGCGCCGCTCGTACCATCCATTTAGCGTTTCCTCCGGCAACATGGATAGGTCGAACAGATGTGAGACCATTCCCGCGCTCCCCATGATGTATCCGGAGCCCTGTAAGAGAAACTCAACCGCACCGTCGATATTGGGCTCCACGTTGAATGCGACTGTCGCATCAGGTCGGACATAGCCGATTGCCGAGCGAGTAAAGCCGACTGAACCATGAATGAATTTGCTGCACAGCCGGTAAATCGTGGGATAGAGGTCAGGGTTCCACCCTGGGTCAAAATCGTGCAATGCGCCTACCATCTGGTCCATGTGCGGAAAACTAAGGCTCTTCAAGAGAAGCTTCCGTGGTATGGGGTGCTTCCCGCCAAGTATAGCATCTCGGTTACTGCACTTTGCCAACAGCTTCGGCCGTCGACGAAGGACGGCCAGACACGCTTGTTCGAGTCCGTCTTTGAAAGGCGCGCCACGTGAATACTCGTTCGCGTCGCGTAACTGCTCGAATGGTAGTATGTCGAAGATATCCGCTGCACGCTCCTGCTTGACGTGCGTAATGTAGTTCGACTTAATTACGGCTTCAAACATTGGCCGCAGGTGCGTTGGCATCTGCTCAGCGTCGCGAGCATCGTAGAGGTGCCTCATTGCGCGACCATGGCTAAATACCACGTAAGCGAGGTGAGCGTTTGCGACGGGGATGTCATCGTCACGGCTGCCGGTTGGCTCCTGGCGCATCCACGAAGCGGCTAGGCATTGACTCAATGCCATTAAGCTCTCGCCGTAGAGTGGTTCGATAGCTTCTGCAAGGATTCTCGCCACGCCGTCCATCTCTGTCATCGTCTTTTCGGGGCCTCCCGTTGAATTCTAAGGATGAACCTACAGTGGCCTGTTTTGCGGTAGCCGCTCTTGTCGTACGTAGTTCAAGAATGCTCTTCCGCTATTCGTTATGGAATAGACCAGTTTTCCACCTACGTCTTCAGCCGCGATCAACCCATTATCCCTGAGGAATGCGACATAGTTGATGAATGAACTTCGATAGCCGCGCCGGCTTGATTCACGGAAATACCCTCTGATCTGCGTCTCCTCGAGAGGCTTAGCACTCCTTTCAAGGTGGATCAGCAGGTCCATCTGCGTTCCGAAAATCACGTTGTATATCCGTTCAGCGGCCCACCGAAACTGCCAAAACTTGACGGGATCGGAACCAGGCGAAGGTTCTGTGCCAGAAGGCGCCTGTGCCGCAGACACCGTGCTATTCGCGGCCCCCTCTGCCGATGGAGATGATCCTCCTGCCGCCGCTTGAGGCCCTGTTGATAGGCTGGCGCCAGTGCCGGCTTCCACTGCTTTTTCTTGTAATTCTTGACGCTCGGCATGCAGCGAAAAACCCGGCCCCTCGACGTGTTTGAGACTGGTAATCCAATCGCTGATCGGACTATAGTAGCGATAGGCGATGAAACCGATGAGAATCGCCCAAATCGCCGGCTTGCCAAGTTCGGCGACAAGAATGACCCACGGTGGTGCATTTTCTATCTGGATCATTGGTTAAATAGAACCTCCGCTAGTAATAGCGTTTCTTGGATAGGGCCGCTAGTGCGACGAAGCGGCCAGAAGTCGGTTCTGAGGCCCATTGGGGGCGCGAGATAGCGGCTAGAGAATGCGCGACACCGTCTTCTACTGCCCATTCCTCGTGTCGCGATCGCCGGCAGCGGCGGCCTCCCTGCGGCAGACATATGCGCCCTCGCGCGTGCGGCCGTACCAGCGCATGCCCTTCTCGTGCCAGATGCCGCTATGGGTATTGAGCCACACGACGACGTCGCTCGGGCAATGGGCCTGCGCCGCCTGCTCGGTGTCGAACATGGGCATCTGCGCCGAGGCCGTGGCGACGGCCGCCGGGTGATGGGTAGCGGCGATGCCCGGCTGCGGGAATAGGGTTACGGATAGAAGCAGTGCGATCAAAGCTAGGAGACGCAGCATATAGGACACCCTCCTGGCCCGAGGGTTCCATGCCGGCGCAGTCGGGCCTCCAGCCAGCGTTGGCGTTTCGCGCCGTAGGAGGGCCCGTAGCGCACTCCAGCGCGACAATAAAGCCGCCATCGCCGCCCACTCTCGGTCGCTCAGGGGGCCGTGCCAGGGCCCGAAGGCTGGAAACCGACAATCTGGCGTCGAAAGGCTCGCCCATATATTGAATCCCGGCTTAGGAGCATCTTCACTATGTTGCGGTCTCTTCTCTTCGCCGGCTCACTGATAGCGACGGTCTTTGTCGTCACTGCTTGTGCGAATCAGCGGCAGGAGCAATCGTCGCCAAGCGCGGGGCCAACGTCGTCGGTGTTACAGGCAAAGCCCGCATCAGCTTCGATGATGCGGAAATGGTGGACCGGTACCACGTTCATGATGTTGACCACCATTGATAGAGTCGACGGCATCGCTCAGGGTCTCAACGAGCATCCGGACAATGACACGAACAACACATACATCACGCCTGATAAAATTACCGATTGGCACGCGGATGATCCGCCTGGTTGGGATGACGTGGTTGCCGCCCTTGATGACGTTGTGGATACGACAAACGATGCGATCGACGCGATAGACGCCGGAAAGAATGGCGACCGCGATGCGATCGCCCGTGCGGCAGCCGACGACCACAAGATCCGCGACGGGATGTGTCACGCCTTGAATGTGGCGCGTGCTCACTACGAGGCGGCTGGCGGCGATCCAGCGGATCTGCGATACGAATACAATCCGGACTGGTCTGACCCATCCTGCACGATGATCGACGGACCGCGCCACCTAACGACGATAACGCAGTCAACAATCGGATTCGAGGCGAGTGAGATAGGGGAAGAGTACGAGGCCGGAGGCAGCCCGCCGGCACAGGCGATGTTCGATGATGGCCACGCCGCGCACTTAGCGGCTGGGACGCACGTCATCGTGATTGAACGCCGCAATCCGTACGACTCGAACCGTCAGAATGGTGCGGGGCGGCAATGCCGGATCGAGGTAGGGTCACGACAGTGGTGGGTGCCTTGCAAGAAGCTCGCCTCGACTTGAACGTGCGGCTCTTCTCCAACACCTCACTTCCCGCCCAAGATCAGGGCGTTGCGCGCTCGCGGTTCTTGCCCACTATTGGCCCACGGATTCCGCGAAAACCCCCGAAAAACGGCGAACCTGCACGAAGCATGTTTGGTCGGGAATCATAGACGTGGCGAGGCTTCGCGAACCACGGCGAAGGTCGGCGAAAGCGCCCTTTTCCAAGTTCGAATCTCACCCCCTCCGCCATCTGGCCTCTCATACGGGTTTCCGCGCACGAGGCACGTACGCGGCTACTGCCCGTTCCGCGTATCGCGGTCGCCGGCGGCCGCGGCCTCTCTACG
>SCQX01000327.1 GCA_004298545.1 Candidimonas sp. | reverse complement strand
CGCCCGAGCTCAAGAAGGCAATCGAGCATCCCACCGATTCTCCCGACCCCGAAGTCTACAAGTAGGGCTTCGGCCGTCACGCAACACTTCATGTGGTTTTTGACGCGGCACAACCCAATGGCTCCCTCGGGTTGTGCCGTTTGCGTGATAAGGGGGCCATATCTCTCCATCAGGCATCGGGAAGGACCGCGGCGATGAATTATCACTGGGACTGGTTGATCTTCTGGGCACAATCTCCCGATGGGAGCGGTACCTATCTCCACACGCTCATCCGCGGTACTTACTGGACGCTCAGCGTGTCCGCCCTGGCGTGGCTCATTGCCTTGGCTTTTGGCGTGATCGTCGGTGTGCTGCGCACCACTGGCATCGGCTGGCTGGAGCGCCTCTGCGCCGCCTACGTCGAACTGTTCCGCAACATTCCGTTGCTAGTGCAGATGTTCCTCTGGTACTTCGTCTTCCCCGAAGTGGTGCCCAATGCGCTGGGCCACTGGATCAAAAGCGCCAATCCCACCTGGAGCACGTTCTGGACCGCGGTCGTGTGCCTGGGCCTGTTCACCTCCGCGCGCATCGCCGAGCAGGTGCGCGCGGGCGTCACGTCGCTGCCGCGCGGCCAAAACATGGCCGGCACAGCGCTTGGCCTGACGCGTCCGCAGGTTTACCGGTATCTGCTGCTGCCGATGACGGCTCGCATCATCATGCCGCCGCTCACCTCCGAACTGCTGAACCTCATCAAGAATTCTTCCCTGGCGTTTACCATCGGCCTGCTCGAAATCACCGGCGCGGCCCGCGCCATGCAGGAATTCTCGTTTCAGATCTTCGAGTCGTTCACGGCGGCCACCATCCTGTACCTCGTCATCAACGTCATCGTGGTGGTATTGATGCGCTACGTTGAAAAATGGATGAGCGTGCCGGGGTTCATCGGCGCCAAGAAGTAGGAGAGCATCATGCATGGATTCGATTTCGAGATCATCTGGCGAACGCTGCCGTACACGTTTGGCACGGGGATGGTGTTCACGCTCAAGCTGACCATCCTGGCCACCATCGGGGCCATCGTTCTGGGTACGCTGCTGGCCATGATGCGCCTCTCGTCCAACCGCGTCGTATCGTGGACGGCGGGCCTGTACGTGAACTTCCTGCGCACGTTGCCGCTCATTCTGATCATTTTCTGGTTCTACTTTCTGGTACCGTACATCTTTGGCTGGATCCTGCGCGCCGGACGCCCCATATCCGTGGGAGGATTCACCTCCGCGCTCATTACGTTCATCCTGTTCGAGGCGGCCTATTTCTGTGAAATCATGCGCGCAGGCATACAATCCATCCCCGTCGGCCAGATCGGCGCCGGCTATGCGCTTGGCCTGAACTATTGGCAGATGATGTGGCATATCGTGCTGCCACAGGCGTTCCGCAACATGACCCCCGTGCTGTTGACGCAGATGATCGTGCTGTTTCAGGATACGTCGCTGGTGTATGTGCTGTCGTTGACCGACTTTCTCGGCGCGGCCAATAATGTTGCCCAGCGTGACGGCCGCCTGGTCGAGATGTTCCTTTTCGTCGCAGTGGTCTACTTCATCATGTCCTATGTGACGTCGCGCTCGGTCAGGCGGCTCGAGCGCCACATGGCGATTGTTCGCTGAACTCCGGAGTCGTCGATGGCTGAATCAATGATCGAATTCAAGAACGTCAGCAAGTGGTATGGCGCTTTTCAGGTGCTGACCAATTGCAGTACCGCCGTCGCGAAAGGAGAGGTCGTCGTGATATGCGGCCCTTCCGGCTCGGGCAAATCCACCCTGATCAAAACGGCCAACGCGCTCGAACCGTTCCAGAAGGGTGAGATTTTCATCGATGGCGTATCGGTTGGCGCCGCGTCGACCAATCTGCCGAAGTTGCGTTCCCGCATCGGGATGGTGTTTCAGCATTTCGAGCTTTTTCCCCACCTGTCAGTCATGCGCAATCTGTCGCTCGCCCAGATCAAGGTGTTGCGGCGCCCCGAGGCCGAAGCCATAAGGCGCGCCCGCGCCCTGCTCGAGCGGGTGGGGCTCAGCGGCCACATCGACAAGTACCCGGGGCAGCTATCCGGCGGCCAGCAGCAGCGCGTCGCCATCGCGCGCGCGCTGGCGATGGACCCGATCGCCATGCTGTTCGACGAGCCGACCTCGGCGCTCGACCCCGAGATGGTCAATGAAGTGCTGGATGTGATGATCGACCTGGCCAAAGAGGGCATGACCATGATGGTCGTCACGCATGAAATGGGTTTTGCCAAGAAAGTGGCCGATCGCGTCGTGTTCATGGACGAAGGGAGAATCGTCGAGGATTGTTCTAAGGACGAGTTCTTCGACCGCCCCGACGAACGTTCCGATCGCGCCAAGCAGTTCCTGTCGAAGATTCTGTCGCACTGACCGCGCTATCGCCGCGCATCGGCATCCGACGCGTGGCGCCGCGAACCTATTTTCGCAGCAAGCGGCCAGAACGCCGGCAGGAAACATTCCGCAACCATCAGCGGGCTGCCACGGCGCCAGAACACCGAGCAGCGCGCAAGCAGTTCGTGCGCGGCGGGGGTGTCGCCGCGCAGCGCGCGTCTGACCGTTCGGTACAGGGGATGGGTGCGCCGCAGCCGGCAGGTGAAAAACTGCGACCGCATGATGTCGATGTCGTTGTACAGCATGTCGGCCAGCGGGCGGCGGTTCAATGCGCGCATGCCGCGCCAGCGTGAAAACGCCGCATCGCGTGGCGTGAAACTTCGCGCCACGACGCTGTCGACGCCGTCGATCGACATCAGAATTTCCCGGATATGCATCGGGCGGGCGCAAGGGTGGCCGACGATGCGCGCTTCACGCGGGGTCAGGCCCGCGGCGTATTCGCCGATGACTGACAGATCGACGCGGCCCATCGCCCGCAGGCCGACGGTAAGCGCACCGGGGCGCCGAAGCCAGTATTTTTGCACCGGCGTGAGCGAGGGCGGCACGAATTCGCGCCAATCGCCACGGCGAACGGCCTCAGGATCCATAGCGCGCACTCACCGCCGCCATTGCTGATCTTCCGGCCACTGGCGTTGATGGATTCCCCATGAGGAATGGCGACGCTGCCCCCGGGAAGGTTGGTGTCGCTCCTTGCGCCGTTGCGTTCACTGTCATGGGCACCATTACACCATTACGTCGTCTTCTGATCGAGCGCGAATCCGGCGCGGTCGTCCCGGGCCAATCGTTGGCGCAGCCATGGCAGCGCACGCTTGAGTTCCGCGTGGAGTGGCCATGGGGGGTTGATCACGAAAACGGCGCTGCCGTGCAGGCCGCGTCCGTCGGGCGCCGGCCGGCACACCGTCAGGCTGGCGTGTACCCAGTGCGGCGCGGCGCAGCGTTCGAGTGAGCGCGCCAGCTGGGGTGGCTCGATGCGCGGCACCAATGGGTACCAGATCATGAAGCACCCCGTTGAGAAGCGCGCCAACCCCTCGTTCACGGCGTCGCGTACGCGGCGATAGTCGGCTTTATCCTCGTAGGATGGATCGATGAGCGTCACACCGCGCCGCGTTGGCGGCGGCAGCACCGCGCGTAGCCCGTCGAATCCGTCGGTGTCGTGGATCTGTGTTCGCCGTCGATACTCCCGCGCGAGACCCGCCAGATTGTGTCGCAGCACGTCGACTTCAGTGGGATGCTTTTCGAACAGCCGCAGACGGTCGTGTTCGCGCAAGGCGTGCAGGGCAAGCCAGGGGGAGCCCGGGTAATATCGGGCGACACCGTCCGCATTGACGCCCCGCACGGCCTGTAAATAGTCCTCTATCAGGGGCGGCGTATCGGGGGCGTCGAGCAGGCGGTCGAATCCATTCACGTATTCGGCGTTTTGTGAGGCCCAATCGCCCGTCAGGTCGTAGATGCCGGCGCCCGCATGCGTATCCACGACGGTGTAAGGCGCTTCCTTGCGGTTGAAGTAATTGAGGATGTACAGGAATATTGCGTGCTTGAGGACGTCGGCGTGGTTGCCCGCGTGAAACGCGTGTCGGTAGCTGAACAATGACGAATCTCCGGATTGCGGAATCAGATCGATGCCGGAATGGCTTCGATTTCGTCGGTGAAGATGGCGTCGCATCCCCAGTCGAGCAGATCGTGCGCGCGCACCGTGTCGTTGACCGTCCACGCGGTGATTTTGTAGCCCGCTTCGTGGACGCGGTGGATGGCGTCCGGGGTGACGTGCCGCTGATTCATGTTGAGCGCCACGCATTGCAGTCTTTGCATGCGCTCGCGCCAGTCGGTTGGGAGTTCGTCGGCGATGAGCAGGGCGCGCGGCAATTCGGGGGCCTCGCGCAAGGCGGCCGCCAGTGCGATTTCAGAAAATGATGACAGTAGCGGCGGCACTTTGGCATGCGCCCACATGAGGCGCGCCATGCGCGTCACCAGCGTGCCGGTATGTTCCTCGGTTCCGGCGCACGGTTTGATTTCGATGTCGCTCAGGATGCCGTTATGCTGCGTGAATGCGGCGATGGCATAGAGCGTGGGAATGGGTTCGCCCGCATAGCGGGCCGAATGCCAGGCGCCGAAATCAAGCGTGGCGAGTTCGCGGTAGCTCATGGCGCCCGCGTCACCGCTGCCGTTGGATGTGCGATCGACCTTGTCATCGTGGAGCAGAATGGCCAAGTCGTCCTGAGTGAGCTTGACGTCGTATTCGACCATGGTAAAGCCGCGCTGAGCGCCAAGCCTCACGGCTGCCAGGGTGTTTTCGGGGGCGTAATGCCCTCCGCCGCGGTGCGCGATGATGCGCGGGTAAGACCATCTCAAAAGGGTGTCCGTCATTTTCTATAGTAGCCCGCGAAGTCAGTGGAAGGGATATGAGCCTTATTTTATAAGCTTTGCGCCGAAAATCGCCCCTGGTTATGAAATATTGAGGCGGCCATTGCAGCAGGGCGCCCGTCGGGAGATGGTACACTGCCGGAGGTTTTCGAGGACCTGGTCGACCACCCGGCACTTTCCGCCCCATGTTTGAATTCATCCGCTCGCATCAACGCCTGATGCAGGTCATCCTGCTGGTGCTGATTCTGCCTTCTTTCGCGCTGATTGGCGTCAGTGGGTACAG
>SCQX01000326.1 GCA_004298545.1 Candidimonas sp. | reverse complement strand
GCACGCCACGGGGGGAGTCGAAGGCACTACAATCCGATGCGTCTATCGTTTTCGTATCTTTTCGGGGCGGGTCGTCGTATGAAAATTGAAAACACCCAGGCGATCGGGCAAGTACGTCGCCTGTTGTTGGGGATTACGCTGGCATCGCTGGGCACGCTGTCGTGCGCGCGGGCCGCAACGGTTGACGTCAACGTCTGGTATGGCATGAACGCCCACAACGACGCGGCGTTCCAGAACCTCGCCAAGGAATTCAATCGCAGCCAGGATTCGGTGCGCGTGGTGCTCAAGGCGTTCGACAGCCCGGAAGCGGTGGAGTCCGCGTTGCGCGCCAGCGTGGGCAGGCCGGGGGCGACGCCGAACCTGGCGCAGATGAACGATTCCCGTGAACCGGATGGGCCGTATAAAAGCCGTTATGTCCTGCCGTTACACGTTTTACTGGCCAAGCACCCCATGCGAGGCGTGAAGTGGTTCCTCTCGGGCACGGATACCTTCGCCCACGATACGCGCGGACGCCTGACGGCGTTCCCATACATGGCGAGTGTTCCGGTCATGTTCTACAACACGAACGCCTTCCACAAGGCCAAGATCGCGCCCACCGTTCCCCAGCGCACCTGGCTGGGGCTGCAAGCGCAGCTGGTGACGCTGGCCAACGGTGGCTCGCGGGCCTGTCCGTTGACGGTTGGCGTGCCGGTGGCGGTCGATCTCGAAAGCCTGGCGTCGGTGAATCAGCAGTTCTATGCTTCCGGCGATAATGGCTTCAAGGCCAGGGGGACGCCGAAATTCAATTTCGACCTGCTCTACGTGCGGCACTTGTCGTTGATGAAAAGCTGGGTCAGCGCCGGCATCATGGTGCGGCCCGAAACCGCCACCCAGGCGGCGGCGAAATTCGCCAGCGGCGATTGCGCGGTGCTGATGGCCGATTCTTCCGACATCGGCCAGTTCATTGGCGCGCATGCCCTGAATTTCGGCGTGTCCGGCCTGCCGTATTACCCCGAAGCCACGCGTGCGCCGGGCAATGCTTTCGTGGGGGGGTCCGCGCTATGGGCCATCAGCGGGCATTCCGCCGCACAGGACAAAGCCACGGCGCAATTCCTCGCGTGGCTGGCGCAGCCCGCCAATGCCAGCAAGTGGTATCAGGAAACCGGGTATCTGCCGTTGACGGCCGAAGCCTTCGCCGCAACCGGAGCGGACTACTATCGCCGCTTGGCTGGCTGGCGCGATGTCGCTGCCTCGTACGCCATGCAGCCCGACGTCACGGGCCGCGGCTTCTGGGTGAACAATTACCCCCGCATCCGTACCATGCTGCGCGCGGCGCTGGACCGCGCGCTGGCCGGCCAGGAAGCGGCGGTTCCAACGCTGCGGGCGGCCGCCGCCCAGGCCGACGGGATGATGCGCGAGCGCTGATCGCGACGGGTCGGCCTTCCAGCGGGGCCGGCGATCGGGTTCGATGTGGGTTTGCGCGATCGTAGGGAATGTGGGCGCGTATTGGTGTGGGGCGATACGTTCCCGCGCCTGTTTGCCCACCCACCGTGAGAAAAGCGGGGTGGTGTCGGCGCTCCGCGCCAATCCGCTGAAAAACAAGAAATAAACGGATTGGCAGCCGTGGCGCCCGGGTCTTGCCCGGCACGGGCAAATCGTTCCGTGCGTAGTAGTCGGTCTGGCGCGGCCTGCGCGGCATCGGCATGATGTGCGTTCACTGAAACGAAGCGGCATTGCCTGCACGGCATCCGCGTCAACAAGATGGGTGAACGGTATGGGCAGGTTCCCGATCGCAATGGTTGCGCTGCTGCTGGCGGGCTGCGAGTCGCTGCCTGACTGGTCGACGTTCACTCGCGCGGCCGCAACGGCGGCGCCCGCGCGCTACAGTTTTGGCTGGACGCTGTCGGGCGATCGCGCGGTCAGCCCGCTGCAGGTGTTCGATGATGGCGTGCGAACCTGGCTGCAGTTCCCCGAACATGCCGCGATACCCGCCATTTTTTCCCGTTCCGCGCCGGGTGACGTGCCATTGATTTATCAGCGCGAAGGACCGTACGTCGTGCTGCGTGGCGTATGGCCGCTGCTTGCGTTCCGTGGCGGAAACCTGGAAGGGCTTGCCGCGCGTGGCACCGTGCCGGCGGGAATGCTGCCACGCGTCGGCGAAAAGGCGGTTGCCGCACCCCCGGTACGCAAGACGGCGTCCGCGGGGGCGGTCTCTATGACGCCGACGCCTCCAAAACCCCTGGCTCCGTCCCCCGCGGTGTTCGCGGCGCTGCCGGCCGCGAAGTCACCGCCAGCGGCGACTTTAGCGGTTCGCCCCACCGGTACCGCCCGTGGAGGCTTCCTGAATGAATCCTCCGCGCCTGGCGCATCTGCCGAGAAAGTCGTCGGCAAGGGGGGAATCATTGCCAAGGGTAGTTCTGTTGGCGCCGATCCGCAACGGCGCGGGGCGTCCGCCAGGGGAATTGGACAATCCGCCGAGACTAGTCGGCGCGTGCCCCGTATTCCCCCCGTTTCGGCCACGCCTGGCGCGCTTTTCGCGCCAGGCTCGTCGCCCGGAAGAAGCGATTCCACCGCGGCATTGCCCACGGTGTCGCCGGCCGGCGCGCAGCCGCCGTTCGAAGTCAGCCCGAGGGATGGGAACATTCGCCGGGCGCTGGGGCGCTGGGCCAAAGTGGCCGGGTGGACCTTCGGTGTCGAGCATTGGGCGGTCGATGTGGATGTCCCCATCGTTGCCGCGGCCCATTTCGAACCGGGGTTCAAGTCTTCCGTGCAGGCGCTTCTGGCCGCGACCGAGCTTAGCGACCGACCGCTGCGACCTTGCTTCTATTCCAACAAAGTCGTGCGGGTGGTTCCATACGCCCAGATTTGCGACCGGGCGCGCCGTAGCGTGGAACCGTCATGAGTCTGCCGTTTCGCGCGTGGGCGGTCGTTGCCGTTTGCATGGAGCTTGCCTCGTGTTCCCTCGCGCGCGACATTCTGAAGGTGGAGCGCTCCGCCGATCGCGCGCGCGCCGACATCGCGGCCGAGCACGCCGCGTTTGCGCGCGCGGTGTCGGGGAAGGGGGAACGGCAAGTGACCGAGAACGTGGACCGTCCGTGGATTGCCGGCAAAGCCATCCCGTTGGCGCGCGAGGTCACCCTGCCGCCCGCGTTGCGCGCGAATGTTCGAACCACGCTGCTGTTTTCAGGCGGTGCGGTCGATCTGAACGTGGCCGCCCGGCGCAT
>SCQX01000325.1 GCA_004298545.1 Candidimonas sp. | reverse complement strand
CGCGTTGCGGGGCCGGCTTCAAAGATTACGGGGCGTAGCGCAGCCTGGTAGCGCACTTGCATGGGGTGCAAGGGGTCGCGAGTTCGAATCCCGCCGTCCCGACCAGCATCATCAAGGGCTTACAGGTCTCGGTCTGTAAGCCCTTGTTCTTCCCTATTGCCCAAAGATCGTCGATCTACCCCGGTAATGATGAAAGAGCTGATCTTTTACTGACTCTTCTTACCCGTCGTCAAAGCGAGGTAGCTCGACATCAGCAGGCGATAGTTGGGAATGTAATCGGTGAAGAGCTTGCCCAGGCCCTCGATATCGTTACGCCAGTCGCGGCCAAGCTCGCACGCCATGGCGAACCAGGTGATGAGTTGGACACCGGCCGCCTGCATGCGCATCCACGCAGCATCGCGCGTGGTCTGGTTGAACGTGCCCGACGCGTCGGTCACCACGAAGACCTCGTAGCCGGCCGCGCGCGCGGCAAGTGCCGGAAACGCCACACAGACTTCGGTCACAACGCCCGCGATGACGAGCTGCTTGCGCCCGGTCTTCTTGACCGCATTGACGAAATCTTCATTGTCCCAGGCGCTGATCTGCCCCCGGGCGCGCAATGAAGGGGGCCTTTGGAAACATCGCCTTCAGCTCGGGCACGATCGGGCCATTCGGGCCAGTCTCGAAACTCGTGGTCAGGATGGTTGGCAGCTTAAAGTATTTACCGAAAGCCGCGGTCGCCAGAACGCCATTCTTGAACTCGCCGGGCGAGAAATCCTGTACCAATGAAATGAGCCCCGCCTGGTGGTCCACCAGCAGCAGCGCGGCATCGTCCGCGGAAAGGCGGTTGTACTGAAACGGTGCGGTCATGTTGACATCCTCCGATCAATTATTGATTGAACATTGTATTATGCTGACAATCTACATATCATGCGCTCTAATATCAACCGTCAACCAACCCACTACCAATCTTCCGCCGATCATGACTCAAAACCCCACCGAAGCCATCTCGCTGCTGCGCAACGAATCACTGGCAACGATCATCCAGATGGAAGTGGAACGGCTCATTCTCGCCGGAGAATTCAATCCTAACGACAAACTGGGTGAGGCGGCAATCGCCGAACGCCTCAAGGTCAGCCGCGGCCCCGTGCGCGAGGCCTTCCGGGCGCTTAGCCAAGAGGGGCTGGTGCGCATCGAAAAGAACCGCGGCGTGTCGGTGCGCCAAGTCTCGGTCGAGGAAGCCGACGAGATCTACGAGCTGCGCGCGGGGCTGGACGAGATGATCGGGCGGCTTGCCGCGCAGCGCATCACCAAAGACCAGGTCAAGCAGCTCCACGGCCTGATCAACGCGATGGAGGAAGCGGCGCGCAAACG
This sequence comes from Candidimonas sp., assembly GCA_004298545.1. Lineage (GTDB taxonomy): Bacteria > Pseudomonadota > Gammaproteobacteria > Burkholderiales > Burkholderiaceae_B > SCQX01. The sequence continues at coordinate 2,832 of SCQX01000325.1, read as the reverse complement.
CGACGTGGACACCTATTATCCCCTCAATTTCAAATTTCACGACACGCTGGCTTCGTTCACCGGCAATCAGACATTGCTCGCCACCTATCGGCGAGTCGTCAAGGAATTGCACCTTTACCGCCGCCAGGCCCTGGCGCGATCTCAAGACAGCTTTCAGATTTCGATCCGTGAGCACGCGGAAATCGTAGCGGCGCTGGGAAATCACGATCAGAAACGCGCCGCCCGCCTGCTTTTCGAGCATGCGACCGAAAGCCAGCACCGTCTGCGCGACGTCGTCCTGAACGACACCGCAAAACGCAACGACACCCTTTGAGGACTTGGTATCGTGGGCGCCAGCAACGCAAGCGCAGGCAACATCTCCGTCAATGGCCGCACCTACCAGCGCGGCACGGCCCCCGTCGTGGCAATTTGTGTCGACGGGTGCGAAATCGATTATCTCGAACAAGCCGCGGCGAGCGGCACCGCGCCCTTCATCAGCGGCCTGCTGCAAGGCCCGTCGTCACTGCGGGCGGAGTGCGTCATTCCCGCCTTCACCAATCCGAACAACATTTCCATCGCCACCGGACGCCCTCCCTCCGTACACGGCATTTGCGGCAACTTTTTCTACGACAAGGAGGCTGGCGCCGAGGTCATGATGAACAACCCTAAATATCTGCGGGCCGGTACGATATTCGCCGCATTCGCCGATAGCGGCGCGAAAGTGGCGGTCGTCACCGCCAAGGACAAGCTGCGTCGGCTACTGGGCAAGGATCTGCAAGGCGTGTGCTTCTCGGCGGAAAAGGCGGACGAGGCGCGCCTGGCCACGCACGGAATCGAAAACGTGCTCGATCTGGTGGGAATGCCCGTTCCCGACGTCTACGGCGCCGAGCTGTCGGAATTCGTCTTTGCCGCCGGCGTGCGGCTGCTCGAGACGCAACGGCCCGACCTGATGTACCTGTCCACCACGGACTACGTGCAGCACAAATTCGCACCAGGCACCGCCGAGGCCGATGCCTTCTGCGCGATGATGGACGAATACCTGCGTCGGCTCGATGCGTTGGGCGCGGTGGTCGCGCTGACGGCCGACCACGGCATGAACGCCAAGCACGACCAGCACGGCGCGCCCAACGTCATTTACCTGCAAACGCTGCTGGACGACTATCTGGGCAAGGGCACGGCGCGCGTCATCCTGCCCATCACCGACCCCTACGTCGCTCACCATGGCGCGTTGGGGTCATTCGCCACTGTCTATCTTCCCAGCCACGAGGCGGCGAACCGCGTCATCGCCAGGCTCGTTTCCGTGCGTGGCGTCCAGCTTGCCATCGGACGCGACGACGCCTGCAAATGGTTCGAGCTGCCGCCCGACCGCATGGGCGACGTGGTGGTGATTTCACAGAAATCGTACGTGCTTGGCACCGCCCGCGAGCGCCACGACCTCTCGGGCCTGAAACAGCCGCTCAGGTCACACGGCGGGCTGTCCGAGCAGATCGTGCCGATGCTCCTGAACCGGCCGGTGCGCGGCGTCGACCCCCACCGCCGCCTGCGCAACTTCGATATTCTCGACCTGGCGTTCAACCACGCGCGGGCCTGACACGCGCAGCGTCGACGCTGGGTGAATCCATTTGGAAGACGCTCAGCTGAGTGAGCGATGAACCTATGCGAGAAATCGGATCATTCCACGCTAAATAGAATCGTACAAAGCCGCGCGTGGGTGCCGAGCCTCTGGCCACTAGAGGTCGCGAATAGTTTACAGATGGCGGTGCGCCGCCACCGTATCGACACGGCTTTCCGCGATGCGTCGCTCGCCAATCTGGCACTGCTCAATATCCAGATGGATCCCGATACCGCGAATTTTGCCTGGAACGACACACTGCGCCTGGCTGGGCGACATGACCTCACGCCTTATGACGCAACCTACCTGGAACTCGCCCTGCGCCTGTCCCTGCCGCTGGCCACACGCGATTCGGCGTTGCGCAAGGCCGCCGTCGACCGCAAGGTGTCGGGCGCTTGAACATTCACTCGCGTTACCGGGTTGATCGGTGCCGAGCCGATTGGCTGCCAATCATCGCGTCGCTCACCCTTCAGTCGTGGCAAAAGGGGGATGCGCGGCGCCTTCTACCGCCTACCCGCGTGGCATCGTCTTTACGCGTGCCGCGATGTGCTGCTTGTACTTCGGATCCACCGCTTCGTCCGCGGCGATCGAGGCTCACGCTTCCGCCTAAATTTTAGGTGCCTCCCCACCGTTCACAATATCCAATACTGAAACGAGAATGGAACTAAGTGTTCCATTTATCTGGCCAGCGGTGATTATGACTTGCAGCAGTATTGGAAAAAAATATCATGGAACACGCATACCGATGACAAGTCACGCGTGCCGATAGCCATGGGGCTACCAGCGTGTCAGTCGTGATGATCGTCGAACGGGCAGCGGATTTCGTTCTGGAAGAGGCGAAGCGAACATCGCAATAAAACGTAAAAAGACCAGTGAAAATTCAAGGAGACAACCATGTATGGGTCCAATATCGACAAACATCCCCGTAGGGGAGTGGTCGCTATCCCACCTTTCGAAGCAACCATCAAATGGTGCGACTTCTTCCTTTGCGAAACGATTGCCCACCCAGTGACCGACGACAGGGATCCATACCACACGCCGTCGCGCGCGCCCCATCAACTCGTCGTCCACCGAAGGGGCGCAGCGGCAAGCTCCGAATCGTTTTCGAACGAAGGGGCGCTGAAATGATTCAGAAAAGCCTCCCTGCAGGAGCCTCGGTGTCCCCTTCCAATGTTGCGTTCGCCGCGGCTTTGGGCACGATCATTGAATGGTATGACTTCTTCATCTACGGTACCGCCGCG
>SCQX01000324.1 GCA_004298545.1 Candidimonas sp. | reverse complement strand
CAATCATGAATGGGCGTTTTGAGGCGGATGGCGGCCAGTGTGTCGTGCAGTGGCTGGCGGGCCCGCGTATGCATTTCCACACCGCCGATGGCGACCAGCGGCACGGAATACATCTGGCTGGCCAGTTCGAGTGTGGCGCGGTGTTGTGCGTCGTCGTCCCGGCGATGCAGAGCCAGCCCCAGCCAGAGCCGCCCGGCGAATAAGGAGCGCAGAGATTCCATTTGCGTCCACAGGGCCTTTGGGCCGATGCCGTGGCGTGGCCGGAAAATGACCAGGCAGTCCGGCAACCCTTGCAGGTGTGCGTGGTCGTTTGGTGGGTGACGCAGAAGATCAAAGCTGGCGACGTAGGTTCCCTTTGGGCTGGACATTCGGCCGAGCGTGATGAATTCCGACAGGTTGCCGTAGCCGTTCAAGTTGCGTGCGAGGACGATGATGTGCGGGTCGTCGCCGGTGTTGTCCGTGTAGGCCGTGTCTTCGGTGCGGGCCGCGGGGCAAGAGGTGCCGGCCGCGAGCTGGAAGCGGCTTCCGATGATCAGCTTGAAGTGGCGGGAGCGGGCTTCCACCCAGGCCCGCACGATACCGGCCAGCGAACACTCGTCGGCCAGCGCCAATGCGTCGTAGCCGAGTTCGGTGGCGCGGGTGACCAGTTCTTCGGGGTGTGATGCGCCTTTCAGGAAGGAAAAATTCGACAGGCAGTCGAGTTCCGCGTAATGCGGCGGGGTGGGAGAAGTGGGGGCGGGGGGCGACATGATGGTGTGTTGGCGCGGTTATCCGTACAGGCCGTGCAGGAACCAGCCGCCTCCGGATGAATCGATGTGGCGGTATATCCAGTAGCGGATGGCGCGTTCATCCTGGGCGATGAAGTAGTCGCGACATTCGTGCCCCGCACTGGTCCACCAGCCGCTTGCCAGGCGCTCGGGGCCACGCAGCAGGTGGAGTTCCGCGCCCTTGTATACAGGGCGCCCGCTGGATGAGCCGAGTGGAATCGGCGCGAGAAGCCAGAAGGGACGGGCCTCGGGCGTGGCGATTGGGGCAGGGTGGGGCGCGTAGCCTGCCTGACCGGTGGCGGGTAGCCAGCGGTTGGCTTTCTCGGGCAAGTAGCTGGCCGCCGGGACCGCGCGCCGCACGTGATCGGGCCCCAGGCGGGCGCACAGCAGATCGAGCAGCCGTTGGTCTTCATCGTGCGAGGGCCGAAATTCGGGGAACAGGTTCGCTTCCGGTTGCAGCCTGGTGTCGAACCGCGGGATGGCCAGCGATATGCCGACGACCGAAGGCAGGGGATCCATGCGCCGCAGGTGTTCGTCAAGCAGGTGGAGGAATTCGTCGGCTTGCCAGCAGGGGCGGGCCAGTTCGACGGTCAGCGCCGTGGGCGCCCCCGCACCGCGCCCCCTTTCGTGGAAGAAGCGCAGTTCCAGCGTCTGGGTGGCGGCGTTTCTGGCCTGCAGCCACAGACACAGCGCTTCCACCAGTTGTGTCACGGCGGCCAGGATGGCGTGGAGATGTTCGATGCGGTCGGTTTCAATATGGCGGCAAAAAAGATCGGGCGCTTCGAGCCAGGGGAAAAACTCCGGCGCTTGTCCGTAAGCGGCGTCCAGGCTTCCGGTCAGTTCGGCGCCGGCGCGTTGCCGCAGCCCCTTTCGGGGAAGCTTGCGCAGTTGTTCCAATGTGGTGCAGCCTATTCCTTCGAGCCAGCCAAGGTAAGGTGCCGCGGCCTGTAGATTGCTTACGGGCAGCGCGTCGAGCAGCCGCGCCAGGGTTTCGAGCCGCAATGCGCGGCGATGCCGCGGGGGTTCGCACAGCGCGAGCAGCAGCGCCCCCTGTGCCGTGGGCGCCATGCCGGCCGTGAATCGGGGGATGAGGCTGCGTGTTGTGCGCAGCAGCGTTCGCCATAGGGTGCGTGGCCCGTGGAACAAGCTGAGGCTGGCGCCCACGTCGAGCGCCAGGGCGTCATGGCCACATGCCGCCACGTTGGGGGTATATTGCTGCAGGCTTGCGGCAATTCGCCGCAGCAGGGCGGAGCGGGCGGCTGAATCGTCTTCCAGCAACGTGATCTCGGGAGCCAGGGCCAGGGCGGTGCCGCGCCGCTGGCCTGGCCGCACGCCCAGGCGCCGGGCCTGCGCGGAGCATGTGTCGATTTGGCCTTTGCGTAGTGTGGCCGCCAGCGGGATGCTATTTCGCCAACCTGGAATGAGGGCGTCCAGACCGAGGGTGGGGAAGGCCAGGCAAATCCAGAGAGACATGATCGATCCCCCGGGAGTGAGGGTAGAGCGGGATGGACACCGGGGTATTGCATGTGGGCCCCTGGCGTTTGGCGATGGAAAGCGCAAGCCCTTGCGCCGTGGGACGCAGGCGCAGGCGCAGCGGGGCGATGCTTGGCTGCCGCAGGGTGGACGCGGGCCGCAGCAGGAAAAACAGTGAACCGCCGTCGCGCGCGGCGAGATGCAGGCGGCGCAGCGCCGCCGCTGGAACCAGACTGGCCCAGCACAGCAGTATCGCGCGGCTGTCGTGGCGCAGAATCTGTTCCGCCGCCCACAGCGCGTCATCCGCGGAGCGGGGGGCGATCAGCAGTAGCCGGCGCCAATCGATTTGCCAGTTGACGCAGCAATGGATACAAGGTTCCCCGGGTGGATGCACCAGTACGATGTGCCGTTCGGTGAGTTGGTTCATGGCGGGTCGAAGCAGATTGACTTCGCCGATGCCGGGCTGGTCGTACGCCAGTTCGGTGAGCGACCCCACGGGCCAACCCTGGCCGGGCAGTTCGCGGTCGAGCTGGGCGAAGCCGGTGGAAACCGTGGCTTGCTGGGGCGTATGGAAACTGCTTGCCCGCCAAAGGGCCGGATGTATGCTTTCGGGGCGTATGAGGCCTGCCCGTGAACGGCTGGGTGGGCAGGCGGGTGAGCGGGCGGGCGCACAGGCTTTACCGTGATTCATGGGGGTGGATATGGGCGGATGGAGGGCGTGGCGTGATCCGGGGAAGGGTATCGTCCCGGGAGATATCGACGTCAGGTTTTTTCCCGTAAATGATACTGTATAAAAACACAGTATATATCTCGTCCCATCTTTTCGTCTCGTCACGTTCCTTTCCACCGATCGTTTCCACGCACGGTCTGTGCGCCGCCGACGTTCGGGCCCTGCTTGCTTGGCCGTCAGGCAACTTGGCTGTCAGGCAATGATGCTAGTATGACGCTGCTGGCTCCCGTCGACCGCCGGCTTTCCCGCTGCACCGCGGGTCTTCATTGTTCGAGTCTTGCCGTTCATGTCCAGACACTCGCCGTTTCCGCCGAAGCCGCTGATCGTTTTGCCAGAAATGCCAGCGCCCGCGCAGCTTTTCGTGCTGTTTCACGGTGAGTCGTCCGAGCCCAGGCAGCTGCGCGGGCTGGCTTCCGCCATTCGGCAGGCGTTTTCCCAGGCTGCCATTGTCCTGCCCTATGGCTCATTTCGCGTTGGCGACGATGCGTACGGCTGGATGGCGTGCGACGACGCCGGGTCCGACGCGGGCACGCCGGGAAGCGCAAGCCCGCAGGTTACGTCACTTGGGTTGGCGGGCGCCGTGCCCGCCCTGATCGGGCTGGTTCGGGGGCTGCAGCAGCGTTACGGGCTGTCGGGCAGACACACGGCACTGGCAGGGTTTTCCCAGGGGGCGTCACTTGTGTTGGAAGCCTGTATTGCCCAGCCGGGCCTGGCGGGGCGGGCTTTGTTCTTTTCGGGAGTTTATGCTCACTTGCCCGCGGTGGCTCCGCCCGAAACGACGTTGCATTTCCTGCACGGCGCCGATGACGTCATGGCACCCGTGGCGCGCGTGGGCGAAGTTCATGCCCGGCTGGCCGAACTGCGCGGCGATGCCACGCTGGACGTGGCGTCTTCGGTGGGGCACGAGCTGCATTCGGCGCTGATCGCCCAGGCGGTGCTGCGCTTGCAAACTTGCGTGCCGCTGCGCAGTTGGAAGGAGGCATTGGGCGAACTCGAGGTCCATGATGCCGGCGCTTCCGTCGCCGGAAGCGGCGGGCGCCGCACGCTGCATTAGAAGGCTGCCCGGTGGTTGCGCCGCCACGGTGGCGCCACGACTTCATAGGGTGGGATCCGCCCGCCGGGCGGTATTGAGGGGAGCGCCCCCGAGGGCGTACTACGCAGGCTGGGCGTCGGGGCGGATCGTGAATGGCCAGTCGTGGCGCTGCGTCGTGTTTCCGTCGCGGTCGAAGCTGATTTCGCTCAGAAGCGCTTTGCCGCTGGCATGGATGGCCACGATGGTCGAACAGCGTGTACCGTAATCGGCGCTTATGACGAATGGGCTGCTCAGCAGGCGTTCACGCTCCAGCGAAATGCCGGTGTCGGGCAAGTCGGCATCCTCGGCTCGGGCGTTGTCCCTCAGTGCCGCGAACGCGGGTGCCAGCGAAGTGTCGAGCTGCCGCAGGTCGAGGTCGTCCATGGCGCGACGCAAGCGTCTGGCCTTGGGCCACGGGGTATCCAGCAGGTGGTTCGAGAGCACATGGCTGCCGCGGCCCAGGGCGCGGGGCTCGCGATGGTTCGTTCGGTTGCCGACGTAGAAACAGCTGTGCGCGTCGCCGATGATCAGATTGAATCCGTTGTAGGTGCTGGCAACACGCGAAACGGCGGCGGCGTAGCTCGCGGGCGATTCATTGCGCAGCAGATAGTTGCCGACCAGCTCGCCGCGTGATGGGGCGTTCGGCATGACGGAGGACGGATCGCGGTAGTTGGTCAGGAAGGCGTAGCGGCCCTGACGCGTCACACCCAGCCATGTGCCGCCCGCAACGCTGTCGCGCCCGGCAATGATATGGGCTGCATCGGGCCAGGGCGCGGCGGGCCGGCTGGCCCGGGCGTGGAATTCATCGCGGTTGGCGGCGATGAACAGCGGCCAGTCGGGGTCGCGTTCAATGGCCAGATAGGCAATGCACATGCCCGGATCAAAGTGCGGCGACGTTGAACTCTTTTTCGACCAGTTGCCGTACCCGCACGGCGTCGCCGATGCGTGAGTAACGCCCCGTGGAGTCGAGCAGAACGATCGCAATCGGGCGGTTACGGATGTTGGCCAGCATGACCAGGCATTCTCCCGCCTCGTTGATGAAGCCGGTTTTCGAAACTTCGATATGCCAGTCGGCATTGCGCACCAGGCTATTGGAATTGTTGTAGACCAGTGTGCGGCCGTGGGCGATTGTGACTTGCTGCGTGATGTCGGTGGTGAAGCGGTGGATCAGGGGTTCTTTACTGGCCGCAACCAATAATTTGACCAGGTCGCGCGGCGTGGAGACGTTGTCGCTCGATAGACCGGTTGGTTCTATGAAGTGCGTGTGCCGCATGCCAAGTGAGCGCGCCTTGTCGTTCATGGCGCGCACGAAGGCCGGCATGCCGCCAGGGTAGTTCCGGGCGAGCGCGTGGGCGGCGCGGTTCTCTGAGGACATCAGGGCCAGATGCAGCAGCTCCATGCGGCTGAGGCGGGTGCCGACGGCCAGGCGCGAACGCGAGTGGCGCAGTTCGTCCACATCGGCCTCGGTGACTTGCAGGATTTGGTCCATGGGCTGGTGCGCCTCCAGGATGACGATTGCCGTCATCAGCTTGGAGATGGATGCGATTGGATGGACCTGGTCGCTGTTCTTGGAGTACAGCACGGCGGAACTGCCGAGATCCTGCACGAACACCGCTTCGGAGCGCAGCGCGGTGCGGCGCGTGAGCGAATTGATTTCGCCGTTGGAGTCGATGCGTTCGGCAAGCTTGCTTTCGCGTGGCGGCTCGTATACGGCGGGTTCTGAATGAGCGGTGTGCGTGGTGCGCAGGCGCTTGCGGTGGACGATGTGACCGCGGGCGGCGGTTTTGTGCCTGATGGTTTTGCGTGCGTGACGCGTTGTCTTGACGTGCCTGACTTCCGCCTTGGCGTGTTTGACGCGCTGAGTGTGTTTGGTGGCGGTGACTTTTTTTCTGGTGGGGTGTCTGGTGATGACCTTGCGCGGCGTGGCTTTGTGGGTGGTGGTCGTCGTTGCGTCGGTGGTTTGCCCTTGCGCGGTGGTGCCGAGGCCGAACAGGCATGCCATGCAGGAGAACAGGATTAGGCGCGCAGTTCGGTTCCAGAAGTTATGCATGACGGGTACGGGAGTTATGAGGGTTGTGATTTGAAAGGCTTGCGTGCCGGAATGGGGCAGATGGTATCAGAATTTTTTTAGAAATACCAATATATTTATGCGGTTACACGTGCTACTTAAGTTCGTGTATCAAGTCCACGTTCTACTGTGGCAACCGGTATGGCCGCGCCCATGGCGCGGGCGCCCGCCAAGCCAAAATAATACAGCCAGGGGTGTCAGTGGGGGTAGCCGTACAAGCCGTGCCGGACGGCCCGCGCGGCCGACCACGATCCCGCGGGAGTCTGCCGTGAATCTTGTTCGTGGCGCATGTTCGCCGTCACTCGAGGTTCTGGGCCTGCTCGCGCAGCTGTTCGATCAGCAGCTTCAGGTCGATGGCGCCGTGCGTGACGCTCAGGGCGCCGGCTTTCGATCCCAGTGTGTTGGCCTCGCGATTCATTTCCTGAAACAGGAAGTCGAGCCGCTTGCCGGCGCTACCCTTGCGGGCTCCGCCGCCCGATCCGCCAGCGGCACCTTGTCTCGACCTGGTTGTCGCCGCCACATCGCCATGGAGTACGAGCGTCAGTTCGCAGAGGTGTGAACGCAACCGGGCAAGCTCTTCGGCAACGTCGATGCGCAGTGCGAATAAAACGCTTTCCTGGCTGATGCGTGCGGAAAGTTCGGATCCGCTGATGCTGGCGAACCCATCGGGATTGGCAGCGCCCAATGCTTCCTTCAATCGCGCGCCGATTTTTGCCTGGTAGTCGCTTTGGATAGTCGGGAGATCACCCTCGATCTGGTCGACTATGCGGGCAATGTCGCTCGCACAGCCGAGCATCATGTCGGTCAGCCGTTGCCCCTCGCGCTCGCGTGCCGCCAGTAGATCGGCCAGTGCGCGCGTGCAAGCCTGTTGGCACATGGGTATCCAAATGTCGGGATCGAGCGTGGTGCCGTTCGACGCGTCCGGTGCCGTCAGTACTTCGGTGAGGCGGGGTGGCCGCAGGTCGGGAATGATGGATCGTGCGGCGAGAAGCTGCTCGGCCAGTGAGCGGAGGTAGCCGATGTCGAGTGTCGTGCTCCGAGCCGGCCGGGCCTTCGCGAAATTCGCGCGCACGTCGACTTTTCCTCGCGTGATGGCTGTTCCCAGCGATTCGCGAATCGTGCTCTCGACGAACCGAAGTTCCTCGGGCAGATGCAGGGCGATATCGAGATAGCGGTTGTTCACCGTTCGGAATTCAACATTGAGCGCACCGTCTTCCGATTCGACACGGGCGCTGCCGTAGGCAGTCATGCTGCGGATCATTGAGAATATCCTGTAGTGGCCGCGCCGTTGTGGCTTGCGCGCGATGGTGTATTGTAGGTTGCGGGCGCGGCACCGTACGGAACCGGCGGGCGCGAAATGGCCGGTGTGAAGTGGGCCGATGTGAAATACACCGGCGTGGAATGAGCCGGTGTGGAATGAGCCGGTGTGGAATAAACCGGCGTGGACTGAGCCAGTGTGGAATGAGCCGGTGTGAGAGAATTTGAAGCGTCGGCCGTCCGGTCGGCAACCTACCTTCCAGGGAGCTCTTCTTGTCTCATTCTTCGATTGCCACCGCTGAAATCGTTCGCCGTCCGCCGGGCCGCGCCGCCTCGGGTCTGCGGCCCGTGGCGATCGAGACCGGGTTCACGCGTTACGCCGAGGGGTCGGTGCTGATCAAAATGGGCGGCACGCAGGTGCTCTGCAATGCGAGTGTGCTGGACGGGGTGCCCGCGTTCCTGAAAGGCGCACGGCAGGGGTGGGTGACCGCCGAGTACGGCATGTTGCCGCGCGCCACGAACACCCGCAGCGAGCGCGAGGCGGTGCGCGGCAAGCAAAGCGGGCGGTCGCAGGAGATACAGCGGCTCATCGGCCGCAGCCTGCGCGCGGCCTTCGATCTTTCTGCGCTGGGTGAGCGCACGCTGCAGCTCGACTGCGACGTGCTGCAGGCCGATGGCGGCACGCGCTGCGCCAGCATAACCGGCGCGTGGGTCGCCGCCGCGCTGGCGGTCGACTCTTTGCTGGCATGCGGCGCGCTGACGTCCAACCCTATCGTCGCCAATGTCGCGGCGGTGTCGGTGGGGGTGGTTGGCGGCCGGCCGGTGCTGGATCTCGATTACGTCGAGGATTCGGGCAGCGACACCGACATGAATGTGGTCATGACCGGCACTGGCCGCTTCGTCGAAGTGCAGGGAACGGCTGAAGGCCAGGCATTCGATCGCGGCATGCTCGAGCGGCTGCTGGATCTGGCCACCGCGGGCATTGCGACATTAGTGGCATTGCAGAGGAAGGCGCTGCAAACGCGCTAAACTCGATCGATTGAACGTTGCACTTCGATAACACCGCGATGGTACCGCATTCGCGCGTCGTACTGGCATCCAATAACTCGGGCAAGCTGAAAGAGTTTTCGGCAATTCTCGAGCGCGCTGGAATAACGATGGTGCCGCAAGGGTGGCTGAGTATTCCGACGGCGGCGGAGCCGTTTCCCACATTCGTCGAGAACGCGCTGGCCAAGGCGCGCCACGCCAGCGCGCATGCGAAATTGCCCGCGCTTGCCGACGATTCGGGGCTGTGCGTCCGTAGCCTGAACGGCGCGCCGGGTGTGCATTCGGCACGTTACGCGGTATTGGCCGGCGGCGAAAAATCCGATGCTGCCAACAACCGTCGCCTGGTGGGCGCCCTGCGCGATCATGAGGATCGATCGGCCGTTTATGTAGCCGTTCTGGTGTATGTGCGAGCCGCGGATGACCCGCTGCCGCTCATCGCGCAGGGGACCTGGCACGGTGAGATCGTGCTGGAGCCGCGCGGCACCCATGGTTTTGGCTACGATCCGTACTTTTATGTGCCCGATTTGGGCCGGACGGCGGCGGAGCTCGATCCCGCCGAGAAGAACCGTGTGAGCCACCGCGCGCGGGCGCTGCGCCTGCTGCTGGACGGTTTGCGCGAACACGATGGAGTTTGAATCATGCCACTGAGTGTCATTCCGGAAGATACGGGGCCGGTACGCATCCGCCCCGGCGGACGCGAGCCGGGCACTATTCGCCTGACGAGTCAGCCGCCACTCTCCTTGTACGTACACGTGCCCTGGTGTGTGCGCAAATGCCCGTATTGCGATTTCAATTCGTATGAGGCGGACGGCAGTTTGCCGGAAGATGCCTATCTGGCGGCGCTGGAGGCTGATCTGGAGCAGAGTGTGCCGCTGGTGTGGGGCCGTCAGGTGGTGTCCATATTCATTGGCGGCGGCACCCCCAGTCTGCTGTCGGTACGGGCGGTGGACGCCATGCTGGCGATGTTCCGCCTCTACCTGAACGTGCTGCCTGACGCGGAAGTCACCCTCGAGGCCAATCCGGGAACCGCCGAGGCGGACCGCTTCGAAGGGTATGCGCGCAGCGGCGTGAACCGCATTTCACTGGGCATCCAGAGCTTCGACGACACCAAGCTGGCCGCGCTGGGGCGTATCCACGATGGCGAGCAGGCGCGGCGGGCGATCGAGTTGGCGCAGCATGCCGTCGGCCGCGTCAATCTCGATCTGATGTTCGCGCTACCGAACCAATCGCTCGAGGAATGCGCCCACGATCTGCGCACCGCCATGTCGTACGGCACGGGTCATCTGTCGCTTTACCACCTGACCCTGGAGCCGAATACGGTCTTTGCGAAATATCCGCCGGCGGTGCCGGACGGCGACCTGGCGGCCGACATGCAGGAACTCATCGCCACGGAAACGGCAAGCGCGGGCTGGCAGCGCTACGAAGTGTCGGCGTATGCGCGGCCCGGTGAGCGCTGCGTGCACAATTCGAATTACTGGCAGTTCGGCGACTATCTCGGCGTTGGCCCGGGGGCGCACGGAAAGCTGTCGTTTCATGACCACATTCTGCGGCGCGCGGTTTTGAAAAGCCCGAAATCATGGATGGCGAAGGCGCCGTTGCGCGACGACAGCCACGTGGCCGAGCAGCGCAATCTCGGTGTGCGCGATCTGCCGTTCGAATTCATGCTCAACGCGCTGCGGCTGAAAGAGGGGGTTGAAGCCTCGACGTTTCCGCAGCGTACGGGGTTGTCCATTTTTGCGATCGCGCCGGTTCTGGAGCGGGTTCGCGCCAAGGGCCTGATGGAATCCGACCCGCGCCTGCTGCGGGCGACGCCGCTGGGGTGGCGTTTCCTGAACGACCTTGTATCGGAATTTTTGCCGTGATGATGGCCGTGTGCCGATCCGCTTTGATGAATGCACGATTTTGGTGCATCATCGCACTGTTTTAGAGCTCGTGTGTGTGGCGGGTGGCATTGAATCCCGTGGCTGGTGATTGGCATGGTTATTGCTTTATAGCTTGCAGGGATGCACGAGGCATGAAGCGCGTTCGCCGGGTCGGATCGCGTCGCGCTGGCGTTGGGCGCGCCGCTTTTTGCGGTATCTCGGCAACGGAACCGCCACGCGTGTCATATTTCATATTTTCCCATTTCAGGAGTTTGCATGGCCACCCCCGACGATATTCTCAAGATGATTGCGGAACGCGAGGCCGCGTTCGTCGACTTTCGCTTCAGCGATACGCTGGGGCGCGAACACCATGTCAGTGTCCCGGCCCATGTGGTGGACGAGGACAAGCTCGAAATGGGGCAGGCGTTCGACGGGTCGTCGATTCCGGGCTGGAAAGGCATAGAGGCGTCGGACATGGCGCTCATTCCCGACACCAACACGGCGCGCATGGATCCGTTCCGCGATGAAAATACGCTGATTCTTACCTGTGATGTGGTCGAGCCGTCGGATCTCAAAGGCTATGACCGCGATCCGCGTTCGATCGCGCGCCGCGCGGAAGCTTATCTCAAATCCAGCGGCCTGGGCGATACGGCTTATTTTGGTCCCGAGCCCGAATTCTTCGTGTTCGATGGGGTAACCTGGGACGACAATATGTCGGGTTGCTTCGTGAAGGTGCGGTCCGACGAGGCGCCATGGTCGCGCGGCATCGATACCGAGTCGGGCAATCAGGGGCATCGCCCGGGTGTCAAGGGGGGGTATTTCCCGGTGCCGCCGGTCGATTCCTTTCAAGACATACGCTCTGAAATGTGCCTGTTGCTCGAGCAGCAAGGCGTGCCGGTCGAGGTTCATCATCACGAGGTCGCGGCGCCGGGCCAGCTCGAGATCGGCACCAAATTCAGCACGCTGGTGCAGCGAGCCGACTGGAACCAGATTCTGAAGTACACCGTGCACAATGTTGCGCACGTCTATGGGAAGACGGCCACCTTCATGCCCAAGCCCATCGTCGGCGACAACGGTTCGGGCATGCACGTGCACCAGTCGGTCTGGAAGGATGGCCAGAACCTGTTTGCCGGCAACGGCTATGCGGGCCTGTCCGAGTTCGCATTGTTCTACATCGGCGGCATCATCAAACACGCGCGCGCGCTCAACGCGCTGACCAACCCGGGTACGAACTCGTACAAGCGCCTGGTGCCGCACTTCGAAGCACCCGTCAAGCTCGCCTACTCTGCGCGCAATCGCTCCGCTTCGATCCGCATTCCCTATGTGAGCAGCCCCAAGGCGCGCCGGGTCGAAACGCGCTTCCCCGATCCGCTGGCCAATCCGTACCTGGCTTTCAGCGCGCTTCTGATGGCGGGTCTGGATGGCGTGCAGAACAAAATCCATCCTGGCGATCCGGCCGACAAGAATCTGTACGACCTGCCGCCCGAAGAAGATGCCAGGATCCCCACCGTGTGCACCTCGCTTGAACAGGCAATTACCGCGCTGGACGGCGATCGTGAATTCCTGACGCATGGGGGCGTATTCAGCAACGACATGCTCGATGCCTATATCGACTTGAAAATGGCGGAAGTCACGCGTCTGCGCGTCACGACGCACCCGGTCGAATTCGATCTTTATTATTCGCTTTGATGGCGGGGGGCGGGCCGCGCCGGTGCGGGCTGCGTCATCGACATGGATTCAACGCCACTCGACCTGCTTGCGACCGGCGTCCTTCTGCTCGATGATGGGCTGGCCGTTCGTCGTGCCAATCTTGCGGCCGAGGAATTGCTGGGCGCGTCGCGGCGACAACTGCTGGGAACGTCGGGCGACGCCTGGTTTGCCGCCGACGCGCGGTGGCGCGAGCACTTCGCGCGAGCGGCGCGGGGCGCGCGTGGTGTCGTCAGTCAGACTGTCGCGTGTGCGCGCACCGGGCAGACGCTGAATCTGGTCATTGTCCCCCTGCGCGCCCAACCGTGGCGAGCGGTGTTGGAGCTACGGCATATCGAGCGCCAGGCGCTGCTGGAGCGCCAGCAGCTTTTGGCCGGGCAGCTGGATGCGCAACGCGAGTCGCTGCGCAATCTGGCGCACGAAATCAAGAACCCTCTGGGGGGGCTGCGGGGCGCCGCACAACTGGCTGAAAGCGAGTTCGACGTCCCCGGGCTGCGCGAATACACACGCGTCATCGTTGCCGAGGCCGACCGTCTGAGTGCGCTGGTCGATCGCCTGCTGGTGTCGCAGGAACAGCCGGGCGCAACCGAGAAATTCAACATTCATGAAATTTGCGAGCGTGTCCGCACGCTGATCGCGGCGGAGTTTGGCGCGGGCATTCAGTTGTTACGGGATTACGACGTGTCCGTTCCCGATCTCGAGGGCGACCCGGCGCGGCTGCTGCAGGTGCTGCTGAACATCGTCCGCAATGCCGCCCAGGCGCTCGCGGAAAACCCGGTGCCGGCGGCGCGCATCGTCCTGCGCACCCGTGTGGGGGGAGGAGCGGTGATTCCGACGCGGTCCGGAACGCTGGGACTGGTACTGTCCGTCATCGACAATGGCCCGGGAGTGCCGGGGGGGTTGCGCGAAAAAATATTCCACCCGCTGGTGACGGGGCGCGCCAGCGGTAGTGGCCTGGGGTTGAGTATCGCGCAGGCATATGCGCATCAAATGGGGGGCCTGCTGGAATTCGAGTCGCGGCCTGGGCATACGGAATTCCGTTTGATTCTGTCATTGGAGCGCGCATGAATTCCGTCTGGATCGCCGATGATGACCCAAGCATTCGTTGGGTGCTCGAGAAGGCATTGGCACGGGCAGCCGTGCCGTGCCGCTGTTTTGCGTCGGGCGGCGAAGTACTGGCGGCGCTGGGGAGCGACACGCCTTCGGTGCTGGTCACCGACATCCGGATGCCCGGCCCCGACGGTCTTGCACTGCTCGATCTGGTCAGGGCGCGCGCACCGGCATTGGTCGTCATCGTCATGACCGCATATACCGACCTGGACAGTACCGTTGCGGCATTCAAGCGCGGCGCGTTCGAATACCTGGCCAAGCCGTTCGATGTCGGTTATGCCGTGTCATTGATACGCCGCGGCCTGCTTGAGGCCGGGGGGGATGACGAACCGCCCCATTTCGGTGTGGTGCGCCCCACGGGTGAAAAAACGGTGGCGTGCGCGCCACGTCCGGTGAAACGTGGAAAACGCCCCTTGGCGCGGTCGTCGTCGCCCGCCATGCAGGATATTTTTCGGGCAATTGGCCGCCTGGCGGCGTCTTCGGCCACCGTTCTCATCACCGGAGAGTCGGGAACGGGCAAGGAACTGGTTGCCAGAGCCCTGCACGAGCATAGCGCGCGTGCCGGCGGGCCGTTCGTCGCGGTCAACGCCGCGGCCATCCCGCGCGACCTGCTCGAGGCGGAGCTGTTCGGCCACGAGCGCGGCGCGTTCACCGGCGCCACGCAGATGCACCGCGGGCGTTTCGAAGCGGCCGATGAAGGCACTTTGTTTCTGGATGAGATCGGCGACATGCCGCTGGAGCTGCAAACGCGCCTTCTGCGCGTATTGGCCGAGGGCAGCTTCTATCGCGTGGGGGGAGCCACCCCGGTGGCGGTGAATGTGCGCGTGGTCGCGGCAACGCACCAGCCGCTCGAACAGCGGGTTGCGGCGCATCAGTTTCGCGCCGACCTGTTCCATCGCCTGAATGTCATTCGCCTGCGCCTGCCGCCGTTGCGGGAGCGCCGCGGCGACATACCCGCCCTGGTCGATCTGTTCCTCGAGAACAGCGCAAGGGAACTGGGCGTGCCGGTTCGGCGCCTCGATGCGCCCGCGCTGCGGGCGCTGACCGCGTTCGACTACCCTGGCAACATTCGGCAGCTGGAGAATTTCTGCCAATGGATAACGGTGATGTCCTCGGGCCAGGCGGTCGGCGTGGACGGCTTGCCGCCCGAAGTGTCCGACCCGGCGTCGGTGGAGGACACGGGCGTCACACAGCCGGTAGCGGGTGCGGCGAGCCGCGCGGCTGAACGCGGGGCACGCGGCGCCACGGCGCCGGGTTCCGGGTGGACATCGTCGCTGGCCGCGGATGTGCTGCGGCGTCTGAACGGCGGGGAAACGGCGCTGATGGCGGCACTGACGCGCGAATTCGAGCGCACCGTATTTGCGACGGCGCTTTCGCACAGCCACGGGCGGCGGGCCGAGGCGGCGCAGCAGCTGGGCATTGGCCGCAACACGCTGGCGCGCAAACACAAGGCGCTCGATCTGGGCAACGTGGCGTCGGACGCCGACTTGGTGGACTGAAAAGAAGCTGAAACGATAGTTGGTTAAAATGAATAATGTGGCTGGCGCGTCGGCGGACGAGGTCCGTACGGGGGCGCGCCGCTTACTTCTCCTTTTGCATTTGCCGCACCCGCCATATGGCCGCTTTCAATTCCGAACAGGTTCTCAGTGTCCACCATTGGAACGACACGTTGTTCTCGTTCACGACGACCCGGGATGCGGCACTGCGCTTTCATAACGGCCACTTCGTCATGGTGGGCCTAGAGGTCGGCGGTAAGCCACTGACGCGGGCCTACAGCATTGCCAGCGCGAACTACGAAGAGAATCTGGAGTTTCTCAGCATCAAGGTGAAGAACGGTCCGCTCACCTCGCGTCTGCAGCATCTGAAGGCCGGAGACTCGGTGCTGGTCAGCCGCAAGCCGGTGGGGTCGCTGCTGGTCGACGATCTCAAGCCTGGCAAGCACCTGTATCTGTTTGCCACTGGAACCGGCCTCGCGCCGTTCCTGAGCATCGTCAAAGACCCCGATGTCTACGATCGGTTCGAAAAAATTGTGCTGGTGCATGGCGTGAGGTTCGCAAGCGACCTGGCGTACGCCGACTACCTCCAGAACGAGTTGCCGCGCAACGAGTTTTTTGGCGATGCCGCGCGCGCGAAGCTCGTGTACTACCCGGCGGTCACGCGTGAGCCGTTCAGACATCGGGGACGGATCACGCACCTCATTGAAACCGGGCGTCTGTTCAGTGACGTGGATCTGCCAGCCCTTGACGCGCGGGTCGATCGCGCCATGCTGTGCGGAAGTTCCAATATGCTGGCCGACGTCGGCCAGATGCTCGACGCGCGCGGCTTCGTCGCATCGACCGGCGTGGGGCGAATGGGCGACTATCTCGTCGAGCGCGCTTTCGTCGATAAATAAGCGACGGGAGCGTGGCGATCCCGCACGACGCCGCCACCAATTGCGTATGACGCCGCCACCGATCGCACGTGACGCGGCGACCAGTCCCGCGTGACACGCCGCTACTGATTTCACTGAAGTCGCCGTCGATCGCGCATGCTGCCGTTACCTTCTGGTAGTATTTTTTTACATTGATTATTGACATGTTATTGTGATATGCTACAAAAAAACGTTAGTTGGGTACGGGTGTGGCGGCTGATGGTGGCGTTGGTGAAGTCACATCCCCACTCACGATTCGCTCGCGGCGCGGCGAAATGGATTAGGAGACCAGGATGAGACAAGCGCTCATTGCAAGCCTGTGTTCGGCGGCGGCTATCGTCATGGCGGCATCGGCGGCACATGCCGACGTGGCGAAGCTTACGATACCGGTTCTTCCTGTTCCTTCCTTGGGATATTTCACGGCGCCCATCATAAAAAGCCAGCATTTCGACACGAAAAACGGGCTGGATATCACTTTCGAGCAGCAGCCAGCAAGCACGTACCGAACAGACTTCGCGGCGGGTACCAGCCTGATTGGTGGTAGTGGAACGGTTCTTGCCGACGTTGCGTTGCTAAACGAAAAGGGTGTAAAAACCGTTTATCTTTTCAACGTGTTCGACTTCTGGGCCACGGTGGTGGTCCCCAAAGGCAGCAAGATCGAGACCCTGGCTGAGCTGAAGGGGAAAACGGTGGCCGCAGCGTTGCCCACGACCAGTTACGCTATGTTCCGATACTTCGCAACCGTGGGCGGGCTGGACGTGGGATCGATCCATCCTAGGGGTACGACCGTGCCAGGGCTGGTGCCCATGGCCCTGTCGGGGCGCGCCGACGCCGTTGAATTATGGGAACCGGCTTGGGGGTGCGGACGATTTCTTGGACTGGTTTACGTTGTGATTCCCAGGTGCCGGCGGTATTCCGCAGGGCTCATCCCGCCAAGTGAGAGCTTGAGGCGGTGCTGGTTGTACCAGTGAA
>SCQX01000323.1 GCA_004298545.1 Candidimonas sp. | reverse complement strand
GCGCCTGGGCGCAGGCCGGCAACTATTGGGACTTGCGGTTCGATTTGTACCGGCGCGCGCCCGAGGTTCTGGGGCGTGTCGGCCTGCGGCTGCCCATTCCCGTGCGCGAGATTCAGGCCGGCGCGCCCGCCCCGCTGGCGGCAAAGTAGTCACTGCCGCGGATGCTGGCTGCTCATCCTGGATGACGGCCTCATCGCCTGATCATCAGGCATCTTTGCCAGGGCTCCCCGCGCAGTGGATCATCGCGGTGCACACACCGCGCAGCATGTCCGCCTCATCGTGGCTGAGCGCGCTGCGCATGAACAAGTGGCGCATGCGCGGCATCAGTTTTTTCGGATGCGCCGGGTCGAGGAAGCCCGTGGCGATCAGCGCCCGTTCCCAATGGGCGAGCAGATCATGGACTTCATGGTTGGATGCGGGACTGGCGCCGATCGGCGCGTGTCCGTGCGTGGTGGGCAGCAGCGGCAGCGCGTCGTCGATGGCCAGGGCGTAGCGAAATTCCCATGCGGCAAGCTGCAGCGCCTGGGCAACGTTGAGCGAGCTGTAGTCGGGATTTGCCGGGATGTGGCAGATGTACTGACACTGCGCGATGTCGTCGTTCGTGAGACCCGAGCGTTCCGTGCCCAGCACGACCGCGATCTGGCCGTCGGCCTCGTCGTGCAGGTGGCGATTGCCGCGCGTTGCAGCCTGACGGATGTCGCAGGCCGGAGGGCCGAGTTCGCGCGCCCGCGCCGTCAGTGCGAAGGCAAGCGAAACCGGCGCCAGCGCCTGCGCCAGAGTTGGCACCACGCGCGCCGCCGCCAGCACGTCGTTGGCGCCGCTGGCGAGCGCAATCGCCTCCTGGCGATGGGTAACGTCCGCAAGCCGCGGTGCCACCAAATACAGGGACCCGAAGCCCATGGTTTTGATCGCGCGCGCGGCGGCGCCCACGTTGCCTGGGTGGCTTGGTTCCACCATGATGAAGCGCACGCGCTCGAAAGGGCTGGCCGGTTCGGCCCGGCATCCGTGTATGGGGTGCGTGTCGTCCGGGTCGGTATCGGGGGTGGGGTGAGCGGCGCAGCTTGCCGTGAGGTTTTTCGCGGGGGGGGTATTGGCGGTTTCGAGAGGTGTCATTGCGGCGCAAGAACTCTGGTCGTTCGGGGGAGCCCGAGTCATTTAAAATACACGGATTCAAAGTGTACGCGGATATCTATGCATCCCATGCTCAATACCGCCGTCAAGGCGGCACGTCGCGCAGGCGCCATCATCAATCGAGCCAGCCTGGATCTCGATCGTCTACAGGTTGCGCGCAAAGGTCCCAACGATTATGTCACCGAGGTCGATCGGGCGTCGGAAGAAGCCATCATCGAGATCCTGCGCACCGCCTATCCCGCGCACGCGTTCCTGGGAGAAGAATCGGGCGCGCATCAGGCGCTGGATGCGGTGGATGGCGTCCAGCCCGAATTCCGGTGGATCATCGACCCGCTCGACGGCACGACCAATTTCATTCATGGGTTTCCCATGTATTCGGTTTCGATCGCGCTGGTGCATCGCGGCCAGGTGACGCAGGCGGTGGTCTACGACCCAACGCGCAACGAGCTGTTCACCGCCAGTCGCGGCGGCGGCGCGTACATGAACGATCGCCGGATTCGCGTGTCGGGGCTCACGCACTATGGCGACGCCCTGGTGTGCGCGCACGTTCCCGGTTCGGCGGGCGGCAGCGCCGTACCGCCGCGCTTTGCCGGCTTGTTGACCGAATGCGCCAGCGCGCGCCGGATCGGCTCCACCGTACTCGATCTGGCGTATGTCGCCAGTGGCCGTTGCGACGGCTTCTGCGGCGTCAATCTGAAACCCTGGGACGTGGCGGCCGGGTCGCTTCTGGTGCTCGAGGCGGGCGGCCTCGTCGCCGACTTCGGCGGCGAGCAATCATGGTTGACCAGTGGTGAAATACTCGCAGCCGGCCCCAAAGTGTTCGCGCAGATGGTGAGCCGCCTCCGAATCTGATATGGAATGGGTTCTGGAGCCCGCGGCATGGGTCGGGCTGTTCACGCTGATCATCCTCGAGGTCGTACTCGGGATAGACAACCTGATTTTCATCGCCATCCTGGTCGACAAGCTGCCGCCATCGGTGCGCGATCGCGCGCGCGTCACCGGCCTGTTGCTTGCGCTGCTGCTGCGCCTGGCCATGCTGGCGGTGATGTCGTGGCTCATCAAGCTCACCGCGCCGCTCGTTCAGTGGGGGCCGTTCTGGTTTTCGGCGCGCGATCTCATTTTGATCGTTGGCGGGCTGTTCCTGGTGTTCAAGGGAACGGTGGAGCTGCACGAGCGCCTGGAAGGGCGCACCAGCATGGCCACCGGCGCGCGCCTGCATTCCGAATTCTGGGTCATCGTTACCCAGATCGTCATCCTGGA
>SCQX01000030.1 GCA_004298545.1 Candidimonas sp. | reverse complement strand
GCCGAGCACGTGGCAACGTGCTCGGCCCGCCTCTGTTTTTCAGTAGGGTGGCGCCACCGTCTGGCATAGTGTCGCATTCGCACGGTATCCATGGGGTTTTTCCCCCTTGTTCCCACGGTTGGCGTTGAACGTTGAGTGGTAGATTATGGGTTTGGCGCCCTCGCCAGGGTGGACTATCCGGTTGATTCGCGCATGCGAACGGCACGCGGTGCCTCGTTCCACAAGTTCGCGCACTCATGTTCGAATGAACCAGGCAGGGGCATCAGGCATGGGCGTTGAATTTCGCGAGGTGCCGTCATGGCGTTGATCGTGCTGTTGCATACACTCTCGGCGGTGATCTGGGTGGGTGGGCTGTTTTTTATCTGCGTCGTGTTGCGGCCGGGCATGAATGGCCTGCTCGACGCTCAGCGTCAATTGCAGCTCTGGGCCGTGGTGGTTGGGCGCTTTTTTGTGTGGGTATGGCTGGCGGTCGTCGTTCTGTCGGTGACGGGCGTGTGGGCCGTGGCCGGGGGGCTTGGCGGCGCGGCGCCGGTGGGCGCGCCTCTGCGCGCAATGATGTGGCTTGGCGGCGTCATGAACCTAGTCTTCCTGTACAGCTATTTCGCATCGCTTCCACGCTTGAAACGGTCGGTTGTCGCCAGCAATTGGGAACTTGCCGCGCGCGCGGGAAATCAGATACGGATGTCGATGGTCGTCAATCTCG
The DNA here is from genome assembly GCA_004298545.1 of Candidimonas sp. Taxonomy (GTDB): domain Bacteria; phylum Pseudomonadota; class Gammaproteobacteria; order Burkholderiales; family Burkholderiaceae_B; genus SCQX01. Next base: position 4,699 of record SCQX01000030.1, on the reverse strand, counting down.
TTCTGGGGCTGATCGTAATTTGTGTGGCCTCTTTCGGCCGCTGACGCATTGTCGGGCTGGTTCGTGGCGTACCGGTCGAGCGGCCCGCCGAGTGTGGCCGCGGCGCATTGGGAACGCATGATTTTTGGGGGGTGTTCGATGGCTCAGCTTTTCGTTGTTCATTCGCAGAACCCGCAGGCGCGCCTGCTTCGGCAAGCGGGCCAGCTGCTTGCCGATGGCGGCCTGGTGGCAGTGCCGACCGATTCCAGCTACGCGGTGCTGGCGCGGCTCGACGACAAGGCGGCCGCCGATGCGCTGAGGCGGTTGCGGGGGCTCGATGAACGGCATCATCTGACGCTGTTGTGCCGCGACCTGGCGGAAATCAGTCACTTTGCCCGCGTCGACAACGCGCAGTACCGGTTTCTCAAAATGGCCACGCCAGGCCCATGGACATTCATTCTCGAGGCAACGCGGGAAGTGCCGCGCCGCGTATCGCATCCGTCGCGCAAGACAATCGGCATTCGCGTGCCCGATCATCGCATCGCGCTCGAACTCATCGAGCAGACCGGCTCGTCGCTGATGTCGACCACCCTCATTCCCGAGGGCGAGGAGGAACCCCTGAACGACGCGCAGGAGATCTATCAGCGCTACGGAAATCAGCTGGCGGCCGTCATCGACGGCGGCGCGTGCCCGCGCATGCCCACCACCGTGATCGATTTGACCGGCCCCTTGCCGCAGATCATCCGGCGCGGTCAGGGCAACCTGGCACGGCTTGGCCTGGCGGCGTAGCGCCACCGCGCGCCGTCTTTCACCGGAAACCCATGGATTCGCTGATACAGGCCATTACCATTTACGCGCTGCCGGTGCTGTTCGGCATCACGCTGCACGAAGCGGCGCATGGCTACGTCGCCCGCATGTTCGGCGACCCCACTGCCTACGAGGCGGGCCGGGTGAGCATCAACCCGATACGCCACATCGATGTCATGGGCACCATCGTGGTGCCGCTGGTTCTACTCTTCGGCAGCCGCCTGCTTGGGCTTGGCGGCATCCTGTTCGGGTGGGCCAAGCCGGTTCCGGTCAACTGGAGCCGCCTGCGTCGGCCGAAACGCGACATGTTGTGGGTGGCGCTGGCGGGGCCCGCGTCCAACTTGCTGATGGGCGTGCTGTGGGCCATCTCGTTGCGCGTGTTGGCGTCTTCAGGCGCCAGCACACTTGATTTCTGGGTGCAGATGGCCATAGCGGGCATCCAGGTCAATCTGATTCTGATGGCGCTGAATCTCATTCCGCTGCCACCCCTCGACGGTGGGCGCATCGTCTTCAGTCTGCTGCCGTCCCACATGGCCTGGCGCTACTCTAAAATCGAACCTTATGGCTTGATAATCCTGATCGTCCTGATGTTCGCCGGCGGGTTGTGGTTCGTGTTGACACCTTTTTTGGCATTTGGCCAGGCGGTGATACGCTGGTTCTTATAAAATATCGGGCCAATCCGTTAAACTAGCGGATTGACAAGTGAATGCGGCGGCCGTGCCTTCGGTGGGTGACGATGTGTGGGCAAGATGTGCCGGGCGTTTCAGGAGACCTTTTCCATCATGGCTAGTGCGGGTTCACCGGTTCCTTCCTTGCGGGGCAGCATGGTTGCCCTGGTTACCCCCATGCATGCCGACGGCAGTCTCGATTTCAACGCTTATCGGCGCCTGATCGACTGGCACGTGGAACAAGGCACCGACGTACTCTCGGTAGTTGGCACGACCGGGGAATCGCCAACCGTCACCGTCGACGAGCAGGCGGAACTCATTCGCGTGGCTGTCGAGCATGCGGCGGGCCGCGTTCCCATCATTGCCGGGGTGGGCGGCAATTCCACGCGCGAGGCCATCGCCCTGGCGCGCCACGCCAAGGCCGTGGGGGCGGATGTCGGGTTGTCCGTGGTTCCGTACTACAACAAACCCACGCAGGAAGGCTTGTACCAGCATTTCAAGGCGGTCGCCGAAGCGGTGGATTTGCCCACGGTGTTGTACAACGTGCCGGGGCGCACCGTGGCGGACATGTCCAACGAAACCATTGCGCGGCTGGCGCGGGTGCCCGGCATCGTCGGCGTCAAAGACGCCACGGGCAACATTGCGCGCGTCGCCGATCTGTTGCGCCGTGTGCCCGAAGAATTCGTGCTGGTCAGTGGCGACGACCCCACCGCCGTGGCGCTCATGTTGCTGGGCGGCCGCGGCAATATCTCTGTTACCGCAAACGTGGCGCCGAAGCTCATGCACGAGTTGTGCGCGGCGGCGTTGTCGGGCAATGTCGCCCGCGCGCGTGAAATCAACAGTAAATTAGTGCCGCTGAACCAGGCCCTGTTTGTCGAGTCGAACCCCGGCCCCGTGAAATGGGCGGTCGCCGAACTCGGGTTGACCGAACTGGGTTATCGGCTCCCGCTCACACCTTTGCACGAACGGCATCGCGCCTTGGTGCGCGATGCCATGAAAAGTGTAGGGCTACTCTGAAAAATGACCATCATGCGCCTGAATAAACGCGCCGCCCGCGTGGCGGTGGTACTAAGCCTGCTTGCCCTTTCCGGATGCTCGCTGAACAAGTTCATGAGCGATCAGGAATCGGTGAACTACAAAAGCACGGTGTCGGGCGAGCCTTTGAGCATCCCGCCCGACCTCACGCAGGCCAATCGCAATCCGCAGTACCGCGCGCCGGAAGGCGCGGCCACTTACAGCAAGTACGCGCAGGGGCTCGCCGCCACGAAGGCGCAGGGCTCCTCCGAAAGCGATGTGCTGCCGACCACCGCCGGCATGAAGGTGATGCGCGATGGTGACCTGCGCTGGCTGGTGGTCGACAAGCCGGCCCAGGACATTTATCCGAAAGTGGTGGAATTCTGGGGCGATCAGGGCTTCACCATCAATTCACAAGATCCGCAAGCCGGGCTCATCCAGACCGACTGGGCCGAAAACCGCGCCAAGATTCCGGAAGGGTGGATACGGTCGGCGCTCGGCGGGCTGCTCGATCAGGTGTTCGACAGCGGCGAGCGTGATCGCTTCCGCACGCGCATCGAGCGTTCGAACGGGCACACCGACATTTACATCACGCACCAGCACATGGTGGAACAGGTCTCTTCCGACTTTTCAACCTCCAAATGGGTTGCCGGCAAGGAAAATCAGGGCCTGAATGCCGCCATGCTCGCGCGCCTCATGGTGTATCTCGGCGAGAATGTAGACCGTGCCCGCGCGCTGGTGGCGGATGCGCAACGCGACCCCGAACAGACTTCCGTGAAGGCGCAGACGACGGTTGGCCAGGCCGACATGACGGTATCCGAGCCGTTCGACCGGGCGTGGCGGCGTGTCGGTGTCGCGCTGGATTCCGCCGGGTTCACGGTCACCGATCGCGATCGTTCGGCGGGCGACTACTTCATCAGCTACCTGGATACCGACACCGGCCAGAAGATCGAGCAGCAAACTTTCTTTGGGCGCCTGTTCGGCACCAAGAATACGGCGGCTCCGGGGCATTATCGTCTGCATGTCGCACAGCGGGGTGATGCGTCGTCGGTCGTGACGGTGCTTGACAATAACGGCAAGCAGGACGTAAGTCCCACGGCGCGGCGCATCATCACCGTGCTGTCGAATCACATGGGCACGCCATCGGCGTCGTAGTGCAGCCAGCCGTCCGCCATCCAGGCGGAAAGCGCATGAAGTTCGGGCGCTGTCAGCCGTGCGGCCAGCGGCGCGTCGAACGCCAGCTCGCGCGCGTTGGCCAGCGTTCGCAGTGGCGGTGTCGCGGGCAGGCCGGCCACGCTGCCGTTGATATACAGTTCGCGCCCGCGATACATCATGCGCGTGCATCGGTCCAGAACCAGGCGTCCCATGGCGGGCGGGTCGGGCTCGAGCGACGGTGCCGCCGCATCGGGCTCGAACGCGGCGGCCGATGGCAATTCAGTCAGCCATTGGCCCAGGAAGCGGGCCGCGAGCCTTTCGTTGAAGCGCACCCGTTCGGCGGCGCGCAGCGCGGCCTGGATCAGCGCGTCGGGCAGGCGCGCGGGCGCGGTGACGGGGGGCGCGCCAGCGTCGGTGAAGCGCCGCGTCAAGACGGGCCCGGGCAGCGGCGGCTCGCCGTAAAGCCCCGCGCCGTTGCCGGCGTTGGCGGTAATCTGATCGCCAGCGGTTTCCAGCAACCCGCGCGCCAGCACCGCAAGCGTGGGTGCGCGAAAGCCGATTGAAATCGTCATGCAGTCGCCGCTGGCCACTCCATCATGAGCCACCTGCGGGGGTAAATACAACATATCCCCAGGGCCCAGCACGTATTCCCGCTCCGGCTGGAAGTTCCGCAGTATCTTCAGTGGAAGCCCGGGGCGCAATGTCAGGTCTTTTTGCGCGCCGATGCGCCAGCGGCGGCTGCCGACCGCCTGCAGCAGGAATACGTCATAGCTGTCGAAATGCGGGCCGACGCCGCCGCCGTCGGTGGCGATGCTGATCATGATGTCGTCGAGCCGCGCATCGGCGATGAATCGGAATTTCTCACGCAGGCGCGCCGTTTCGTCGTCGTGCAGGTCGACGCTCTGTGCAAGCAGTGTCCAGCCCGGCCGGCGCTTCGCGGGCAGCCGTGTGAACGGCCCGTGCTTCATGTGCCAGCCCGATCGATCCCGCCAGATCAGGCGGGATTCGACCTCTTCACGGCGAACCAGTTGTCGAATTTCATCGATGGATAGTGGCGCCCGGAACGCTTCGATGGC
>SCQX01000322.1 GCA_004298545.1 Candidimonas sp. | reverse complement strand
GCGCCAGGGTTTCGGTGGCTCCATCGTGCCGCGCCTGGCGAACGTCGACTGGGCGCACGACCGCCGGCTACAGGTCATCGACCTGCCCAACGCCCCCGTCGCCCGCCACGTGGGGCTGCTGGAGCGGCAGAGCCACGCCAGGGGCAACTTCACGCGCGAGATCAAGGCCTACTTTTCCACGGTGGTCGCGGCGGGGCGGTGATCGCCCCGGGGCGATTCACGGCATCACGCCGCCTCTCTCGCAATAACGCTCTCGACAAGCCTGGCGGTATCCCACTGCGGCATGTGCCCGGCATGCCGCGGCAGATAGACGGCAATGTGCTCGGGCGCGTTCAACGCGTGAGCCCACGGAATGATCTCGTCGGCACGGCCTTGAATGACGGCCGCGGGGCAAACCACACGCTGCAAATCAGGGGCGATATCGATCTGCTGCACGCCACAGCAGCTTATCTGCGCACACAGTTCGCCAAGCGCCTCGGCGCGCCCCCGCAACGCAAAACGCAACTCGTCCAGATACGCGGCGGACAAGCTGACGCCTGAAGCCGTCAATTTTCGCAGCTCCCTGGCCAAAGCGTCGTTGGTCGACGCGTGCAGCACACCATCCAGAAACGCTTGCTGAATCTCGGTACCCAGACCAACGGGCGCAATCAGGACCAGCGAACGTACGGCCAGTCGCGGCGCGGACGCCGCAACGCGCGCGGCAAGCGCTCCGCCGAAAGAATGGCCCACCAGGACTATAGGCGTCGAACAAGATTTTTCGATGGCCTCGGCCAGGCAATCCACGACGGCGGGCAAGTCCGTCACCGTCGACAGGCTCTTGCCATGGCACGGAAGATCGATGGCCATGGCGTCCAAACCCGTTCGGCTCAGATTACTGGCGAGCCCCGACCACGTACTCGTATCTCCGAAGATTCCATGGAGCAGAACCACGGTAGCGGCCGGGCGCGGCGCGCCGCAGGGCCAACGAACCACGTTCAAGTCACCATGGCCCGTGGAGACCAGCTGTTCCGTTTTCCCTCCCGCCTCCACGCCCGCCGCGACTGGCCTGGCCGACCCCGCCGGCTGCCCGCGCACGGCGTCGAGCACATCTTTTTTCGTGACGCGCCCGTTGGGTCCGGTCCCCGCGACGCGCGTCAGATCCAGCGGATAGTCGTCCGCCAAGCCACGTGCCACCGGCGTCGAAAAAACCCGATGCCCGGGTTCGCCCTTCACCGGGGAGGCCGGCAACGACGCGTCAGGCCGGGCCGGCAACGGCTCGGGCGAGCCACGGACGCCCTCCGTCGGCCCGCCAGGCGCCTGTGCGCGCGTCTCCACAACCTCCGGGTCGGGTGAGCCATCGGGCGCGGGGGGTTCCCCCTCGAGCTCAACCTCGGCCACCGGCATCACCGAACTGAACACCCCGTCGACTTCAACCAGATAGTGAAGCAGCCGCCCATCGCCCGCCGCCGGGATTTCGACCACCGATTTGTCGGTTTCTATTTCCAGCAACACCTCACCCCGTTTGAAACCTTCACCGGGCTTCTTGTGCCACGAAACAACTCGCGCGGAATCGAACGGTTCCCCCATTCTGGGAACAACGAATTTTTCTGTGGTCGGCATCTCAGCTCCCCCGATTGGCGACGCCGCCGGACATGCCGGCCAGAGACCCGAGATGCTCCAGCATGGCGGTACAGTCCTGATTCGACCGGCCGGCGGAACACGCTGTCCCGAAAAGTTCCAGTGCCGAGCTTCCGAGAAACAACGGCACGAACAATTCACGCCCCAATGCGACGCCCAGCGAAAGGTCTTTATGCCCCATGGCGATGGGAAAGTCGGGAGAAATGTCGCCGGCGAGTACCTTTTTAGGGAAATTGACGTTGATTTGTCCACGCCCGGCCGCGGTGTTCTGCAGGATTTCCACCGCAACGGAAATGTCGATACCCGCTTTTCTGGCCATGACCAGCGTTTCCGCGGTCAGGACCATGCTGACCATCGACATATAGTTGTTCACGACCTTCATGCGAATGCCGCTGCCTAGCGGGCCGACATGTACGACCTTGGTTGCCAGCGCGTCAAAAACGTTCCTGGCGGATTCGAAATCGGACTGACTCCCGCCGGCCATGACCAACAGCTCGCCCGTCTTCGCCTCCGCGGGAGTGCGCCCCACCGGGGCATCCATGAACCGTAGCCCGGCACCGATCATTTGCTGCCCGACATCGAGACTGCACTGCGGTGAAATCGTGCTCATCTCGATGACGAGTGTGCCACTGCGCGCACAGTCGAGGACACCCCCATCACCCAACAAGGCCGACCGCACATGCGCATCGCGCGGCAATATGCTGGCCACCACATCGGCGCGCTCGCAGGCTTCACGAATGCTTCCACACCCAGTGCCACCCGTCCCCGCCAGGGCATCGACCTTCGTTCGGTCGATGTCGAATCCATGTACCGCGTAGCCTTTCTCAACCAGGCGGGCCGCCATCGGCCCGCCCATCGTCCCCAGCCCGATGAAACCGATTCTTGGTGCCATCATGCGTCTCCGTGATTTGCGCCGCCCTGCGGCGAATGGGCTTCCCCCTTCTTCAAGAACTGCAGGAACTCGGTGACCGCGCCCTCTGGTTCCAGAAGATAAAACACTTTAGTGTGGCCATTTCGCATGACCTTGGGGCTTGAGTTGCATCGGTAGCCAGCCTGCATCGCCTGCCGATGGATGCTGTCCACATCGGCAACCTCGAACGCGAGATGGCTGTACCCGAAATCGCACTGCCTCCTGGGCGCCATGTCACCATGCGGCGTGTAGTATTTGAAAAGTTCAATGCGATGCGCGCCGTGGCGCAGCATTGCCCAGCGGATTACCGCGCCCGGCAGCCCAACCACCTCACCCAGCGTGGGCTCGCCACGACGATCCATCTCACCCTCGAGGTGAAAGCCCAAAAACCGGGTATAGAAATCCCTGGCGTGTTCGAAATCATTGACGCAAATCGCCGTATGATGAATTCGCAACGTCGCATCCACGAGTTTCATTTGATCGCTCCAAAAGCGAAAATCAGTGACGGGGTGCCGCGATGCCACGATCTTTGAGGATTGCGCGCAACGCGTCTCCGACCTGTTCATCGCTCGCCAGTGCCGCGCGCTCGAGTACCTCTGACACTACCGGCGCGGCATTGCTTCCCGTCACATGCACTATTTCATGATCGAGCCAGTCGAAGAGCCGCAGCTGGGCATCGCTGACAATACGGGAACCAATCGAGGTGCCACGCGCGGTTTGTTCCACTACCATCAGACAATTGGTTTTCTTCACACTTGACCCGATCAGGTCCCAATCCAGCCCGAGAGGATCGAGCGTCCGCAGATCGATGACTTCCACGTTCATTCCAGACGCTTCCACGACGCGGCAGCACCGGTCGACCATCGACCCATAGGTGACGATCGTGCAGTCAAGGCCGGCGCGCGCCAGCCGAGCCTTCCCGAACGGAACGATATAGTTCCAGTCGGTTTTCGGTACCAGTCCCCGTTGCTTGAAGAGATCGTTGTACTCGACGACCAGTACCGGATCATTGCAGGCCACGGCCGCGTTCAACAGGCCGATGTAGTCGTACGGACGAGACGGCGCCACAATACGCCATCCGGGATACATCGCAAACAAGCCGCTCGCATCCATGGAATGTTGCGACCCGTACCCCGTTCCCGCCGAGACGCGGCTGCGCACGACGACCGGCACCGGAAACGATCCGCCAAACATATGGCGGACTTTTGATATCTGATTGAACAACTGGTCGGCCGCGACCAAAGAAAAATCGGGGTACATGATTTCCACGACGGGACGCAGGCCATTCAACGCGGCACCCAGGGCAAGCCCCGTGAACCCATTCTCGCAAATCGGCGTGCCGACGAGACGATCAGGAAAACGACTGCCGATATTCCGGGTGGCACCCGCGGTACCTCCCTTGAGCCGATGCACATCCTCGCCCAGGATGAACAGATCGTCGAACCGATTCATGTTCCTGAGCATCGCGTCGGAGATTACTTCGATGAATTGGGCTTCCTTGAGATCATCGCGCGGCACGTCCTCCAGTTCCCTGATTTCATAGGGGTCAAGTTCACTCAGGTCACCGCGAATTCCCCGGTCGACCTCTGCCGGATCCGGCCACAACGCTGGATAGATGCGTTGTTTTTTCTCATTGCCATAATGTTCCACCAGCCGAGCCAGTGCGTGATCGAGAATGCCGTCGACACGCGGCCACAACGCGGTGATGTCGCTGCTACTCACAACGCCCAGCCTTTCCAGAAGGCTGGGAAATTCTTGCACCGCATCTCTTGCTATCCACGCCTCTTCCTCGTTCTTGTCGCGATAGCCAAAGGCGCTTCCCCGCAAGGGGCCGGATTGGTGGCGATAGCGATACAACTGCGCTTCCAGCAGCACCGGCCCTCGATCCCGCTTGATGAGCTTCAAGGCCTCTTGCATGGCGAGGCGCGCGGCAATGGGATTCATCCCGTCGAATTCGATTGCCGGAACGCCCAAAGACAGGCCTCGGGCGGACAAACGCGTTTCCCGTGTCTGTTCCGACACATGCGTGGAGACCGCGTATAAATTATTCTCCACGAAGAAAACAGTGGGGGTGCTGTAGAGTGCCGCCAGGTTCATTGCCTCATAGGTGGCGCCGCTTTGTACCGCGCCATCGCCGAAGAACGCAACCGATACCGCATCGACGCCACGCATCTTGTCCGCAAACGCATAACCAACGGCATGAGACATGTTGCCGCCCACGATCGCGTTCGAACCGTATACACCGGCTTCCGGATTGCGCAGGTGCATCGAACCGCCTCGCCCGCCACAGTACCCCGGCGACAACCCGAGAATTTCAGCGTAGGTACGGTAGACGACTTCTTGAATGGCATCGGGAATGCCGGCGGAAAGCGGTGAATAACCCGCGGGGGTCGCATGGTTCAACAGTTTTGCCAGGAACTGATGGTGCATGCGATGCGTGCCGTTGATCTTGTCCGTCGACCGCAGCGCGGAAATCGCACCAACCGAGGCGCCCTCTTGGCCAATACTGGAATGAGCCGGCCCATGGAGGATTCCGGCGATGCTGAGTTCAAGCAACTTTTCCTCAAATCGCCGGATCAAAAACAGCTGTTCGAGGATGATCAAGAGTTTTTCAGGCGCTACGGCGCGAACATCCTCATCGGTGACCGTCAATCGCCACCACGGCGTTTCCGTCTTCAAGGGCTCAAGATTTGCTGTCATTGCTTATCTCCGTGATCGGCCGGCACGCGCGCCGATTTCTGAGCATGTGAATCAACCCAGTGGAACGCTAACGCCGCCACTTTCTATAGATGCGGGATTCAACGCGACGCATCACGTCGTCGATCAGTGCTCCGGTCAGAATCGCGCCGGCGAACCTCACCGGGACGAGGACTTCGCCAATGGCGTAACGTTTCATGCAGGAACCCTTGCGCGGGGAATTCCCCCGTAAGGCGGCCAGCCGCTGGCGGCGATGACGCCGCCGTCGCAAGGAATGGTTACGCCCGTGACGGCGCTCGACAGCGGGGAAAGCAGAAACCAGATGACCTCGGCGATTTCCTCGGGGCGCAGCAGGCGGCCGACCGGCGTGGCGTCGAGAATGGGCTGCAGATCGCGCTTGCCGTGCCGGTCGCCGCGCCGCAAAAACGGCGTGTCTGTCCACCCGGGCGCCACCGCGTTGACGCGAAGACCGCGGCTCGCCCACTGTACCGCCAAAGATTCCGTCAGATTGACGACGCCGGCCTTCGCCGGCCCATACGCCAATACCGGCCCCGACCGAAACGCCAGAACGGACGTCAGGTTCACCACCGCGCCGCGCCCCCGCTCCGCCATGGCGGCGCCTATTATCCGGCAGGCGATATAGGCGGTCTTCAAATGCGAGTCGATGACCGCCGACCAATCGTCGACCGCGTATTCTTCTATTGGGCGCGGGACCTGCGGAACGCCGGCACAGTTAACGAGCCCCACAATAGGCGGCAACTCGGCCGCCACCGTGGCATGGACATCGCGAACTTCCTCTTCGTTCAAAAGGTTCGCACGATACGGAAAAACTTTATTGGGAAACTGTTGCGCGAGACCCGATGCCGGTGCGATATTCACATCCAGAATTACTGCGCACCCGCCTCCGGCCACTATTCTCTTCACGGTGGCCGCGCCTATGCCGCTGGCGCCTCCGGTGACGACCACACAGCCACTTTCGCAACCGACCCCCATAACCGCCACCTCGCCAGAATTTACCACTATTACGAATGGAAAACGTTTGCCAAATTTAGCGGATATTAGACTATCATGTCAAGCAGTGAAAATACGCAATTCGACCTGGAGTGCCAGTCTGGAATCATGCGTCCCACGAATCCACCAATGAAAAAGAACGAATCGCGCGCGACCATAAAAGATGTGGCGCGGGAAGCCGGCGTTTCCGTCGCCAGCGCTTCCCGGGCGCTACACAATCCGGGGCGCGTCAGCGCATCCATGGTGGAGAAAGTTCGCCTCGTCGCCGATCGGCTGGAATACGTCCCTTATCGCGCCGCCGGCTATCTGGTGTCGAAGAAGTTCAATGCCATAGGCGCCATCGTTCCGACCATCGACAACGCCATATTCGCCCAGGCGTTGCACGCGCTGCAGAATCAGCTGAACCTCTACGGATACACGCTGCTGCTGGCAAGCACGCACTATGATTCGAAGCGCGAGGTGTCGGAAACCCAAACGCTCATCGAGCATGGCGTGGATGCCATCGTGCTGGTGGGTGAGGCGCATGACGAAAAAGTGATGCGGCTGCTCGATGGCAAGCATGTGCCGTACATCAACACCTGGACTTACAACCCGGACAGCCCCGCGCCTTGCGCCGGTTTCGACAACCGGGCGGCGATGATCCGGCTGACGAACTACCTTCTGGATCTGGGGCACCGGCGCCTCGCGGTGATCGCTGGCATCACGGACAAGAACGATCGGGCGGCCGAGCGGCTCGAAGGGGTGAGGGATGCGCTGGCGGCCCGCGGCATGGCCCTCCAGAAGGAACAGATCGAAGAGATGCCGTATACCATCGCCGCCGGCCGCCAGGCGCTGCGGAAATTCGTGTCCGCGCCAACACCGCCCACGGCGGTCATCTGTGGCAATGACATTCTGGCATTCGGAGCGGTATACGAGTGCATCGCCAGAAAAATCGCGGTTCCGCAAACCTTGTCCATCACCGGCTACGACGATTTCGAACTCTCGTCCCATATGTCGCCGGCGCTGACGACCATTCGCGTACCGGCAATAGAAATGGGCGTTGGCGCCGCCGACTACCTGATTTCATACCTGGCTGGGAAACCCATGCCAAAGCACATGGCGTACGAAGCGGAACTGATCGTACGCGGGTCGACCGCCCCGCCACTCGAAACACGCTAGAAAAATTCCCGCCGCACACGGGGCGGCACGACCACCGGACACGCGCCACCCCGTTGAATTCCCGTTCCACCCGGCACAGGCACGAAAGGCGTTGACAAATTATCGGTGTACCGATAACCTTGCATGGTAAACGTTTACCATCCGGTTTCAAAAAGGAACGTCGCTAAAACCAACGAGCAAACCGACTACAGAACGACTAAACAAGGAGACAACCGTGAGAAAGGGTTTCTTGACGAGTTTCGCCACCTGCTCGGCAGTAATGCTGCTATCGATCTCATTTCATTTCGTCGGCAATGCGCACGCCGCGTTCGCGGAAAACAAGAAGGACTGATCACACCCGCAGCCGTTGGTTGAGGCGCGTAGCTCTGGCCGGAATGGCCCCGAGCCGCGGCCGCCACAAGCAACACCAGACAAGACACGCAGCCGAGTTTTCCACCCATGCGCCTAACCCGTCACAGCACAGTCGGAATCTTCACGGTTCTGGTCTTGTGCGTCATCTGGTACTTCGCCGCCGGGCCGTTCGAATGGGTCGATCTGGCACGCTTCCCGGATCCGGATCAAACCTGGGAGGCGCTCGCCCAAATCTCCGTTTCGGGATACGCCGACGCAACATTGCTCCAGCACGCCGCGCATAGCAGTTGGCTCGTGCTGATGGGTTTCGCATCGGCCGTGGCGGTCGGTGTGCCGCTGGGTATCGCCATGGGGTATTCCCGACGCATCGAAGCGTTGGTCAACCCGGTCTTCCTCCTCATCAGGCCCATCCCCCCACTCGCCTGGATTCCGCTGGCCATTGTCTGGCTCGGGCTCGGCGACGCCGCAAAAGTCATGGTGATCTGGTTCGCGGCGTTCGTGCCGGCCGTCATCAACTGCTACACCGGCGTACGGTCGATCGACGAGTATCTTCTGGAGGCATCGGACGTACTCGGCATCCGGCGCTACGCGTTCTTCGCCGAAGTGGTCATCCCGGCAACCTTGCCCGCCATGTTCACCGGGCTTCGCCTTTCGCTGCAAGCGTCCTGGACGACGCTGGTCGCGGCGGAACTCATCGGCGCGGTCGCCGGACTGGGCCACGTGCTCACGCAGGCCTCCCTGGACATCTATCCAGCCATGATTCTGGTGGCGATGGTCGCCGTCGCGGTGTGCGGCGGCCTCATGACCGCCGTTCTCGACCTGATTGAAAAATGGGCGATGCCGTGGTGGGAGAAATCATGAGAACACGACGAAATCAGGCCATCCCGAAATGGCAACTCATCGCGCTCAATACGCTTTCGTTGATCGGCTTTTTCGCGCTATGGCAGGTGGCGGCCACCCTGCACTTCGCGCCGGCCCAATTCCTGCCCAGCCCGGTCGCGGTGCTGGAAAAGCTCGTGGAACTGACGCAGACGCCATTCGCGGGCTACACCCTGCAGGCGGACGTCCTCTCCAGCCTGGGCAGGTTCGCGCTGGGTTTCGGCCTTGCCGCCGTGATCGGCGTGCCACTGGGGCTGGCCATGGGCTGGTTCTCGTGGGTGGACGACGTGGTCAGCATACCCTTCAACGCCGTGCGCTTCGTTGCCCCAATCGCGTGGGTTCCATTTGCCGCGCTGTGGTTCGGAGTGGGTATCGGTGGCCCCGTCCTGATCATTTTCACCGGCGCCTTCCCGGCGTGTCTCATCAATTCTTACCGGGGCGCCAAATACGTCCCGACGGGATTCATCGAGGCGGCGCGGATGCTTGGCGTGTCCAACTTCCGCATCATCACCGACGTTCTGCTACCCGGATCCATTCCTTCCATCATCGCCGGGTTGCGGGTGTCGGCCGGGCTCGGCTGGATGTCACTCGTCGGCGCCGAACTGATCGTCGCCTCGAGCGGTGTCGGCTACTTGCTGGTGAAAGGCCAATCCAACATCGACACCGCAATCGTCATGAGCGGCATGATCTCGATCGGCGTCGTCGGCCTGATCATCGATGTCCTGTTGCGCCTGATCGAACGGCAAGTCCGCATCAAACGCGGGCAATGAGGGCAAGCCATCCCATCGGAGACGAAATCAATGAGCGACATTCAATTCACCGGCGCCAGTCGCACATTCAAGCGTGACGGCCACGACTTGCTGGTCTTGGACAGCATCGATTTCCACGTCAACGACCAGGAATTCGTAGCCATCGTGGGGCCGTCGGGGTGCGGCAAGACGACCTGCATGAGAATGGTCGCGGGATTGGAATTCCCGACCTCGGGCACCGTGAAAGTCGCCAACAAGATCGTCACGCAACCCGGCCCCGACCGCGCCGTCGTCTTCCAGCAGTTCGCCCTGTTTCCGTGGAAAACCGTCTACGAAAACATCGAATTCGGCCTGCGGGCGAAAGGCCTGAAACAGGCGCGGCGCAAAGAGATCATCGCGCACTACCTGAAGATCATGAACCTGACTGGTTGCGAGAATTCCTACCCACACCAGCTATCCGGGGGCATGCAGCAGCGCGTGGCCATTGCGCGCGCCTATGCGCTGGACCCGTCCGTTCTGTTGATGGACGAACCGTTCGGCGCACTGGACGCGCAAACGCGCGTCGTCATGCAGGAGGAACTGGTCAAACTGGCGCGCGTAAACCCGCGGACCGTGCTATTCATCACGCACTCCGTTGAAGAATCGGTCTTTCTGGCCGACCGGGTCATCGTCATGACGAAAAGCCCGGGAAGCATCAAAGAAACTGTGGACATCAAAACGATCCGCCACCACGAGAACTGGGATAGCCACAGCAAAATTGAGGAAGTCATGGACCTTGAATCGTTCGTGCATCTTCGGACACACATCTGGAAATCACTGCGGGAAGAACACGGAGGGGAAGTCGATGCGCCCACCGATGGCGCCTGACCGAATCCAGCGCTTTACCAGACTCCCGGCAACGGGGCGGCTACCGGAAAGCCGCGAATCGTTGAAATTTTTTTGTTCCGGAAACCAACGAATCCGATTATGAAAGGAGGTTCAAATGCCTAATATTTCCTGGAAGACAATCACGTGCGGCCTATTGGTCGCGACCAGCGGGGCGCTATTCGCTCCAGGTAGCCAGGCAAAACCACTAACCGAGATAAAAGTCAGTTATCAACCGGCGGTTTATTGGGCACTGCCGTTTTATATCGCGACGCAAAAAGGCTGGTGGGCAGAGCTTGGATTGAAACCAAAATTCAGCGTCTTCCCGGCTGGCGTTCCGCAAATGGCGGCATCGGCGTCGAAATCCTGGGACGTTGGAAGTACCGGATCGGTCCCCGCCCTTCTCGGGTTCCAACGCTTCGGCATCCAGCTCATCGGCATGAGCAACGACGAATCGGCGGCCAACGACTTGATGGTGAGAAAAGACAAGGCTGCGGAATACACGAAAGATCCACAGGCCATCAAAGGTCAGCCCATCGTTCTGACCGCCAACTCCACGGGTGACTACGCGGTGCAGTCGTGCTTGAAGAAATTCGGCATCACAAAAGCCGATGTCACCATAAAAAGCATGGGGCAATCGGAGATCATGTCCGCCATGTCATCCGGAAATGCGACGCTGGGTGGATTGTGGGCGCCCAACACATATACCATGGAAGAAAAGACGGGCGCCAAAATTCTGTGCTCTGGAAAGGACGCGGGTGTCGTCATTCCGGGCGCATTGGTGGTACGCGCGGAATACGCGAAGGAGCACCCGGAGGATGTCGCGAAATTTCTGGCAATTTACGAACGCGGCTGGAAATGGGCAAACGCGCACAGGAAAGAAGCGGTCGCCATGATGGGGAAATTCTATAACGAAGGCGGCGTGAATATTTCAGAGGCCGCCATGAATAAAGAATTCGACACCCGCCCCACGTTCGATCTGGCCAATCAGCTCAAGGTGATGAACCGCTCGAAAGGCGCGTCCGAAGCCGACGGATGGTTCACAAAGATCGCGGAATTCATGAAGGGCAACGGTTCCATACGATCCATACCGAACCCGAAGGACTATCTGATCGACCAGTTCTTCAAGAGGGTCGAGGCCGATCCGACGTTATCGGCATTCGCCAACAACGCGAATTGATGTGCCCGCCGTCCGACACGCCCACAAGGCTCAGGCGCGGGCGGCTATGGCAACCCGATGAAACGCTAAACACGGCCGGGAGGGAAATCCATTCGGCCTGATTCACAACCACGTACTTCCCAGGACACACCAGTGACTACCAACACCACCACCTACCTGAAACAGGCGCGGAAATCGCATGCCGCCGAAACGGCCGACGCGCAGCACGTCGTGCATGAAATGCTGACCGCCATCGAGAAGAACGGCGAGACGGCCGTGCGCGATTACGCGCTCAAACTCGACAAATGGCAGCACGACATCATCGTCACCAACGAGGAGATCGAGCGGCGCACCCACGAAGTTCCCGCGGCGCAGCGGCGCGACATTGACTTCGCCGCCGCGCAAGTCTACGAATTCGCCCTGAAACAGAAGCAGTCGCTCAGCGAATTCGAAGCAACAACGAGCACCGGCGTGACCGCCGGGCAGCGCGTCATCCCCGTCAACGTGGCAGGGTGCTACGTGCCCACCGGCCGCTACGCCCACATCGCGTCGGCCTACATGAGCGTTGCAACGGCCAAGGCGGCCGGGGTGCCGACCATCATCGCCTGCTCGCCGCCCTACCGGGGCGGGGGTATCCATCCGCACGTCCTGTACGGGCTCAAGAAAGCCGGCGCCGACGTGATCATGACGCTGGGCGGCGTGCAGGCCATCGCGGCGCTCGCCTATGGCCTGTTCACCGGCAAAGCCGCCGACATCGTCGTGGGCCCGGGCAACAAATTCGTCGCGGAAGCAAAACGCACCCTGTACGGTCAGGTGGGTATCGACGTATTTGCCGGCCCGTCGGAAATCGCCGTCATCGCCGACGACACCGCCGACGCGGAGGTCGTGGCGAGAGACCTGGTCGGGCAGGCCGAACACGGCCACGAATCGCCGGCATGGCTGATCACCAACTCCGAGAAACTGGGGCGCCGCGTGATGGAACTCGTACCGCGGCTGATCGACGCCCTGCCGCCCACGGCGCGCGATGCCGCCGGCGCCGCGTGGAACAACTACGGCGAGGTGGTGCTGTGCGCCACGCGCGAACAAATGGCGGCGACAGCCGACCGCTACGCCCCCGAGCACCTGGAAGTACAGGCGGCCGACCTCGACTGGTGGCTGGAGAACCTGACGTGCTACGGCTCACTGTTCCTTGGCGAGGAAACGACCGTCGCCTTCGGCGACAAGGCCAGCGGCCCGAACCACATCCTGCCGACCAAGGGCGCGGCGCGCTATTCGGGCGGCCTGTCCGTGCACAAATTCATGAAGACCCTCACGTGGCAGCGCATGACGCGCGCCGCCGCGAAACAAATCGGCGGCACCACGGCCAGGATTTCCCGCCTCGAAGGCATGGAGGCGCACGCGCGCACCGCCGACTACCGGCTGGAGAAATACTTCCCGAACGAGAAATTCGAACTGGGAACGCCGGTCTCGGTATAGCGCCGGCCGGGCTGACAATGGTCTACACAATGGATAAAACCGCAATCCACGCGCTCTTCGACCTGTCGGGCCGCCGCGCGCTGGTCACTGGCGGGAATTCCGGCATCGGCGAAGCCATCGCGCGCGCCATCGGTGCCGCGGGGGCCCATGTCGTGCTGGTGGCCCGGCGCCAGCCGGAACTCCAGGCGGCCACCGGGCGCCTGCGGCGCGATGGCATCACGGCGGACTACCTGCAAGGCGACCTGTCGACCACGCAGGCCGCGGGCGCGCTTGGCCGGCAGGCGCTGGCAACCCACGGTCGCATCGATATTCTGGTCAACGCGGCGGGGGTGAACCTGCGGGAACCGTTCGCCACCATCACGCCTGCCACCTGGAGCTGCCAGATCAATCTGCACCTGGGCGCGCCGCTTTTCCTCACGCAGGCGCTCGCACCCGAAATGCGCGCGAACAGATGGGGGCGCATCATCAACATCGCATCGCTGCAGTCGTACCGCGCATTCTCCAACAGCGCGCCGTACGGGTCCGCCAAAGGCGGCATCGTACAGCTCACGCGCGCGATCGCGCAGGAATGGTCGCCGCACGGAATCACGTGCAACGCCATCGGCCCGGGCTTCTTCCCCACGCCGCTGACGCAAGCCGTGTTCGACGATGCCGGCGCGGCCGCCAGGCACGCGGCACAAACCTGCATCGGGCGCAACGGAACGCTGGACGATCTGCACGGTATCGCC
>SCQX01000321.1 GCA_004298545.1 Candidimonas sp. | reverse complement strand
CGACATCGCGTCGCGGCCCTGGGGGACGAATTCCTTTGCCGGCAAGCCGGGCGCGGTCATCGGCACATCGACCGGGGCGGCGGCAACCGCCCTCGCCCAGCAACACTTGCGCAATATCTGCGTCTTCATCGACCTATACATGCTGGCGCAGCCCGAGGCTTTCATCCGCTACAGCGAGGGCATGATCGCGGACGACGGAACGGTTGCGAACGAGGCGACTCGCGCGTTCCTGAGCAAATTCCTTGATGCCTACCTCGACTGGGTGCGGCGGTTCACCGCCTGATCCTGTTGCGGGTTTGCATACAAAATTATAACTAGATGTAAATGGAATTGCCGGATGGTGCTCGCCACAGGTATCATCCTTCCCGCTCTACCTCGCAGGGCTGACGCATGGGCTGTATCTTCCATGCGTCCTTCGTGTGCCACCAGACGGCACATCCCCTCGAGGCGCCGGTAGTATCACGTTCTCCCACGGTGCACAGGCGCAAGCGCCGTCCGGCTCTTTTGGGGGAAGCATTCCAGAACTCGAAGAAAGAGAAGGAATAACTGTGAGAATCGGCACGACACACAAACTTTTGAATGCACTTGGCGTGGCCTCGGGCCTTGTACTGCTTTCGGCATCCGCGCTGACACCGGCGGCGGCCAGCACCGCCACCGGAACGCTGAATGCGCAAATCGTCATCACCAGCAACTGCGCGGTATCCACGGACAACAGCACGCTCGACTTCGCGAGCCATGCGTCCACTTCGGGCGCCGTGAGCGCGAGCAATGGCGGCTTCTCGGTGACCTGCACCGACGAAACGCCCTACACGATCGGCCTGCAGTCGGCCGCCACCGGGTCCACCAACAACGGCGCGGGCACCATGTCGGCCTCTGGAATCAAGCAGACGATCGGCTACCAGCTCTACCAGGACGCAAGCCTCGCAACGCCATGGGGCAACAACACGGCAACCTCCGGCGGCAATGTGAAGTCGAACGAGGGCAGCGGCGCCGCGCAGTCCTACGTCGTCTACGGAAAGACGACGTCGTCCCTGAACGTTCCGGCAGGAACCTACTCGGACACCGTGAACATCAACGTCACGTACTGATCCCGCTGGCTGGCCGGGGAGATGAGGAGTTCTGATCGATTGCCCGCGCGCCTCGACTCGCGTCGCGGGCTGATCGCCGGCTTCAGAGTCGCCGCCACGTGCGCGCTGACGGCACTGGGTATCGCCGCCGCGTTTTTCGTGCCAGGCCCGGCGCGTGCCGCGGGCCTGCAGATTTCACCCATCAGCATCACCATTCCAATCAAGGAACGATCGGGCGAAGTGTGGCTGCGCAACACGAGTGACGCGGTACTACAGGCGCAGGTCCGGGTCTACCGCTGGTCGCAGGCGGACGGCAAGGACGTACTCACCCCCGCCAAAGACATGGTTGCGAGTCCGCCCATGGCGCAGGTTGCCGCGAACGGGCAGCAGCTGGTCCGCCTGGTGCGCGTGGGCGACTCGATGGCACCCTCGGCCAACGAGCGGTGTTACCGCCTGCTCGTGGACGAACTGCCCATCAGGCCGGCGAACGAGCCGAAGGTGGGATTGAACTTCGTCTTTCGCTACTCGCTGCCGGTTTTCATCGCCGGCACCGCCGCGCCCAAAGCCGTGCTCCAGTGGCGGGTGGAGGCGTCGGGCGCCACCGCCTGGCTCGTCGTGCGCAATAGCGGAACAGCGCACGCGCAACTCGCCGACATCACGTTCACCCCCCCGGGAGGCAAGGCGGTGGCGGCGGTGCCGGGGCTCGCCGGATACGTGTTGCCGGGGGCCTACTTGCGGCTCGACCTGCGGCGGGCGCCCCGCCTGTTCGAAAATGGCGGGACCTTTTCAAGTCTGACCAATGGGTCGAGGACCACTGCACAAATCGCCGCCATCAGTAAGACGCCGTAGTATCGCCGCAGTTGCTCTATTCGCGCTATTTGGGATGATCACACTTTCCATGCGAGTATCCGCGCAGTCACCGTCGAAGGCAAGCTCCGCAGCCGCGGACCCGAATCCGCACGGCGGCGGCACGACGGTTTTCCTGCTTGTCACGCTCAACGGCAACACGGCATCCGACCTGGCGGAATTCACCGACCGCGACGGCCAGCTCACCATCTCGCGCGAGCACGCGCGGCAACTCGGTTTTCGCGCGAGCTACCTGAGCCGTGTGCCGCCCGATACGCCATTGAGCGCCTACCCGCGCCTCAAGATCAAATACAACGCAAGCCTGCAAAGCCTGAGCATCACCGCGCCCTTTTCAATACTGGCGCTCGCCACGACGAAATTGGGCGAAAAGATCGACTCGCATACCGTCGCGCGAGCCTCGCCCGGGGTGCTGCTGAACTACGACCTCTACTCCACCTACGGGAACAGCCGCGCCAGCAGCACCAGCGGCTTCACTCAACTGAGGGCGTTCAACGACTTCGGGGTATTCAGCGATTCGTACCTGTTGCAGGCGCAGCACATTCCCGGTGAACCCGGCTGGCGGCACAGTGCGGTACGCACGGATACGACGTTCGAACACTCGCTGCAGGACAAGGGGATCACCGTCCGCTTCGGCGACACGCTGACCGACGCGCTTTCGTGGACGCGCCAGACCCGTATCGGCGGCCTGCAGATCGCCCGCGACTTCACCCTGCAGCCCTATCAGTCGACGGCGCCGCTGCCCGCGTACTTCGGTACGGCCGCGCTGCCTTCCTCGGTGCAGCTTTACGTCAACGGCATCCAGCAATACAGCGGTAAAGTACCCGCGGGGCCTCTGCAACTCAACATCATGCCCACGGTGACTGGCGCGGGGCAGGCGCAAGTGGTCATGACCGATGCGCTCGGCCGCCAGACCACGGTGAACTTTCCCTTTTATTCGACCACGAACCTGCTGCGCAAGGGTCTGACCGACTGGTCCTTCGAAACAGGCTACGTGCGCAAGGATTACGGCCTGAGATCCTTCGCCTACAGCGCGGAGCCCATGGTGTCCGGCACCATCCGGCACGGCATCACGAACTCCATCACACTGGAGGGTCACGCCGAGACCAGCCGGGGCCTCACCATGGGCGGGCTGGGCACACAGCTCGCACTCGGCACCTGGGGAACCGCCTCGGCGTCGCTGGCGCAAAGCCATTACGCGGGCCTCAGCGGCTCACAGTACGCCATCGGCTACCAGCTGCAGCGCGGCCCGCTCGGCCTGGGGGCGAACACCCAGCGCACGCGGGGCGATTTCCGCGATGTCGCCACCCTGTACGGCAGCATCCCGGTTGCCCGCAGCGACAGCGCATACATCGGCCTCGACACCGGCGTGATGGGCAGTTTCGGCCTGAACTACGTGGGGCTCAACGAAGCGGGCGCGCCACCTTCGCGCTATGCGGGGATATCGTGGTCGAAGTCGCTCGCCCACGGGATCACTGTGAGCCTGGGCGCGAATCAGAATCTCGCCAATCGCTCCGACCGCACGGTATCGCTCGGGCTCACGTTCAATTTCGATCGCGGCCTCTCGGCTTACAGCTCGGCGGTGCGCGCGAACGGGGTGGATACGGCAACCGTGAGCCTCACCAAATCGGCGCAGAACCAGGGCGACTGGAGCTGGAACCTCCAGGCGCAGGATGCTGGCGCCCAAAGCCGCAGTGCCAGCGTGCAGGTGAGCCGCCAGACACAATATGCCGACGTCAATCTGGGCGTTACGCGCAACGGAGCCAACCAGACCACCTACGGCGGCGTGTCGGGATCATTGGTGGCCATGGGGGGCGGCATCTTCGCCTCGCGCCGCATCGACGACGGCTTCGCCGTCGTCTCCACCGATGACATTCCCGACGTGCCGGTGAAAGACGAGAACCGCCTGGTGGGCAACACGAACGGCCGCGGACTGCTGCTCGTGCCCACGCTGCGTTCGTACCAGGACAACAAGGTTTCCATCGACCCCACCAACCTGCCCGCCGACATGCGCATCAAGGGCGTGAACGAAAACGTCGTGCCGCGCCGGGGCTCGGGGGTGAACGTGACGTTCTCCATCGAACGGATCCACGCCGCCTCGATCATCCTGCGCGAGCCCGACGGCACCGACGTGCCGCTGGGCGCCCGCGCAACCTTGAACGGCGACCCTGCCCTGGGCGGCTATGTGGGCTACGACGGCGAGCTCTACGTGGAAGTCCTGAAGAAAGAGAATCAACTGGTGGTGCGCGGCGCCGGTCCCGATTGCGGCGCGCGGTTTGCCTACGAAGCGAAGGCCGGCACACTGCCGCGAATCGGTCCGCTGGTGTGCCGGCCGCTGCCCCTGCCCGCTCACGCGGGAACGACTCAAGCAAAGAGTGTCAGATGACGCGCCATGCCATCCTCCGTTACGCGAGGCGTTTCCTCGGGCCATTATTCGCCCTGGCGATTCTCGCCGGTTTCAGCGGATCGGCGGCGGCGGTACCCAGCTGCAACGTCTGGTCGACCAATTTGTCCTTCGGCACGATCAATCTGCTCGACACGCAAGAAACCGACGCCATGGCCACCGTCACGTACGGATGCAGCGCGGACCCAGGGCAGACGATTCTTGTCTGCGTGAACCTCGCGGCCGATCCGAGCACGAACAAGTATTCCCCGCGCTACTTGATATTGAATAGCGGTAATAGTGGCGCGCGCCTCGCGTTCGATATGTATTCGGATCCTGCCCACACGCAGGTGTGGGGCAGCGGGAGCGCACCGGGCAGCCATGGTGCCGTTCCCTTCGTGCTGAGCTTCGGCCAAGGCCAGTACTACCAGCAAAAGACGGCGACGATTTACGGACAGGTACGGTCGGACGGGCAAACGTCCCTGCCGGCGGGGACATACGATACGAACGTCAAGGGCAACTGGCCCATATCAATCGACTACATCGCCTACACCGGGACGGCGCCAAGCTGCTCATCAAGTAGAATGTCCACCGTCAACGGAACGGGTTTCTACATCTCCGCCGTTCTGCAGGCCGAGTGTCGGATCAATTCTTCCTCCGAGATGAATTTCGGGGCCGTGCCATCGCTGGATCACAATATCGACACGAGCGCGACGATTTCCGTCACCTGCAACGGGTCGCCGTACTACGTACTGCTGGGCGACGGCCAGAACGCGGTCTCCGCGGGCGGCCAGCGGCGCATGAAGGGCCCGGGTGGAACGTACATCGACTACGAACTGTACAAGGATTCCCAGCGTGCCCAGCGATGGGGCAACACCGACGCACTGGGAGAAACGAATACCGGCGACGGGCGGGCCCAGTCGCTGACCGTGTACGGCCGGGTACCGCCGCAACAGACCGCGCTGCGACCCGGCGCTTACCGGGATGCGGTGGTCATCACCGTGGACTACTAAGCAAATCGAGGTGCGGTGGTCGGCGTGACACGCCATTGAACTGAAGGGAAACCGGTGCGTCAAATGAGGAGTGTGGCCCGTATGACAAAAAAGCTTGCTGGCGGTGGATGGCTCTCTCGAGCGGGATCATAATAGGTTCCCACGGTATTGAAATCGATACGTTCACAGTGTGGGAGTCCTAACGCATTCATGAATACGAATACGCAAAAAATTCTGTGTCTCGCGTCGTTCGCGGCTCTGCTCGCCACGCCCCTCGATACGCAGGCGGCGGCGGCCACCGGCGCTTTCCAGGCAAGCATCACGATTACGTCATCGTGCGCGACGCGGCAATCCTTTTTCGGTGTGCCGATCCCGAACGAAAATACCATCGTAACCTGCCAACCCTCCATGACACCGTTCGTCATGCAGTCCATCAATCTGAACGGCATGCAGGCGAACGCCACATCGGCATCCGGTACCGGCAACAAGTCGACGCAGGGAACTGGCAGCGAAGGCGGCGCGGCCGACGGGAAGTCCGCTCTTCGAGAAACCGGGATACCGTTCAGCGTACTCTCCTCGCAAGACGTGCTGGCCATACCGCTGCCGGGGCAATCGACCGCAGCCGCCCGGCTCATCTACGTAAAATTCTGAAGCGGCACGGGAAGCGCGTTCATATTGCGCACAGACAGAACCGAAAGACACGCATACGATCAGGATTTCAATGGCTGACGGATTCCCCCTGGAAAATGAGCTGACACTGCTGCGCCGCCAACTGGCGCGCGACCGTGAACTACGCGAGCGGGCGGAAGTCGTCGCCGAGCGCAGGCTGCGCCAACTGCACTTTCGCCAGCAGGCGGCCGAGCTGATCGAAATCGTGGTATCGGTGGCCTACGGGGCGGCATCGGTCGAAGACGCTCTGCGACTGACTGTAAAAGGCATCGGCAACTACCTGCACTGCGCCGCCGGGCACTTGTTCGTCGCCGATCGCGGCGATTCGACAAAACCCGTGAGCCTGGAATCATCAACCATCTGGTACTGTGCGGAACCAGCGCGCATCGCGCCGTTTCAGATCGCCACGACACAGGCCACGGACGCCTGCCTGCGCAACGGTCTGCCCGGCCGCGCCCTGAGGCACCGCAAACCGGTCTGGATGACCGATATCGCCAGCCAGAAACGGTTCGTGCGCGCCCAGGCAGCGCAAGCGGCGGGTTTTCGAACGGCTTTCGTCTTTCCCGTGCTGGAGCACGGCAAGGTGACCGCGCTGCTCGAATTCTTCACCGACACACTGGGCGAAGCCAGTGAGCCCCTGTTACGCGCGCTGGACCAGATCAGCGCGCAGCTGGGGCTGGCGATAGAACGCCAACGCGTCAGAAGCCGCCTGATCTACGAGGCCTTCCACGACCCGCTTACGACACTGCCCAATCGCGCGAAGCTGCTCGAACACTTGCAGTTGCTGCTCGAACACAGCCATCACCGGCCCGACAGCCGCTTCGCGGTGTTCTACGTCGACCTCGACCGCTTCCAGCAAGTGAACGACAGCCTGGGGCACGCGGCGGGCGACGTGCTCATCGCCGAAATCGGCCGACGCCTTGCCAACTGCGTGCGCCGCGACGATCTGGTGGCGCGCAACGTCAGCGCCGACACCACCGCCGCGGGCAATATCGCGGCGCGCCTGGGAGGCGACGAATTCACGCTCCTGCTGGAAAACATTCACGAAACAAGCGACGCCATGCGCGTGGCTCAACGCATACAGTGGGCACTGGCCGC